>CAXUJE010000468.1:0-4323 GCA_964251035.1 uncultured Acetobacteraceae bacterium
ACCCAGCGATACGCGGCCCTTCGGCCTCGCGGCCGCGTCAACGCTTCGTGCAGGACGGCGAGGTCCCGGTCACGCTTGTCGGTCGGCATCGTGCGCAGGAAGCCGCTATGCGCGATCGCGCCCCCACAAGCCGCGGCGCCACCGAGACGGTGCTGCTCCAGGAGCGCGCCGCGCGGGAACGGGCGGAGCGGGCGCTGCAGGAGGCGCTCGCGACGGTCCGCGAGCTGCAAACCAAGCTGGGACATGCGGAGCTGGCGCAGTGGGAAGCGTCCGAAACCGCCCAGGCGGCGCGCGACGCAGCGGACGCCCTCCGGGCTGCGCACCAGGAGCAGGAGGCGCGCTGGCATGAGGATCTCGCGGCCGAGCGCGCCGCACGGGCAATGGCGGAGGCCGCGCTGGCCGAGGTGGTGCAGGACGCGGCGGTAGAACCCGCGAGGGTGCCTGCGAAGCGTGTGCCCAAGGAGACGCGCAAGGCCGCGTCCACGCCGCGCCAGCGCGAGCCCCGGCCGGTGAAGTGGTGGCTCAAGTCGGCAAGATGGCGCTGAGGCCGGGCGCAAGCCCACGCGCCGGGAGCGGCCTGTGACCCTTGCGGGCGTCGGCCTGATCCGATCCCATCGGCATCCATCCAGCAAAGGTTGGCCATGACCATTCTCGTGCTCCGTCCTGACCATCCCGCGGCTGACCTGCACGACGCGCTGGACGAGCCGCTATGGGAAGGGCTCGCGGCCGCGGCCGTGGAGAACGTCCTGGTCGCTGCGACGGAGCCGGCGGTCGAGGCGCGCCTGATTAACCTGGGCCTCCTGTTCGCAAGCGGCCTGCCGACCGCCGCCGGCTATGCCTCGCTGCTGCGCTGGCACCGGGCCTTCAGCCGGCGCTGCCGGTCGAGGTGGTGGGCTCGCAAGGCGACGCTGACCCGGCACGAAATCCGCATGCGCGCCATGTGGGGGTGCTGACGGCCGGGGCGTCAGGATGGCCGCAATCCCATTGCCATGCCGGCCAGGGCAGCGGCGGCGCGCAGGTCGGCGTCGTCCGATCGTCCCGCCCGGTCAGCCAATGCGATCCAGAGGGTCCGGATCGTGACCGGAGCGCCGCCGGAGCGCAGCGCGGCCTCGGCGCGGTCGAGCAGGGCCTGAACCCGGAGTTCGGCTTCGGCCTCCCCGAGGTAACGGCCGCGCCACGCCGCCCGGACCTCGGGGGGCATCTCGCCCAAGGCTTGGTGGGGCGGGCAGTCGTATGGCGGGTGGCCGGATGTCGCCGGGTCGCCTGCAGGGTGATGGGCATCCGACATGCCGGTTGCCTGCGGCATCACGCGATGGCGCGCAACTTCTTTCTTCAGTCGCAACGTCCGCGCGCTTCCTGAACAAGGCCGGAGCAAGCGCGCCTGCCATCCGCCGTGCCGGGCGATGTCCTGCCACGCAGGACGGCCTCGCCGTGGCGCTGCAGGGCGGGGGAGCGTTCCTCATTCGCTCCCCTCGCACCCTCGCTTCCAGGCACGCGGAAAGCGGCGATGGACCAGCAAACGCCTGCACTCGGCACGTCTGGCCGCGGTTTCCCGTTCGCGCCCGACGCATCCACCTTGGCGGCACCTGCCATTCCAAAGGGAACATCATGCACGACCGCTCCCGCTTCTCCGAAATCGACATGGCTGCCTCCCTGCCCGAAAGGGGGGAGCAGGCTCCGTTCCGTCCTTCCACGCTCTTCGCCGAGGCCTGGCACGTCCATCGACACGTCAACCGGCGCTACTACGAGCACCTGCTAATGGCGATCGAGGACCGGGCCGCGAGCCTGCCTGGCGTTCACGAGAACGCCTGGAGCAGGGCCTGCCCAACTTTCCGGCGAAGAGGTCGCTGCCCTGGAGCAGGCCCTGGTCGATGCCAGGCATCTCTGGTGCTTTGTCCTTGTCCCGCCGCGCGAGCGCCATCACAACGTCGGGCGCGAGGTCGCCGAGGGCGTCGGCATCTATTGGCTGCAATGGGTTCTGGATGCCTTGTCCGAGCGGGGCATCGTGCTGATGCGCGTCGATGCGGCGCCGGCGCCGGCAGGCGCGCCGCGACCGGGAGCCGTCGGCCCTTGAACGCCGACGTCCGCCAGGCCGCCCACGAACGCCTGCCCGTGGTGCGCCATGTCCAGACCCCAGGCCGTGTGCGCCGAAAGGCGGCCGTGCCGTGAACGAGATGCGGCGGCTGCCCGCCCAGCGCGGGGCCGTGCCGTCGGCGACCCGGCGCCGGCACGTCCATGCCGCGCCCCACCTGCGGGTCCCGTTCGGCCACCGGCTCTCCGACCAGGCGCCGGTGTTCTGGGACAGCAAGGGCGCGATCAATGGCCACATGCTGATCTCAGGACCGTCGGGCACCGGCAAGACGTACCAGCTCAATGCCATGCTCGCGAGCCTCGCCCGGCAAGGGGTGCCGCGCATCCATGTGCTGAACGTGCACGGCGACCTGTGCGACGGCTTGCCCGAGCGGCAGGTCCACACCGTGCGCTTCTCCGAGCAGAGCCCCTACGGGCTGCAGCCGCTGGAGCTGCTGGACGACGCCGACATCGGCGGGGTGCGCCGCCGCTGCCTCGCCTTCATCAACCTATTGGCCCGGCAAGGTGCCTTGGGGGCTCGACAAAAGCCCGCGCTGTTCCGCCTGCTGTCCGAAGGCTACCGGAACTTCGGCTTCCACATGGACGATCCGAAGACCTGGACGCTGGACCATGACCCCCGGGGCCGCCCGGGGCTGGTCAAGCGCTATCCCACGCTGAAGGATCTCAAGGGCAGCATCTGGACCCGCTTGGTCATGCTGCGGATGGGGCAGACCCAGAACGCCGCGGCGGCGCTCGAAAAGGTGATCGCCTTGGCCAAGCGGCGCTCCCGGCTGCGCAAGCAGCGGCAGGCTTCCGGCGACGGTGACATGGAGAAGCTCGACGCGGCCCTGGCCAAGGCGCGGGCCGAGGCGCGCGACGCCTTCGCGGAGGGGCTGGAGAAGATCGACACCAGCGCGGAGCTGGAAGAGCTGGTCCTGTGGAACAGCTCTGACTGCGTGCAGTCGCTTTTCGATCGGGTCGAGGCGCTGGAAGCGTCAGGAGTATTTAAATCGGCTCCTGCGCCTTTCCCGCCGGATGTCTGCGTCCACGACTACAACATCCAGGCGCTCGACCTGCGCGAGCAGCAGCTGTTCACCGATTGCCTGATGGAGCGGCTCTACGTCGGCGCCAAGCAGCGCGGCGAGTGCGACGGCCCGGTGGAGTTCGTGGTCATCGACGAGGCGGACTGCTTCACCACCGACGACCCGGAGCACATCATAAACCGCATGGTCAAGGAGCTGCGCAAGTTCGGCGTCGGCATGGTGTTGGCGGGGCAGAGCTTCGAGCACTTCAGCGACGACCTGCTGATGTCCGCCTGCGTCAAGCTGGTGCTGGGGTGCCCCGAGATGTTCCTGGAGCCGACCCGGCGCCGCCTCGGGCTGCCAATGGCCGAGCAGGACGGGCGGAAGGTCAACCCGCTGAGCACCATCCGCCCGCGGCAGACGGCGTTCGCAGGCGTTGCCCTGGCCGGGGAGAACCGGCCCATCGCCGAGATCCGCCTTGCCGGGCCGGCCTGAACCGGCCCGCGGCGGGCGCACGGGAAAGCCGGCCGCATTCGCGCCGGGCGGTCCCACGGTGGGCCGGCAAACCATCGGGAGACCGCCATGAGGGCCACCACCAAGCCGCAAGCCGCCGGGCCGCACGCCGCATCGCCGTTGCCGGCCGCTTCACCATTGATCGCCCGGGAAAGGGGCGACCTCGCAAGAGAAGTGCTGGCCTGCCTGGCGTCCGGGCCGAAGAGCAGGGCCGAGATCAGGGGGATCGTCGGCTGCGATCCCTGGGCCGCGCACAAGGCGGTCGGCAAGCTGGTGCGGGTGGGCGCCGCGGTCGAGGCCGGCAGCGGCCGTTACGGGGCGGTCCCGGGGGCGCAGGCGAAGCTCGACGATCCTGCCCGCCTCGGCCGCATGATCCTGGCGTTCCTGGCCGTCCCCCGGCGCATCGGCGAGGTCGCCCGGCACACCGGCGTGCCGCATGGCACCGTGCGGAGCCGGGTGGATGCGGCGATCTGCACCGGGCAGGCCGCAAAGGTCGGCCGGGGGCTCTACGTTGCCACCGGACGGCCGCGTGCCGCGGCCGGCGTGCCGGCGGCGCCCCCGTCGGCGCCCTGCAGCGTGCGGCGGCAGCCGATCCGCGACGCGATCCTGGCCTTTCTGGGCACGCCGCGCCAGGCGCAGGACGTCGCCGCCCATATCAGCCGGCCCGTATCGACCGCCACGGGCCACCTCGCGGCGATGCGGCGGCTGGGGTTGGTGG
>CAXUJE010000469.1:0-4308 GCA_964251035.1 uncultured Acetobacteraceae bacterium
GCCCAAGGCCGAGGACAAGCCCCCCGAACTCGACGCCGTGATGACAGTGAGCGAGCGGGAGCAGCTTCGCAGCATGGACTTCGAGCAAATGAGTGCCGAGCAGGTCAGCCGGGCCAAGGCAGAGATCCGGCGGCTCTCCCTTCCCCTCGACCTGCGCCGCACCCGGCGGCTGCGCCCCGATACGCACGGGCCGCGCATCGACCTCGCGGCCACGCTGCGCCGCAGCCTGCGCCGGGGCGGGGATTTGACGGAGCTGTCCCGCAGCGCCCGCGTGGTCCGCCCGCCGCCGCTCGTGGTGCTGTGCGACATTTCCGGCAGCATGGCGCGCTACGCCCAGGTGCTGCTGCACTTCCTGCATGCGGTGGCGAACGACCGCGACCGGGTGCACGTGTTCCTGTTCGGCACCCGCCTGTCCAACATCACCCGGCAACTGCGCTTCCGCGACCCGGAGGTCGCCTTCCAGATGGTGGCCCATGCTGTGCCCGACTGGTCCGGCGGCACCCGCATCGGCGAGGCATTGGCCGAGTTCAACCAACGCTGGGCACGGCGCGTGCTGGGCCAAGGGGCCGTGGTGCTGCTGGTGACGGACGGGCTGGACCGCGACGGCGCTGCGGGCCTGGCGGAGAACATGGACCGCCTGCACCGCTCCTGCCGCCGGCTGATCTGGCTCAATCCCCTGTTGCGGTGGGATGGGTTCCAGCCCAAATCCACCGGCATCCGGGCGATGCTGCCGCATGTGGACGAGTTTCGGACGGTCCACAGCCTCGACAGCCTGCGCGACCTGGTGGACCTGCTGTCCCGTCCGGCCCTGCCGCGCGGGCGCGAGTTGGGATGGAGGGCTGCATGACCGAGGCCGAAGACGTGCTGGGCACCGCGAGCGCGTGGTCCAAGGCGGGCGAGCAGGTGGCGATCGCGACGGTGACGGAAACCTGGGGCAGCTCGCCCCGCCCGCCCGGCAGCCAGATGGCGGTGACGGCGAGCGGCCGGATGGCCGGCTCGGTCAGCGGCGGCTGCATCGAGGGCGCGGTGGCGGACGCCGCAAAGCGCACCATGGAGACCGGCACGCCGCAACTGCTGGATTTCGGCGTGACGGACGAGCGCGCCTGGGAAGTGGGCCTCGCCTGCGGCGGCAAGCTCAAGGTGTTCGTCGAGCGCCTGGGATGACGCCCGACCTGCTGGCCCGGCTGGAGCAGGCGCGGGCGGCGCAGCGCCCCGTGGTGCTGGCGACCCGCCTGCCCTCCGGCGAGCAGGTCCTCTTGCCCGGCGACGACGCGCCGGCTGGCCTGGCGGCGGCGGCCGAGGCAGCGCTCCGGGCGGACCGCAGCCAGACGGCCAAGGCGGACGGCGCGCAGTGGTTCCTCCATGCCTACAACCCGCCGCTGCGCCTGGTGGTCGTGGGCGCGGTGCATATCGCCCAGGCCTTGGTGCCGATGGCAGCCGGGCTGGGCTACGGGGTGACGGTGGCCGACCCGCGCCGGGCGTTCGCCAGCGACGAGCGGTTCCCCGGCGTCTCCGTCAGCACGGACTGGCCCGACGAGGCGTTGGACGCGCTGCGGCCCGACAGCCGCACCGCCATCGTGACCCTGACGCACGACCCGAAGCTCGACGACCCCGCCCTGGACCGGGCCTTGCGGTCGGAGGCGTTCTACGTGGGCGCGCTCGGCTCGCGGAAGACCCATGCCGCGCGGCTGGGGCGGCTGCGGGGGCTGGGCCATGGCGACGCGGCGCTGGCGCGGATACGCGGCCCCGTCGGCCTGGACATCGGCGCGGTGACGGCGCCGGAGATCGCCTTGTCGATCCTGGCGCAGATCGTGGCGGTCCGGCGCGGGGCGGCGCCCGTCGCGTGATCTTCGGCCGGATCGCGCTTACGGACGCTTTGGGGACAGTCCTGGCCCATACGCAGCGCCTGCCGGGCACCGTGCTGCGGAAAGGCGCGGTGCTGGATGCGGCGGCGGTCGAGGCGCTGCGCGGCGCGGGCATCAGCGCGGTGATCGCCGCCCGGCTCGAACCCGGCGACGTGGCGGAGGATGCCGCGGCGGCCCGGTTGGCAGAGGCCTTGGCCTCACCCATGCTCACGGCGTCGCGCGCCAGCACGGGACGGGTCAACTTGGTCGCGGCGACGCCGGGCCTGCTGCGGGTGGACCGGGCCAGGCTCGACGCGGTGAACGCGGTGGATGAGGCGCTGACCGTCGGCACCCTGCCCGACGCCGCCAGCGTCGCGGCGCGGGAGATGGTGGCCACCATCAAGATCATCCCCTTCGCCGTGACTGAAAGCGCGCTGGCCAAAGCGGAGCGCGTCGCCCGGCAGTGCCCGGTGCTTAGCCTTCATCCGTTCCGCCCGCTCCGTGTCGGTTTGGTGATGACCAGCCTGCCGGGCATGAAGCACAGCATCCTGGCCGGCACCGCGGAGGCGACAGCCGCCCGGGTCGCCGGCCTGACCGGCACCCTGCTGCCGCCTTTGGAATGCGCCCACGCGGAGGCGCCGATTGCCGAGGCGCTGCGGACGCTGATGGCGCAGGGCGCGGACATCCTGCTGGTGGCCGGGGCCAGCGCCGTCGTGGACCGGCGCGATGTCGGCCCGGCGGGAATCGTGGCCGCCGGGGGCGAGATCCTGCACTTCGGCATGCCGGTCGATCCCGGCAACCTGATCTGCCTGGGCCGGATCGGCGAGCGCCCGGCGCTGGTGCTGCCGGGCTGCGCGCGCAGCCCCAAGCTGAACGGCATCGACTGGGTGCTGTCGCGCTTGTTCGCCGGGCTGCCGACGGACGGGGCGGTGATCGCCGGCATGGGCGTGGGTGGCTTGCTCAAGGACACCGGCGCCCGCCCGCTGCACCGCGCCAAGGCCGTGGCGCCGGCCGCCGGGGTGGCGTCGCCGAGGGTGGCCTGCATCGTGCTGGCGGCCGGGCGGTCGAGTCGCATGGCGCCGCACAACAAGCTGCTGGTGCCGGACCGCGCCGGGCGGCCGATGGTGGCGCGGGTGGTGGACAACCTGTTGTCGAGTGCGGCCCGCCCGGTGATCGTGGTGACGGGGCACCGGGCGGAGGAGGTCCGCGCCGCCGTCGCGGGCCGCCCGGTGCAGTTCGTGCACGCGGCGGACTACGCGGACGGGCTGTCTGCCAGCCTGCGCGCTGGGATCGCGGCGGTGCCGGCGCAGGCCTCCGCGGCGCTGGTCTGCCTGGGCGATATGCCGCTGGTCACGGGGCGGATGATCGAGCGGCTGATCGAGGCCTACGACCCCGACGAGGGCCGGTCCGTCGTGGTGCCGACCTGCCGGGGCAAGATCGGCAACCCCGTGCTGTGGGACCGGCGCTTCTTCCCGGACATCGCCGGCCTGGCGGGCGACGTGGGCGCACGGCCGCTGCTGGAGCGCCACGGCGAGTACGTGGCCCAGGTCGAGCTGGACAGCGACGCCGTGCTGCGCGACTTCGACACCGTCGAGTCGCTGGCGACGCTGCCCGCGCATCTCCGCCCGGAGGGTTAGGCCCCGGAGATTTAAGCCAGGGCGTTGGCGACCCAGGCGGCCCAGGCCAGCGCCTCCCGGTCCCGCCCGCGCGGGGCGACGATCTGCACGCCGAGCGGCATCCCATGGGGGCCGACGCCCGTGGGCACCGTGACGCAGGGCACGTGCAGGCTGGTCCAAATGAAATTGAACGCCGCGTCGCCGGTCCAGGCCAGCCCGACCGGCGCCTCTCCCGGGGCGGATGGCGTCACCAGGATGTCGAGGCCGTCCAGCATGTCCTCGAAGCGGTCCTGCAGGAACCGGAACAGCGCCTGGCTCTCAATGATCGCCGCCTCGGGCTGCGCCAGGCCCCATTCCAGCCGCTCGCGGAGCGCGGGGCTGATCTGGTCGCGCGCGGCGCACATCTCCCAGCCCATGGCGCGGGCGCTTTCACCGTTCATGATGACGGCATGGGCGGCTTCGAGCGCATCGAACTCGGGTGGCAGGTCGAAGTCGCGCACGCTGGCGCCGGCCCGGGCGAGCGGCCCGGCGATCCCCTCGAACAGCGCAACCGTCTCCGGCGTGGCGCGGTCCCAGACCGGCGAGCGGCACAGCCCGATTCGCGGGCTGGAGGACGGCCGGGCGTCGGGGTCGCCCAGGTCGCGGCCGGACACCGCGCCCGCAAGCAGTGCGCAATCGGCGACGCTGCGGGCCATGACGCCGACCGTATCCAGCCGGTCCGACATCAGCTTCATGCCCATCCGGTTGATCAGGCCGAAGCTGGGCTTGTAGCCGACGACGCCGCAATAAGCCGCCGGGCGGATCACGCTGCCGGCGGTCTGCGTGCCGAAGGCCAGCGGGAAGAACCC
>CAXUJE010000470.1:0-4295 GCA_964251035.1 uncultured Acetobacteraceae bacterium
AGCCGGTATTCCTATCTGGCCTCGACCCAGCTTGCCGCGCTCGGGGCCGAGACCGACGCGCGGTTCAACTGGCTCGCCGTGAACAGCGCGAGGCTGATCGCGGCAGCCCACGGCGGGCGCAGCCCCATCGCCCCTACCGGCGGCACCGGCCAGTACGACTGGGGCTATCGGACAAGGGACGCCGAGGCTTGGGCGGACCTTTACAGAGTGCCCTACCATGAGCCGCATGGTCGCCTCACGCTTGATCCCGACCTGTTCTCGCGGGCCTGCACCGCCGCGCGCCGGTTCGGCGCTGCCGAGACCTATGCCCGGGCGCTGTTCCGCGCCGTGTTCGCCGACGACTTGCCCGCCGTGGACCGCGCCGTGTGCCTCGAACGTGCTGGCGAGGTCGGGCTCGACCGCGCCGCCTTCGCCGACGCGCTTGACGACCCGACCACGCGGGCCGAACGGGAGCGGGTGACGCGGGAAGCGGCCGGGCGGGGCGCCTTCGGCGTGCCGACCTTCGCCTTCGGCGGGCGGCTGTTCTGGGGCAACGACCGCTTGATGCTGCTCCGTCACGCCCTGCTGCGAGCCCGGGCATGAGCGGCATCCAACCACGGCGCCTGGTGGGACCCTGATTGCGGAGCTGCGCGATCAGGGTCTAGCTAGGCCAACAATCCCGGATTCGCCACATGGTCCGCCACATTGCCCTCCTCCACACTGCCGAGAGCAACATTGCTGTTTTTGAGACCGCCCATGCCGATCTCGGGTTCGGGACTGACTTTGTGCTCCGGCATGAGGTTCGGCTCGACCTTTTAGCCGACGCCGAAAAGGCTGGCGGCCTTACCGCCGAAATCGCGAAGCGGACGCGGGAGGCCCTGCTCGCCCTGCGCATTGGCGCCAACGCTGTGGTCCTGAGTTGCTCCACCCTCGGGCCGTCCGTCGGTGGGGTCTTCAGCGAGACCATGACCGTGCCGATGCTCAGGGTGGACGAGGCGCTTGCGCGGGAAGCGGTGCGAGAGGGCGGCAAGGTCGTGGCGCTCTGCGCCGTCGAGACGACGATCCAGCCAACGCGTGCTTTGTTTGAGGAGGTCGCACAGGGAACAGGGACCGAAGTCGAGGTCCGACTCGTACCCGGCGCCTGGAGTGCGTTCAAGAGAGGCGACCAAGACCGCTATCTTGCCCTCGTGGCCGGGGCGGCTGACGAAGCGGTCCGGGAAGGGGCGTCGCGGGTCGCGCTCGCGCAGGCGTCGATGGCGGGTGCCGCCCGGCTCACCCGCGATGGCTTACCTCCGCTGACAAGCCCGACCGTTGGGCTTCGGGCTGCAGTCGCTGCGGCGATCGTCGGACGCTCGTCAGGGCGTGTGGCCTTGAAAACGATGAAGGCCTACAAGCCCATGCCTCGATGAACGCCGGACAGGATCGATGAGCCATTTCTGGAGCGACCTGGTGCACGAGCTGGCGCCCTACGTGCCCGGCGAGCAGCCCCGCGGGCCGGACCTGGTCAAGCTCAACACCAATGAAAGCCCGACCGGCCCGTCCCCCCGCGTGCTGGACGCGATCCGTGCCGAGGCGGCCGAAACGCTGCGCCTCTACCCCGACCCGGGCGCCGCGGCCTTGCGCGGCGCCTTGGCGGCCTACCACGGGGTGCGGCCGGAGCAGGTCTTCGTGGGAAACGGCTCCGACGAGGTGCTGGCCCATGCCTTCGCCGCCCTGCTCAAGCACGACGCGCCGCTCCTCTTTCCCGATGTCACCTACAGCTTCTACCCCGTCTATTGCCGCCTGTTCGGCATCCGCCACGAGACGGTGCCGCTCGACGGCGCGATGCGGGTCCGCATCGCGGACTACCGGCGGCCGGCCGGGTCGGTCATCCTGCCCAACCCGAACGCCCCCACAGGCATCGCGCTGCCGCGTGCGGAGGTCGCCTCCCTGCTGGACCAGCACTCCGGGCAGCCCGTGGTGGTGGATGAGGCATACGTCGATTTCGGGGCGGAAACCGCCATTCCCCTGGTGGCCACGCACCCCAACCTGCTGGTGGTGCGCACCATGTCCAAGTCCCGCGCGCTGGCCGGCCTGCGCATCGGCTATGCGGTCGGCGACGCCTTTCTCGTCGAGGCCCTTACCCGGGTCAAGGACAGCTTCAACTCCTACCCGCTCGGCCGGCCGGCCCAAGCCGGCGCCATCGCTTCGCTTGAGGACGAAATGTTCTTCAAGCAGAGCCGTGCCGCCGTGATCGAGAGCCGAGGGCGGCTGACGCGGGGGCTGGACCGGCTCGGCTTCGACGTCCTTCCGTCCTCGGCCAACTTCGTCTTCGCGCGCCATCCCGATCACGATGGCGCCCCGCTGGCCACCGCGTTGCGCGGGCGCGGGGTGCTGGTGCGCCACTTCGCTGCGCCGCGCATTTCTTCCTATCTGCGGATCAGCATCGGGACCGACGGGCAGATCGAACGGCTGCTTTCGGCATTGTCGGACATCCTGGGCCGCGTGCGGCCCATCTCCTGACCGCCGCCTCCATCGCCAAGGCCCGGTCGGAATTGGCGCGGCTACATGAGGCTGCCCGGCTGGTTAGCCGCTGGGCCAGGGGGCGGCAGACCTACGGCTTCCGCGCTTCGGATGCGGTCGTTCCACCGGTCAGGAAGCGATGACCACGATGTCACGGCTGTTGCTCGCGAACGGGGACCCTGACCAATCTCCGTATTGGGTGGTGTGCAAGAAACCCTGCTTTCTCAGATGGCGACCGATCGCCTCCTTGGGAAGGAAGCGCAGCGTGCTCCGACTGCTCAGCCGCCTGCCAGGCAGGTCGTAGTCGGTCACAAAGGTCACAAGCTCTCCCCGAACATAGGTCACCGTATGGCGAGCGCTTGCCGTGTTGCCGTCGCTGCCGGGGGTGGTCCGAAGCGAAGCGTCCGGCGTCCACCGCTCCCAGGGCCGATCAAGCGGATTGCGGCTTTCGAACATCAGGCGGCCGCCGGGCACCAAGGCAGTCCTGACCGCAGCGAGCGTGGACGACACGGCGTCGTCGGTGAGGAGGCACTGAAACACGTGACCGATCATGACCACGACGTCCACCTCGGCTTTGCCCGGGAGCGCCGATGCATCCCCTTGGACCCAGCGGACAGCCTGGCCGCCCGGACGGGTCCTGGCGATGTCGAGCATCCTTGGTGCCGGATCGATGCCGACAACCTCATGCCCCTGCGCAGCCAAAGCTGCAGCAAAGCGGCCGGTGCCGCAGCCCAGGTCCACGATCCGCAGAGGAACCGACCCGATTATCGCCTCGTAGAACCGGAAATCGTCATCCCCGGCGTTCAAGCCATCGTAGATGCTGACCAATGCGGGGTCGGAATAAAGCAGATCGACCAACGCCTGCTTCTCCGCATCATATGGCTGGAGGAACCCTGCCGCGGCGTCGCAGATGTCCGTTCCGGGTCGGACCCGGCGGCCGGCGCGCACGTCACGCAGGTCGGAGGCGGCGATGGCGGCGGGGCCGTTCACCGCCTGGCCCGTATGGCTGCATCGCCGGGCGCCTCGGTCGAGAGCCACCAGCCCTCGCCCGCATACCAGCAGGTCCCGTTCGGCGCGTCGTCGGTCCGCAAAGCCCGCACCTCCTGCCATCCACCGCCAGCGAAGGCCGCCGCGAGCCGGCGCCCTTCTGCCTGGTCCTGCAGGCCCTCGCAGGCGATGAACCCGGCCGGGGACACGAACGCGGCCGGCCAGGCCGGCCCGCGCGGCGGGCGCGTCACTCGGAGCATGCCCCCGAACCCGCCCGGCGGGTGCAGCGGGAACATCAGCCGCCCGCCCGGGCGCAGCGCGTCGAGCCAGGACCAGCTCGGTTGCGTGGCGCCCGCGTTGACATACACCGCATCCACCCGCGGCAGGCCGTCGCCGATCCCGGAGCGCGCGTGCACGCGGACCCCGGGCAGGTGCGAAAGGTTGCGCCGGGCGCGCTTCGCCAAAGCGGCGTCAATCTCATAGGCGTGGACGCGCCCGGAGGGGCCGAGGAGGTGCGCGATGATCGCCGTGTAGTAGCCGGCGCCGGCGCCGACGTGCAGCACCTCCTCGCCTTCGCGGAGCGCCAGCGCGTGGAGGCAGCGCGCGTGCAGGCCGGGTTCGCCGATGTTGATGCCCCGTGCGGCGTCGAGCGCGACCAGCCAGTCCTGGTAAAGAAAGGCCGGGTCGTCGTCCGGCGTTTGCAGGTAGGGGCCGCCCGGCACCCTGATCTGCCACGGCCCGGGGCCGGCGTAAGGCTCGCGCGGGACCGCGGCGAAGGCCTGCTCGATGCGGGGGGCCTTGTCGCCGCCAAGGGCGCCGCCAAGGAC
>CAXUJE010000471.1:0-4283 GCA_964251035.1 uncultured Acetobacteraceae bacterium
GCGCCGCGCGGTCCATTTCATGCCCCTCGGCGAAATCCGCCTCGACGTAGCCGAGCCGCAGCCCGGCGGCCGGGCGGGCGCCGTCCCAGCCGAACGGGGCCGCGATCTGCGCGGCGTCCAGCGGGTCGGGGCCGCGGATCGCGTCGAGCACCAGCGCCGTGTCCTCCACCGACCGGCAGATCGGCCCGATCTTGTCGAGCGACGGGCACAGCGCCATGGCCCCGCGGCGCGACACCCGGCCAAAGGTGGGCCGCAGCCCGACCGTCCCGCAGCGCGTCGAGGGGGCGACGATCGACCCCAGCGTCTCCGTGCCGATGGAGAAGCCGACCAGCCCGGCGGCGGTGGCCGAGGCGGAGCCGGCGCTCGACCCGCTCGATCCTTCCTCGGTGTTCCACGGGTTGCGCGTGCGCCCACCGTACCAAAGATCGCCGTAAGCCAGCGCACCCACCGTCGTCTTGCCCAGCATCACCGCGCCGGCGGCGTGCAGCAGGGCCGTGACGTGGGCGTCCTCTGCCGGCACCCGACCGCGGAACGGCTCCGCGCCCCAGGCGGTTTCGACGCCCGCGGTGTCGATGATGTCCTTCATGCCGTACGGGATGCCATGCAGCGGGCCGAGCCACTCGCCGCGGCCTGCCATCCCGTCCAGCTCCGCCGCGCGCGCGGGCGGCGTCCGCCGTCACGGCGGCGAAGCATTCGAGCCGCGGGGCGATGGCAGCGATACGGGCAAGGTAGATGTCGGTCAGCCGCGTGGCGGTCAGGTGGCCGCGGCGGAGCCAGGCGCCCTGGTGGGCGATGGGCGCGTAGGCAATCGCGGCGTCATCGCCCGGCAACGCCGGGGCGTAGTCGGCGAGGCGCACCCCCTCCTCCCGTGGCGGCACGTGCCCCGGCAGGCGTGGGTCGAAGCGGGTGGCAGGCGCCAGCGTCGCCGGCAACGGCACCACGCGCCGCCGCAGCGCAAGCTGGGTCTGGGCGAGCAGGTTGTCGGCCATCAGCTCGCGTTCCGCATCCGTGTAGCGGATGCCGAGCAGGCTTTCCGCCGCGGCGATGGTTGCGGCCGACGGCACGGCCGCCGCATCGAAGTCCGCCATCATGCCAACCGCCCCGCCCCGGACGCCACAGGCTGCAGCCGGGTCAGCGCGCCCCGCCGCCGGCCGCGGCGCGGTCCGGCTGGTTGCCGTTCTCCGTGCCCGGCGCCTGCTTGTCGGATTTGGCGATGGCCGCCGCACGCGCCCTGGCCCGCGCGGCGCGCGACATCGGGGCCGCGGTGCGGGTTCCCGGATCGCCCGTAACTGGGTTGCGGGTGGTCTGCGGCCCGCTGGTCTGCGGCGCGGTGGTCTGGGCGGACGCGGCGCCTGCGCCCAGGGCAAGGGCCAACCCTACGGCCAATACGGTTTTCAGAGACATGTCAGCATATCCTTCGAGAACGAGGCGGCCACGCCGGAATGGCAGGCCCGCGCCCTGGACGAAGCAGAAAGGGTCAACGCCGACGGGGGATGCCGGTTGCACTGCGTCAACCGGCATCCAGCCGTCAGAAGTGATAGCCGACCTCGACGAACACGGAGTTCTGCTCCGTCCCCACCACGTAGCGCGGCACGTCGCCGAACTTGTTGTGCCAGTACTCGTAGCCGACGCCGGCCTCGATCTTCTTCGGGATGTAGCCGAGCAGCTCCCCGACATCGACCATCAGCTTCGGGTGCAGCAGGATCTCGGTCCCGTGGTTGAAATCGCCCGTGGCGCCCTTGCCCTTCGGACTGATCAGGTTGGCAAAGCCGGTGAAGTTGAGGGGCACAGGGCCGACGGCGAAGGGGAAGGCCCAGGCGGTCTCGATTGTGAACGCCGGGCTGAAGTTGGTGCCATTGCCGTTCTGCAGGAAGCCATTGGTGTCCCACTCCTTCGACAGGCCCAAGGTGATGTTGAGGAAGCCGCGCGGCAGATTGATGGAGAACTGCGGCCCGAAGGTGATCAGCTTCTTATAGGACGCGAACGCATCGTTCTGCGTGTCGAAGTCGAAACCCAGCAGCAGGCCCACGTCGCGGACCGGGCCGAAGGAGAACATGTTGCTGCCGCTAATCTTGTTGCCGCTCGCCACCGTGCGAAACACCGCGTACACCTCGGCCGAGTTGGAGTCGGCGCGGCCGGTGACGCTGTTGGCGGGGTCGCCGCGGTAGCTGAAGTCCTCGAAGTCGATGCTGGCGAAGTTGGAGCCGTAGGTCCAGGCGTTCGCGTAGGAAACGTTGCCGGCGACCTCGTTCACGTTCTTGGCGTAGCCCGGCTGCTTGTCTTCGGGCAGGTAACGGATGCTGAGATAAGTGTCCTGGAAGTCGATTCCCCAGGCGCGGGCCTTACCGGGCGCCAGCGCCAAAAACGCCAGGGCTGCCGCTGCCGCCTTCCAGGCATGTGTCATGTTCGCTCATCTCCGAAACGGTTGCTTGCTCTCGCAAAAGAAACAGCAAGCGCCGTGCCAAGGCTGTGAGCGTCAGTTTGAAGATAGTTTCGTTCAGGTTGCGTGAACGGGCAAGACGGCAAATCGGCATGAATGCAACACAATATGCTTTAATTAACAGCAATAAGCTATTAATTATGCATTTTCACACTGGATTTGCTCAAGACGATGAAACTTTGAGCGGAACCGCTACCCAACCGCAAGCCGCCGCGCCGCTTCCCCGTGCCGGCGCATCAGCCTGGCCACGTCCAGGCCCGGAACGCAGCCATCCTCGACAACCCAGCGCCCGGCCACCATCACCCGGTCCGCCCGGGACGCCCCACAGATCACCACCGCCGCCAAGGGGTCCCCCGCGCCGGAGAACCGCAGCTCGTCCAGCGTGAACAGCGCCAGGTCCGCAGCAGTGCCCACCGCGATGCGCCCCAGCTCCGGCCGGCCGATGCAGGCGGCAGACCCCTCGGTGGCCCAGCGCAGGGCGTCGCGGTGGCTCACGGCACCGATCCCGTTCACCCCGCGCTGCAGCAGGAACGCCGCCCGCACCTCCTGCATCAGGTTCGACCCGTCGTTCGAGGACGAGCCGTCCACGCCCAGGCCGACCGGCGCCCCGGCCGCCTCCAAGGCGCAGACCGGGCAGGCGCCGGAGGCGAGCAACTGGTTGCTGCAAGGGCAATGCGTCACCCCGACCCGGGCGCGCCCGAGCCGCGCGATCTCCTCCGTGCCGAAGTGGACGCCATGGGCCAGCCAGGTGCCCGGGCGCAGCCAGCCGCAGTCCTCCAGGTAGTCGAGCGGCGTGCAGCCGAAGCGGTCCTGGCAGAACGCGGCCTCGTCCACGGTTTCGGCCAGGTGGGTGTGCAGCCGCACGCCCCGGCGCTCCGCCAGCGCCGCCGTGTCCCGCATCAGTCCGGTGGTGACGGAGAAGGGGGAGCATGGGGCGAGCGCGATCTGCAGCATCGCGTGCGGCGCCGGGTCGTGCAGGCGGTCGATCAGGCGGCTGCTGTCGTCCAGGATGGCGTCGGCGTCCTGCACCACGCTGTCGGGCGGCAGGCCGCCGTTTCGCTGCGACAGGTCCATCGAGCCGCGGGTGAGCACGGCGCGGAGGCCCAGGCGCCCCGCCGCCGCGGCCTCGATGGCGATGGCGTCCTCCAGCCCCGGCGGGAACACGTAATGGTGGTCGGTCGTGGTGGTGCAGCCCGACAGCAGCAGCTCCGCCATCGCGACCGTGACGGCGGCGTCCAGCGCCTCCGGCGTCAGCCGCGCCCAGACTGGGTAAAGCGCCTGCAGCCAGCCGAACAGGGTGCGGTCCAAGGCGGCGGGAAAGCACCGGGTCAAGGTCTGGTAGAAATGGTGGTGGGTGTTGATCAGGCCGGGCAGCACGACGTGTCGGCTGGCGTCAAAGGCCTCCGCGGGCCGGCTGGGCGTGCCGCCGGCCGGCACTAGCTCGACAATGCGTCCGCCCTCGACGACGATCCCGCCCGGGGCGTCGCCGAGCACGGCCAGGGGATTGCGGAGCCACAGCGCGGGGGATTGGGTCATGGCGCCATCGCAGGACATCGGCCGCCGGGACGCAAGCGCAAAAGCGGGCGGTCAGCCGACGGCGTAGGTCTGCCGGTACATGCTTCGGAGGTGCTCCGAAACCGTCGTGGGCGGGAAGCGCGGCGCCTCCCCGGCCGGCACGCAGCCCGGCAGGGCGGTGACGGGATGGCCGGGGTTGCCCTCGAAGAAGAACGGCATCGAGATGCGGTCCCGGCCGGACACGTTCACCACGCGGTGCAGCGTCGAGCGGTAGCGGTCGTTGGTCCAGCGGGCGATGGTGTCGCCGAGGTTGACCACGAAGGTGCCG
>CAXUJE010000472.1:0-4264 GCA_964251035.1 uncultured Acetobacteraceae bacterium
GCCAGATCGTGCGGGTCATGGACCCCAGCCGCAAACGCTTCGCGTTTCGGCGAGCCCAACATCCACAGCCCGGCCTCGCCCTACGGAGCCTTCCCGCCCGCCGAGGCCAGGCACGCCGAACCGGGAGGTTCGCCGGACATCGCCGGCAGGCTGGAAATGCACCACCTCCCAAGCACGGCCCGTGGCTGAACATGGCCGAGATCGAGTTGAGCGTCTTCCGTCGCGACCTGCCCGGGCGCGTGGCCAGCAAGGCGACGCTGGAGCGCCATGCCGCCGCGTGGCAGCGCCGACGCAACGCCGCCGCCACCACGGCAGACTGGCGCTTCACCACCGCCGACGCCCGCATCAAGCCGCGGAACCTCTACCCGTCAGCTTAGCACCGACGAACCACTGGAGGTCAGGTCATAACGCCCGGATCGCAGCATCATGGATGGCTCATGCGCCCGCCGCGATGACCCGATGCCCACGGGTGCAACAACGTCGCGTGACGCTAAGGACCGCGCGCATCGACCTCCCTGCCAGCGTCGATGCGCGCGACGTGCGTGCGCAGCTCGGGGTCGCCATTCGCATTGAACTTGAACGGGCCCCGTACGCTGGCGTAGTCCGTGCTGCGCAGCGCGTCGCGGATGGCCACGCGGTCCTCGCTGCCGGCCTTCACGATCGCCGCCAGTCCGATCATCGCCGCGTCGTAGCCTTCGGCATTGTCGGCCAGCGGCGCCGTCTTGTAGGTGCGCTCGAACTCCGACGCAAAGGCAACGGCCGCAGGGATGTCCTTCGACGTCGCGACGCTGAAATGAGTGGCGTAGATGGTGCCGTTCACGGCGTCGCCGCCCAGCTCGACGAACTTCGACGTCGCCAGCCCGTCCGAGCCGACCACGGGAATGTCCAGCCCCGTCTGCTTGAGCTGCTTGGCGATCAACGCGGCCTCCGAGTAGCGCGTCCATTCGACCAAAGCGTCGGGATGGGCGGCCTTGATCTTCGATAGTTGCGCGGTGAAGTCGATATCGCCGCGGGTGAACCGCTCCTCGTCCACCACCTCGAGCTTGTAGCGCTCGGCGGCCTTCTTGAACGCCTCGAAGCCGCCGCGCCCGAAATCGTCGTTCACGTACAGGAATCCGAAGCGCTTGGCCTCCGGCATCCTCTCGTGGATGAAGTCGACGAGGTCGCTGACCAGCTTGGTGTCGGCGACCGGCGTGCGGAACACCCATGGGTTGCCGGACATGGTGATCCTCTGCGCCGTCCCGGCGATGACGATCTGCGGCGTCTTGAGCTGGGCGCTGACCTGGGAGGCGGCGAGGCTGGCCGGGCTGCTGAAGCTGCCGAGCGTCAGGACCACGCCGTCGCGCGAGATCAGCCGCTTGGCGACGCTCACCGCCTCTTCCGGCTTGCCGGCGTCGTCGGCGTAGATCACCTCGACCTGCTTCCCGCGGATGCCGCCGGCGGCGTTGCAGTCATGCACCGCCATGTCGATGCCCTGGCGCATGTGCTCGCCATTCGCCGCGGCGTCGCCGGAGAAGGGGCCGAACACGCCGATCTTGATCGTGTCGGCCTGCGCGGCCGCACCGCCCAGCAACAGCCCGAACGCCACCGCAACTCTGCCCAGGGTTCTCATTGGCTTGTTCTCATCGGCTTCGTCTCCCATCCTCAGTGTGCCGCCGGCTCGGCATACTCCCAACCTTCCTGGCCGAGGTAGCTCGCCCAGACCGTCGGATCGTCGCGCAGCGCGGCGCTGGCGCCGGTCAGCACGATCTGCCCGGTCTCGATCACGTAGCCGCGCGAGGCGAGCGTCAGCGCCAGCTCGGCGTTCTGCTCGACCAGCAAGATGGTGACGCCCTCGCGCTGGAACTGGGCAATGCCGCGCGCGACCTCCTCGACGATGATGGGGGCAAGGCCCAGCGATGGCTCGTCCAAGAGCAGCAGTGCCGGCTGCGCCATCATCGCCCGGCCGAACGCCAGCATCTGCTGCTCGCCGCCGCTCAACGCGCCGGCAGCCTGGCGGCGACGCTCGCGCAGGCGCGGGAAGGTTGCGTAGACCCGCGCCCGCGTCTCTCGCGCCGCTGCATGCGCGCGCGGCGTGTAGGCGCCGACCGCCAGGTTCTGCTCGACGGTCAGGCGCGGGAACACCCGGCGGCCCTCTGGCACATGCACGATGCCGAGATCGACGATCGCCTCGGCCGCCAAGCCGACGAGGGACCGGCCCCGATATTCCACCGAGCCCGACTGCGCGCGCACCAGGCCAGAGATGGTCTTCAGTACCGTCGACTTGCCGGCCCCGTTGGCGCCCACCAGCGCCACGACCTCTCCTTGGGCGATGTCGAGGTCGATCCCGCGCAGCGCGGGGATGCCGTCATATGCGACATGCAGGCCGCTGATCCGCAGCATCACGCGGCCAAGGTGCTGCGGGCAGTGAGCGCGCTGCGGCCGAGATAGGCGGCGATGACCTCCGGATGCGCACGGATCCCTGCTGGACCGTCCTCGGCCAGGCGGCGCCCGTAGTTCAGGACCGTGATCCTGTCGCACGACCGCATCACGACGTGCATGTGATGCTCGACGAGCAGCACGGTGACGCCGGACGCCTTGATCCGGCCGATCAGCTCGATCATCTGCCCGGCCTCCGCATTGTTCAGCCCGGCCGCGGGCTCGTCCAGCAGCAGCAGGAGCGGCCGGCCGGCGATGGCCCGGGCGATCTCCAGCAGCCGCTGGTGCCCATAGGGCAGCGTCCCCGCGATCTGCGCGGCAGACGCGGACAGGCCGACGAAGTCCAGCGCCTCCCGTGCCCGCTGCTCGATCATCCGCTCCTCGCGGCGTTGGCGCGGCAGCCGCAGCAAGGCGTCCAGCATCTCGCACCGCGTCTCCGCGTGCAGCCCCACCATGACGTTGCCGAGCGCCGTCATCTCGCGGAACAGCCGCAGGTTCTGGAACGTGCGCCGCACGCCCGCGCCCGCACGCCGCTCGGCGCGCCAGCGCGTCACGTCCACGCCGCCGAGCCGGATCGTGCCGCTGCTCGGCGGCAAGTGGCCCGAAATCAGGTTGAACAGCGTCGTCTTGCCGGCGCCGTTGGGACCGATCAGCCCGTGCACGGTGCCGGCAGGCACGTCGAGGTCGATCCCGCTCACGGCGACGAGGCCACCGAACCGCCGGCCCAGCTTCTCCAGCCGCAACAGCGGCATGGTCATTCCGCTCCCTTCGCAAGGGCGGGCCGCGGGCGGCGCAGCAGGGCGAACCCGGCCTTGGCCAGCCCGGCGAGGCCGCGCTTGCGTATGCCCATCAGCACCAGCACCGCAAAGCCGATGATGATCAGCCGGAACGCCCCGGAGACGCGCAGGAACTCGGCGGACACCACCAACGCCACGGCGCCTGCCACCGCCCCCGGCAGGCTGCCGAGGCCGCCGACCACCACCATGACCAGGATGTCGATCGACTTGGCGACGTCGAAGCTGTCTGGGCTCAGGTAGCCCTCGACGTGCGCGTAGAGCGATCCGGCCAGCCCTGCGGTGGAGGCGGCGACCAGGAAGCATTTCGCCTTCGTCCGCACGATGGAGACGCCGCTGGCGCGTGCCGCGTCCTCGTCCTGCGAGATCGCCTGCAGCGCGCGTCCGAACCGGGAGGCTTGCAGCCGTTCCAGCCCAAGGAACACCATCAGGGCAACCGTCGCACATAGGGCGTAGAGGCTGCGCTCGCTTTCCAGTACGTACCCGCCGATGCCGGGCCGCGGGATGCCCATCATGCCGATGCTGCCGCCGGTCAGCCAGTCCTCGTTCAGCAGCACCAAGTGGACGATGATGCCGAACCCGAGCGTCGCCACTGCGAGGCTCGGGCCTTTCAGCCGGACAACCGGAATGAGAAGCAGGCTGACGGCACCCGCCACCATCCCGGCCAAAAGCAAGGCGAGCGGGAAGGGCACGCCGAGCCGCGCGGTGGCGATGGCCGAGGCGTAGGCGCCGACGCCGTAGAAAGCCGCCTGCCCCAGCGACAGCAGCCCCGCCATGCCGACCAGCAACTGCAGCCCCATCGCCAGGATGGCCGAGATCGCGGCGAGGCCAAACACGTGCACCCAATAACCGTTGGTTTCCAAGAACGGCAGCATTGCGGCCACCATGAGCGCGGCGGCGCGGGCGGCCAGCATCAAATCCGCCGCTCGGCCCGGCCGAACAGGCCGGACGGCGCAAGCAGCAGCACGGCGATCAGCACGACCATGCCGAGCGCGTCCTTGTAGGCGGTCGAGATCACGAGAGCGCCGAACGTCTCGATCAAGCCGAACAGC
>CAXUJE010000473.1:0-4263 GCA_964251035.1 uncultured Acetobacteraceae bacterium
GCCTGGGCGCCCAGGTCAGGTAGGCGCCCAGGCTGTCCGGCGCGGACAGGCCCGGGCGCACGCCGATCAGCACCAGCACCGCCCCGGCGCCCAGCGCACGCGCCACCGCGTCGCCCAGCGCCACCCGCGCCTGATGCGCCACGACCAGCGGCGCCAGCGCCCAGCCGCCTGCGCGCAACGCCGGCAGCAGCGCCGCCAGCACGGGCGCGGCATGACGCTCGGCCGCCAACGCAGACAGGCCGTCCGCCACGGTCACAGCCAGGTCATGCGGACCGGCATATGGCGCGAGCGCCGGGCCGGCGGCGTCATCCAGGGCGCGGCCCAAATCCGGGCGCAGCAGAAACGTGCGCCGGTCGGCGGCCCGGCTGCGCACCATCACAGTCGGCAGGCCCAACGCCTCCAGCGCCGGCACGGCGCCCAGGCCGTGATGCACCGCGTCGCGCGCCCGGGCATGGGCCAGTCGGAATTCCAAAAGCGGCACAGTGCCGAGCGACGCTCCGCTCCGGGAAAGGCCGATCCGGGCGGCGGTGAGCGCCCGCAGCGGTGTCCAGGCCGGGTCGGTCACGCGGCGGCCAGCAGGGAGTGGAACCGCTGCGACAGCCGTGCCGGGAGGCCTGGCGGGCGGACACGGCCGGCCCCGTCCATCAGGCCCTGCTCCCCCAGCCACGCCTCGAACTCCGGCGCCGGGCGGCGGCCCAGCAGCTCGCGCATCGTCAGCGCGTCGTGGAAGGAGGTGCTTTGGTATCCCAGCATGATGTCGTCGGCGCCGGGCACGCCCATGACGAAGTTGATCCCGGCTGCGGCCAGCAGCGCCAGGAGGGCGTCGGCGTCGTCCCCATCGGCCTCGGCGTGGTTGGTGTAGCACACGTCCGCCCCCATCGGCAGGCCCAGCAGCTTGCCGCAGAAATGGTCCTCCAGGCCCGCCCGGGTGATCTGCTTGCCGTCGAACAGGTATTCCGGCCCGATGAAGCCCACCACCGTGTTCACCAGCAGCGGGCGGTAGCGCCGGGCGACGGCATAGGCGCGCGCTTCCAGCGTCTGCTGGTCCACGCCGTGATGCGCTCCGGACGACAGGGCGCTGCCTTGCCCGGTCTCGAAATACATGGCGTTCAGGCCGGGGTGCCGCGCCGCGATGGCCGCGTGCGCCTCGTCCAGGAGCGCCAGCGTGATGCCGAAGCCGGCGTTGGCCGCCTCCGTGCCGGCCACCGATTGGAACACCAGATCCACTGGCGAGCCGCGGCGCACCAGCTCCATCGTGGTGGTCACGTGCGCCAGCACGCAGGTCTGGGTCGGGATCGCCAGCGTCTGCCGGATCTCGTCGAGGAGCGACAGCAGGGCGTGGGTGCGTTCCGGGCTGTCGGTGGCCGGGTTCACCCCGATGCAGGCGTCGCCGGAGCCGAGCAGCAGGCCGTCGAGCACGCTGGCCGCGATGCCGCGCGGGTCGTCCGCGGGATGGTTGGGCTGCAGCCGGGTCGAGAGCCGGCCCGGCAGGCCGATGGTGCCGCGGAACCGGGTCACGACCCGCGCCCGGCTTGCCGCCACCATGAGGTCCTGCAGGCGGCAGAGCTTGCTGGTGGCGGCGACCATCTCGGGGGTCAGGCCCGGCGCCAGGGCGGCCAGCGCCTCCGCCGTCGCGGCGTCGGACAGCAGCCACTCGCGGAACCCGCCGACCGTCAGGTGCCGGACGGGCGAGAACGCCGCCGCGTCGTGGGTGTCCTGGATCAGCCGCGTGACCTCGTCGGTTTCATATGGCACCACAGTGGCGGTCAGGAACTCGGTCAGCGGCAGGTCGGCCAGCGCCCATTGCGCCGCGACCCGGCGGGCCTGGCTGTCCGCCGCAAGCCCGGCAAGCTGGTCGCCGCTGCGCAGCGGCGTGGCCTGCGCCAGCAGCGCAGCGAGGCTCGGGAAGCAATGCCGCTCGCCGCCGACCGTGGCCCGGTACATGTCCGCTCCTGCGCAGTCTCCCCGGCGAGCATAGACCAGCCGCGGGGCAGCCGGGTAGCGTTACAGCAGCATGGCCTGCGGCATCGGCGTGGGACCCGCGTTCTGGCGGCGGTCCCGCTCGTGCCGGGCGGTGAAGCGCACGTCGCGGTCGCTGTCGCGCGCCAGGATGGCGTCGAGCGCCGCGTCGTCCAGGTCCGCCCAGCGCCGCCCGCGGTACGGGCCGAACGGCACGCGGACCAGCAGCGCCGGCTCCCGCGACCAGGCGATGAGCTGGTCCAGCCCGGCCTCGTTCAGCATGTCCCGCAGATGGTGCGCCGTCACGTAGGCGTCCGGCCCCGCCCGGTGCGCCGGCAGGCCCAGCGCGCGGTCCAGCCCGGCCGGCATGCGCTCGTAGCGCAGCCCTTGGTTCGAGTGCGACGGCATCTCCGGCCACAGCCGCAGCGCGCACTTGTAGGTGCAGATCCATGGCAGCCCGCCGGTCAGCGCATCGACGCACCACTTCCGTTCGAACTCGATCCGGTGCGCCGCCAGCGCCACGAGGCCCGGGGCGGCCAGGACCGGCGGCGACACGACGTGCCAGGGCGGGCTGTCGGCCACGTCGGCGTCGATGATATGGTGCACGGCGGCGGTGCGGGACGGAATCGGGCGCTGGGGGTTGACGTAGCGCGCGCCGCGCTCGGGTTCGAGCTGCCAGCCGTTTGGGCCGGCGTCGGCCACGTCCTGCCAGCCAATCTCCACCACGCCGTCCTCGGGCGGGCGGGACCCCGTGGTTTCCAGGTCGATCACGCGGACGGTCGTGTGCATGACTTTGGATATGGGACGCCTGCGCCGGTGTGCAGCGCCCTGATTGACAATCGGCGGGCGCAACAAGCAGGGTCGCGGCCCATTGCGGACGGAGACAGCCTTTGCACGACATCACGCGGCGGCGGGCGTTGCAGGGGGGTGCGGCGCTGGCCGCCGGCGCGGTCCTGCCGGGGGCGACGCCGTTCACCAGCTCGGTCGTGCGGCGCGCCGCGCAGGACTTGGCGAAGCAGCCGTACCGCGAGCTGGACACCGCGCTGCCCGGCGCCGCCGGGTCGATGAGCTACGAGCAGTACCGCGGCATCCGCTTCAAGCCGGAGCGGGCGCTGTGGCGCGGACAGGACTTGCCGTTCCAGGTGCAGTTCTTCCCGCGAGGCTTCCTGTATCGGCCGGGCGTGGACATCTACGAGGTGCGCGACGGCCAGGCTGCGCCCGTTCCCTACGATCCCGACCTGTTCGACTACGCCGACCCGTCCGTGCGCGTGCCGGACCGCCTGGGCTTCGCCGGCTTCCGGATGCACGCCGCGATCAACCAGCCTGGCCAGTTCGACGAGTTTTGCGTGTTCCTCGGCGCCAGCTACTTCCGCGCGGTCGGGCGCGGCCAGGATTACGGGTTGTCGGCCCGCGGCCTTGCCATCGGCACCGGCGCGCCGCAGCCGGAGGAGTTCCCGCGCTTCCGCGCCTTCTGGCTCGAACGCCCGCAGCCCGGCGTGCAGACGCTCGCGATCCACGCGCTGCTCGACAGCCCCAGCACGACGGGCGCGTTCCGCTTCGCCGTGCGCCCCGGCGAGACCACGGTCATGGACGTGGAAAGCGTGCTGTTCCCCCGCCGCGACATCACCCAGGCCGGCATCGCGCCGCTGACCAGCATGTACGAGTTCAGCCCCCGCGACCACGCCCGGCGCCCGGACGATTGGCGCACCGCCGTGCACGACAGCGACGGGCTGGCGGCGCTCACCGGACGCGACGAGCGGCTGTGGCGGCCCTTGCTGAATCCTGCCGCCGTGCAGTTCAGCGCCTTCCTGGACGCCAACCCGCGCGGCTTCGGCCTCCAGCAGCGCAAGCGGGAGTTCCGCGACTACGGCGACCTGGAGGTGCCGTACGGCCGCCGGCCGAGCCTGTGGGTGGAGCCCATCGGCGATTGGGGGGTGGGCGCGGTGGACCTGGTCGAGATCCCGACCGACAGCGAGTACAACGACAACATCGTCGCCTTCTGGCGCGGGCGGGACGCGCTGCGCGCCGGCGGGGAGTATGGCTTCACCTACCGCCTGCACTGGGGCGCCAACGCGCCGGGGGACGCGCGGCTGGCGCGGGTGGCGGAAATGCGCACGGGCGCGGGGACGGCGCCGGGCACGCGGGTGTTCGTGCTGGACTTCACGGGCGACGCGGTGAAGGCGCTCGCGCCGGACGCCCCGGTGCGGTTCGAACTTGGCAGCAGTGCCGGGCAGGTGGGCGCGGGCTACTCCGGTCCCAACCCGGAGACCGGGGGCTGGCGGGTCAGCCTCGTGTTCGACCCGG
>CAXUJE010000474.1:0-4254 GCA_964251035.1 uncultured Acetobacteraceae bacterium
AGCGCGGCCATGTCGTCCACCGCTTGGTTGAACGTGCGGTAGAACTCCTCGTTGGAAGATTGCAGGCTCAGCACCCTGTCCTTCCACCGCGGCGCGTCGGAGACGATGACAGGCTCGTCATGGCTGCACTGGTCGGGCGCCTCGAAGCTGCGCGCGCCATCACCCAGGTTGTACAGCAGGCAGGTGCGCCAGTGCACCCCTGGCGCCAGGTCCACCACGAAGCTGAGGCGGCCGTTGGCGTAGCTCATGGCCACGTCGCCGTGCGGCCAGACGCTGACGGAACGGCGGAAATCGTCGTTGGTGTAGGTGGTCGTCAGCCGCTGCGTCTCGGCGTCCCATTCGGTGGCGACGCTGCCCCGGCGGATCGCCTTGCCGCTCTTCACCTCGAACACGTCGGCGAAGTCGCAGCGCACCCCGACCTCCAGGTTGAAGCGCACCGGGGCGGCGCCATGGTTGGTGATGTCGAGGTCCTCGTGCAAGCCGCCCTGGATGGAGCGGGCGAGCACCAGGCCCAGCGTACGCGCCGCGACAGGGCCGGAGGCCGTGTCCAGCTTGCGGTTCGTCAGATGGACCTGCATGGCGTCATGGCTGGTTGCGCCGCCGCTCAACAGGTCCCAGCGCTGGCCATCGGCATACAGTGACCAGCTGCTGATAATGCGGGTGTCGTTGAAGTACAGCCCCTTCTCGCTGTGCGCGGGGACCGTGCCATCCGGTTCGCAGACCAGCACGGTGCGCCCCTGGTGGATGGTGATCTGGGCCGGGCCGACCTGAACCTTGAATGATGACATTTGTCCCGCTCCGCCTCCGTGTTCCTGTTCATACGGCGAGCGCAGCTTCCGGGAGACGGCATCGTTTCCATGAACGGTCGGCATTGGCGGCGAGGGAGGCGGTCGGCCAGGCTATGCCGGGCAGGTCCGGGTGGTCTGGACGCTGCTTGGAGCGCAGGAGGCCGCATGGACAATCTAAGAAAGGCGGCCCGCGCGGCGGCGGTCGCCATGGCAACGGCTCGGACGGCGCTTGGCCCCTGGCTTGACCTGGCGATCCGGCTGTGGCTGGCCCAGGCGTTCCTGGTTGTGCAGGTGCATGAGATGATGGCCCCGGCGCCGCGCGGGGGGCTGGGTGCGCCGCTCGGGCCGTCGTGGTGGCTGGGTGCGCTGCACGGGATCATGGCGTCAGGCCCCGGCCTTGTGGTCCAGACAGCCTGTCCGCTGCTGCTGGCAGCGGGGCTGCTGTCCCGCCCGGCGGCGCTTGCGATGCTGTTGCAGGCCGTGCTGATGCCGGAGGCGGGCGCCGCCGCGCCGGACGGACGGCTGTTCTGGACGGCGCTGCTGCTGCGGGTTGCGCTGCTGGGCCCCGGCGCCTTGTCGCTCGACAGCCTGGTGCGGCACGGGGCGGACAGCAGCGCCCTGCCTGGCGCGGTTCTGGCCGGGCAGGTCAACAGATGGCTGCTGCGCTGGGGCGGAGCGGCCTATCAACTGGGCCTGCGGCTGTGGCTGGCGCTGGCGCCAGCCGGGATCGCGCTGGCGGCACTGGGCATGACGGATGCCATGCGGCCCGGCGCGCTGACCTGGCTGCCGCAGGTGCCGCCGATGGTGGCGGGCCTGACGCCCTGGGCCGCGCTGGGTGCCGCCGCGCTGCTGGCGACCGGCGCCGCGACCCGGCTGACCGCGCTCGGGTTGCTGGTGCTGGTCCCCCTCGGCCAGATTGCCGGTGCGGGCGACGCGCGGTTGCCCTGGGCGCTGGTGTTGGCGGTCCTGGTGCTGCACGGCGCCGGGCCGGTGTCGGTGGACGGGCTGCTCGGCGGCTGGCTGCTGCGGCGACGGGCGCCGGTGGACCGGTCGGGGCTTCCGCATGTCGTCGTGGTCGGCGGCGGCTTCGGCGGGGTCGCCGCGGTGCGCGGGCTACGTGGCGCGGCGTGCCGGATCACGTTGCTGGACCGGCGCAACCACCACCTGTTCCAGCCCTTGCTGTACCAGGTCGCCACGGCCAGCCTGTCGCCCGGCGACATCGCCACCCCTGTGCGCGCCCTGTTCCGCAGCCAGGATGGGGTGCGGGTGCTGCTGGGCGAGGTAACGGGCGTGGACGCCGCGGGCAAGGCCGTGCTGCTCGGGCAGGGCCGCATCTCCTACGACCATTTGGTGATCGCCACCGGCGCCCGGCACAGCTACCTCGGCCATGACGAGTGGGCCGCGGTCGCGCCGGGGCTGAAAACCATCGAGGACGGCACCGCCATCCGCCGCCGCCTGCTGCTGGCCTTCGAGGAAGCCGAGGGCGCCGCCACGCAAGAGGAACGCCGGGCCTGTCTGACTTTCGTGATCGTCGGCGGCGGCCCCACCGGCGTCGAGCTGGCCGGCGCCATCGCCGAACTGGCCCGGCACGGACTGGAGGAGGAGTTCCAGGACTTTGATCCCGCCAGCGCCCGTGTCGTGCTGGTGCAGTCCGGCAAGCGCCTGCTCCCGTCCTTCCCGGAGGCCCTGTCGGATGACGCCGCGCACGCGCTGCGCCACCTTGGCGTGGAGGTCGTGCTTGGCAGCCGGGTGGAGGGCGTGAGCCTGGAGGGCGTTACGGTGTCCGGCCAGCGTATCCCGGCGCGCACGGTGCTGTGGGCTGCCGGCGTCATGGCGTCCCCGGCCGCGTCGTGGCTGGGGGTGGAGCCGGACAAGTCCGGGCGCGTGAAGGTCGGCGCCGACCTGGGCGTGGCAGGGCTGGACGGGGTTTACGCCATCGGTGACACCGCAGCATCGGACGGGTGGGCGGGCAAGGCGGTGCCGGGCCTGGCACCCGCGGCCAAGCAGGGCGGCGCCTATGTCGCCCGGGTGATCCGGGCACGGCTGGCCGGACGCCGGGCGCCCCGGCCGTTCCGCTACCTCCACTTGGGCAGCTTGGCGACCATTGGGCGCCAATCGGCGGTGGCGGATTTCGGCATCCTGCGGGTGCACGGGGCGCTGGCCTGGTGGCTGTGGGGGGCAGCGCACATCGCCGTGCTGGCCGGCGGGCGCAACCGCGCCACAGTGCTGGTGCAGTGGGTATGGGCCTACCTGACCTTCCGGCGCGGCACCCGGCTGATCACCGGAGGATGAGGATGGCACCCTGTCCGCCTGTAACCTTCCGCCGCCCCCGCCGGAATAGGAATGGGACATGGTCAGTGCGGTCGGCCCGGTTGCCCCGCCCATGCCGACTGCCAGGAGCACGCCCATGCTGATCCGAACCGCACCCGACCTGCGCGAAGCTGACATCACCGACCCCACCCTGCATGCCAGCCGCCGCACGGTCCTGGCCGGCATGGGGCTGGCTGCCGCCTTGCTGGCCGGCGCCGGCCCAGCACGGGCGGACGGCTTGTCCTACAAGCCCGGCACCCCGATCCCGCAGGAGCCGGCCACGAGCCGGGACGCAATCACCAGCTACAACAACTACTACGAGTTCGGCACCGGCAAGTCCGACCCGGAGGCCCGAGCCGGCAAGCTGAAAACCCAACCCTGGTCCGTCACCCTGGACGGCGAGTGCGCCAAGCCCGTTACTCTGGCGCTTGAGGACCTGCTGACGCCGGAGATGCTGGAGGAGCGCATCTATCGCCACCGCTGCGTCGAGGGCTGGTCCATGGTGATCCCTTGGGTCGGCATTCCCCTGTCGCGCATCCTGGCCCGGGCGGAGCCGACGTCCGATGCGAAATACGTCGGCTTCGAAACCTTGGTCCGGCCCAAGGAGATGTTGGGCCAGCGCAGCGCCATACTGGATTGGCCCTATGTCGAGGGTCTGCGCATGGACGAGGCAATGAGTCCTCTGACGCTGATCGCAACCGGGCTGTATGGCCAGGCGCTGCCCAACCAGAACGGGGCGCCTCTGCGCTTGGTCGTGCCGTGGAAATATGGGTTCAAGGGCATCAAGGCCATCGTCCGCATCAGCCTGCTGAAAGAGAAGCCGAAGACGACCTGGAATCTCCTGGCCCCGTCGGAGTACGGCTTCTACGCCAACGTGAACCCGATGGTGGACCATCCCCGCTGGTCCCAGGCGCATGAGCGGCGGGTCGGCGAGTATGGCCGGCGGGACACGCTGCCGTTCAACGGATATGGCGAGCAAGTGGCGTCGCTGTACTCTGGCATGAACCTGCGAAACGAATTCTGATGCGCGGATGTGTTGCAATGAAACGTCCGTTGCGGGCGGCCTTCCCGTCATGGATGCGGGCCGCGAGGCTGCTGCCATGAGGCTGGATGCGGTATGCGCCATTGCCGTGATGGCCAAGGCGCCGCGGCCGGG
>CAXUJE010000475.1:0-4253 GCA_964251035.1 uncultured Acetobacteraceae bacterium
GCAACATCCCGATGGGCCGAGCGGGAAGGGGGGAGGACGTGGCGGGCCCCGCCGCCTGCACGGCCCAGTGACCGCGAAGCTGTGCGTTTTGGCCATCTGGGGTGACGTGTTCCGCTTCCGGCCCGTAAGGTCGCCCGCTTGGGCGCGGACAGGGGCGGAAGCGGATGCAGCGTGTGTGGTCGTCGGACGAGTTGGGCGAGCGCTGGTCGCTGCTGCCGGAGGATTTGGCGCTGCTGGCCGGGCGGGTTGACGCCGGCAAGCTCGGCTTCGCGGTCCAGCTCGCGTTCTGGCGCCAGCATGGCCGTTTCCCAGACGAGGAGGCGGACGTGGCGCCGGCAGTGGTCGCCCACCTCGCCGCGCAGATCGGGGTGGGCGCCGACGCGCGGGACGGCTACGCCTGGGCGGGCCGCAGCGGGCGCCGGCACCGGGTGGCCATCATCGACCACCTCGCGGTCGCCGCGTTCGACGAGGCGGCCGAGGCCCGGTTCCGCCGCTGGCTGGCCGACGACGCGCTGCCGCGCGAGTTCGCAGCGGCAACCCTGGACGAGGAGCTGAGCGCCTGGTTCGCCCGCAGCCGCGTGACCCGGCCCGGCGCCTACCGCCTTGGCCGCATCCTGCGCTCCGCTCAGGCCGCGCACGACGACGCGGCGCTGCAACGGGTGGCCGACCGGCTGGACGCCGGGATGCGCGACCGGCTCGGCGCCCTGCTGGCCGACGAGGACGACGGCACCGCCTACGCCCGCCTGGCCGCCGATCCCGGCCGGGTTGGCTTGGAAAGCCTGCTGGCCGAGATCGCCAAGCTTGAGAGGCTACGCGCGCTGGCGCTGCCGCCGGACCTGCTGCGCGGCTTGCACCCGGACCAGGCCAAGCGGTTCCGGCGGCGGGCAGCCGTCGAGAGCGCCTGGGAGCTGCGCCGTCACCCCGAGCGCATCCGCCTGCCCCTGCTGGCCTTCTGGTGCGCCCCGCGCGAGGCCGAGGTGGTGGATGGCCTGGTTGAGTTGCTGATCCAGGTGACGCACCGCATCACCGTCAAGGCCGAGCGCCGCGTCGTGGACGAACTGGTCGAGGAGGCCCGCGAGGTGCGCGGCAAGGCCGGCATCCTATTCCGCGTGGTCGAGGCGGCGTCGGGCAGCCCGGAAGGTGTCGTGCGCGAGGTGATCTTTCCCGTGATCGGCACACAGACCTTCGAGGCGCTGGTCCGCGAGGCCCGGGCGCTCGGCACGCCGCAAAGCCGGCGCGTCCACACCGCGGTGCGCGCCTCGTATGGGTCCTACTACCGCCGGATGATGCCGAAGCTGCTGGCGGCACTGGAGTTCCGCTCCAACAACGGCACGCACCGGCCCCTGCTCGACGCCCTGGACGCGATCCGGCGGGCGGAGGGCGAGGGACGGCAGTTCTTCAAGGCGGACGAGGTGACCATCGAGGGCGTCATACGACCCAAGTGGCGCGACATCGTGTTGGAGGACGCACCCGGCAACGGGCAGCGGGTGAACCGCATCAACTACGAAATCTGCGTGCTCCAAACCCTTCGCGAGCGGCTGCGCTGCAAGGAGGTGTGGGTGGTCGGCGCGGGCCGGTTCCGCAACCCCGACGCGGACCTGCCGGCCGACTTCGCCGAGCGCCGGGCCGCCTGCTACGAGCGCCTTGGCCTGCCCACGGCGGCGCGGGCGTTCACGGACGCGCTGCGCGCCGAGATGACGGAGGCGCTGGGGCAGCTCGACCGCGGGATGCCGCGCAACCCCGGCGTGCGGCTGGACCCACGGCGGCGGCACCCGATCATCGTCACCCCGCTGGAACCGCAGCCGGAGCCTTTGGGCTTGGGCGCCATCAAGGCTGAGCTTGGCCGGCGCTGGTCAGGGACGGGCCTGCTGGACGTGTTCAAGGAGGCGGACCTCCGCATCGGCTTCACGGACGCTTTCGCCACCGCGGCGTCCCGCGAGGCGACCGACCGCGACGAGGTGCGGCGCCGGCTGCTGCTGTGCCTGTATGGCCTGGGCACCAACGCCGGGCTGAAGCGGCTCGCCGGAGGCCGGAACGGCTACAGCTACAAGGAGCTGCTGCACACGCACCGCCGCTACATAGATGCCGAGGCAGTGCGCGACGCCGCCAGGCGCGTGGCCAACGCCACCTTGGCCGTGCGTGACCCCCGCATCTGGGGCGAGGGCACGACGGCCTGCGCCTCGGACAGCAAGCATTTCGGCGCCTTCGACCAGAACCTGATGACGGAATGGCACGTCCGCTACGGCGGGCGCGGGGTGATGATCTACTGGCACGTCGAGCGCGGCTCGGTGTGCATCCACTCGCGCCTGCGGCGCTGCTCCTCGTCGGAGGTCGCCGCCATGATCGAGGGCGTGCTGCGCCACGACACCGAGATGGAGGTCGAGCGCCAGTACGTGGACAGCCACGGCCAAAGCGAGGTGGCGTTCGCGTTTTGCCGAATGCTCAGCTTCCAGCTCCTGCCGCGGCTCAAGGCCATCTCGGCGCAGCGGCTCTACCTGCCCGAGGCCGGGGGTGTCGCGGCTTACCCCAACCTGGCCTGCATCCTGGCGCGGCAGATCGACTGGGCGCTGGTCGAGCAGCAGTACGACGAGATCGTGCGCTACGCGACCGCCATGGCCGAGCGCACCGCGGACCCCGAGGCGATCCTGCGCCGGTTCACCCGCAGCAACGTGCAGCACCCGACTTACAAGGCGCTGGCCGAGCTGGGCAAGGCGGTCAAGACAATCTTCCTGTGCCGCTACCTCGGCGATGAGGCGCTGCGGCGCGAAATCCATGAAGGGCTGAACGTGGTCGAAACCTGGAACTCGGCCAACGGGTTCATCTTCTTCGGCAAGGGGGGCGAGGTCGCGAGCAACCGGCTGGACGACCAGGAGGTGTCCGTCCACGCCCTGCACCTGCTGCAGTCGTGCCTAGTCTACGTGAACACGCTCATGCTGCAACTGGTGCTGGCCGATCCTGCCTGGATGGCGCGCATGACCTTGGCCGACATACGCGGCCTCACGCCCTTGGTGTGGGGCCACGTCAGCCCGTACGGGACCTTCGACCTCGACATGGGAACCCGGCTTGACCTCGATTGGAGGCAGGCCGCTTGAACATGGCCGACTCTTTACAGAAGGCGCATTTCGTCAAAAGTTGGCTATGCTGCCGCCAGGAGCAGCAAGGGTTCCTGACCATGCCGGCGGTGGCGCCCAAGGGGCGAAGTGTAAAGAGTGGGTCAGGACAGGGCACAACCGGCGCCACGGACGGGCATGAGCGGGCCAAGGACTTCCTGACCGCGGCCGAACTCGCCGCCTTGCTGGAGGCGGCCAAGGGCGGCCGGCATGGCACGCGCGACCACCTGCTGCTCATGATGATGTTCCGCCACGGCCTGCGGGTCAGCGAGGCCGTCAGCCTGCGGCTGGACGAGCTGGACCTGGACCGCTCCATGCTGTGGGTGCATCGCCTCAAGGGCGGGCTGTCCGTCCAGCAACCGGTCGCCGGCGATGAGCTGCGCGCGATCCGGCGCTACCTCGCCATACGCCAAGGCGACCTGCCCTGGTTGTTCCTGTCCGAGCGTGGCCATCCGCTCACTCGGCAGGCCGTCAGCTACCTGGTCGGGGTCGTCGCCGAGCGCGCCGGCCTGGCTGGCGTCCACCCGCACACGCTCCGCCACTCCTGCGGCTATTACCTTGCCAACAAGGGGCACGACTTGCGCCTGATCCAGGACTACCTCGGCCACCGCGACCCCAAGCACACCGTCCACTACACCCGCACGGCGGGACGGCGGTTCGAAGGCCTCTGGCGGTGAGTGTGATGGACATAGCAAATCGACGAGAAGGGCCTCCCCTCAACGTATATGCGTTTCGAAGCAGCGCGTTCGCTCGCAATGGCGACTCAGTCGTGTGCATTGGGGTGCGGGAGCAGCTTGAGCATCTACTCGGCACAGGAACGTTGAGCGCCACCTTCTTTGGCTACGCGCTCTACCGGGACCCTGATGAAACTGAATACATCGGCGTCTGGGGTGCCCGGAACGCCTCGAAACTTCGCCGCCTCCTGCGGGAACGCGGAGCACGGGTTACGATCCACCGTGAGACACCGCCTGGGACTCGGCTCCACCACTTCGTGACGAACCCTGGTGCTCGCGGTTAGCCCGGCACACTTCCGGGACACCACCCATCAAGCCAAATGGCCAAAACGCACAGCTTCGCGGTCACTGGGCCTACTTGGATGCGGCGCTGAACCAGCTCCGCGCCGAGGGCTTCGACGTGCGCGAC
>CAXUJE010000476.1:0-4197 GCA_964251035.1 uncultured Acetobacteraceae bacterium
GGGGTGGATGGGTTCCCAACGTCGCCACCGGATGGGCTCCTGATGGCGTTTGACAAGAACAGCAGGCCACGCTTCATAGGACGGCTCGCACCTCCGGACCCCTACTCGCGTTTGCCGGACTTTCCCACGCGGCGTCCGGACGCGCGGTTACGCCGCGGTGGCGATGGACCCGGCTATGGCGCGAGCCCGCGCGTTGCGCCGGCCGGAGGCGGGCGGTGCGTCAGCCGGCCAGGACTGTTCCAGCAGCACGCGGGTCGTCAGTTCGACGTGCTGCGCCATGAGCGCCCTGGTGCGCCCGGCGTCACGGGCGAGGGCGGCTTCCATGAGGTCCTGGTGCTCGCGGTTGAGATCGCGCGCGACCTCGGCGAGCGGAACCGAAAGGCGCCGATAGCGCTCGCTCTGGACGTAGAGGATCGCCCGCAGTCGCAGCAGCCACGGGCTGTCGCAGGCGGCGACCAAGGCTTCGTGATAGGCGGCGTGGGCCGCTGACCACGCTTCGCCCATGCGTTCCGGGTCCTCCGGCTCGCGTTCCGGCGTGCGGGACAGGCGATGAAAGGCAGCGACGAGCTGCGACTCCCAGCCGACGCTGCCCACGGCGACCGCACGCTCCAGGCATAGCCCCTCGATTTGCGCGCGCACCGCCGTGAGGTCGCGCAACTCTTCCGCCGAGATCGGGGCGACGCGGAAGCCGCGCTGCGGCTCGGCAACCACGAGTTCCTCGGCAGTGAGGCGGGCCAGCGCCTCGCGCACCGCGCTGAGGCTGACCGAGAGGGCTTGGCACAGCTCGTTGATCCTCAGCCTTGCCCCGGGCCGCAACCGGCAGGCGAGCAGGTCGGCACGGAGGCGCTCATAGGCGTCCTGGGTAAGGCTGGAGCCGGCGGAGGCGATGCGGGTCATAGCATGAGCCTAGCGCGCCTTGGGCAGGAAAACTACGTCTCGGTCAGAAATAGATTTTCTGTTGACTTGTGGGTTTTTCGGGAGCACTTGGGTGCCAAGATCGCTGCGAGAGACGGCGAGCACCACGCAAAGGAGGGGCACACATGCGCTTCGCAGCATACCGGCAGAACGGCATAGAGGGGCTCGCCGCCGCCGAGGGCAGCGGCCCCTTCCGCGGCTTCGCGGTCACGGACAGCAAGCACCCCGGCGCCCTGGCCAGCCTCGTCGCACGCGGGGGCGAGCACCTCCTGGCTGCCGGACGCGGCCTGCTTGCAGGCCCGGAGATCGACCTGGATGCCGTCGAACTGCTGCCCCCGCTTCCCGCCCCGGGCAAGATCATCTGCATCGGCCTCAACTATGCCGACCATTCCGCAGAGAGCGGGTTCAAGGTGCCGGACTACCCCACGGTGTTCGGCCGTTTCAGTTCAAGCTTGATCGGCCACGGCGCGCCTATCGTCCGCCCGCGCGTGTCCGAGCAGCTTGACTACGAGGGCGAGTTCGTCGCCGTCATCGGCCAGGGCGGGCGCGACATCCCGAAAGCGCGGGCGCTGGATCACGTGTGCGCCTACTCGCTGTTCAACGACGCATCCATCCGGGATTACCAGTTCAAGGCGCCGCAATGGACGGTCGGCAAGAACTTCGACGGCACCGGCGCTTTCGGCCCCTGGCTGGTGACGGCAGACGAGTTGCCGCCGGGCTGCCGGGGCTTGCGGCTGCAAACCCGCTTGAACGGCGAGACCGTGCAAAGCGCCTCGACCGACGACTTGGTTTTCGACGTGGCCACCCTCGTTTCCGTGCTCAGCGAAGCGTTCACCCTGGAGGTGGGCGACGTCATCGTGACCGGCACGCCGTCCGGCGTGGGCCTCGCGCGCAAGCCGCCGCTGTGGATGAAACCCGGTGACGTGTGCGAGGTCGAGCTGGAAGGGATCGGGACCTTGTGCAACCCAGTCGCGGACCGGGTCGCAACCGGGGTCGAGAACGCGGCGCACGCCGCCGCCTGACGCGCGCCTGGCCCGGCGCGCGAGCCAACGTTCCGAGAAGTTGCGGCGCCGACAAGGCGCTGCGAGATGGGGAGGCAAGCATGACACAGATCGGACACTACATCGCGCCCACGCGACGCCCCGACGCGCTCGGCGCGCACTCGATGGACTGCTTCAACATGACCGTGCCTGACCTTGAGCAGGCGCGGCGGTTCTACGCCAAGTTCGGCCTCGACGTGCGCGAGGAAGGGGGCGGCCTCGGCCTTTACACCTTCAACCACCCGCACCGGTGGGGACGGTTAAGCGAGGGGCCGCGCAAGGCGCTCGGCCACCTGTCGTTCGGGGTTTTCGAGGACGACGTGCCGCGGTTCCAGGACCGGCTGCAGCAGGCCGGCATCGAACGGCTCGACCCGCCGCCCGGCTTCGAAAGCAATGGCATCTGGTTCAAGGACTGCAACGGCCTGCTGGTCGAGCTGCGCGTCGCGGAGAAGTCCTCGCCGAACGCGAAGTCCGGGATCGAGCACCTGGTTGCAGGAGCCGGCCAGCGCGGGGCGCCGATACGGGGCACGACGCCGGACGTGCGCCCCCGGCGGCTCGCGCACATCCTGGTCTTCGTGCGCGACGTCCCGGAGTCCATCAAGTTCTACAGCCAGGTGCTCGGGCTGCGGCTGTCGGACGAGTCCGGCGGCGTCATCGCCTTTATGCACGGCATCCACGGCAGCGACCATCATATGGTCGCCTTCGCCAAGTCCGAGGCGCCGGGCCTGCACCATTGCAGTTGGGACGTGCCCTCGATCCAGGACATCGGCCTCGGCGCGATGACCATGGCCGACAGCGGCTATTCCAAGGGCTGGGGCCTCGGGCGGCACGTGCTCGGCTCCAACTACTTCCACTACGTGCGCGACCCTTGGGGCAGCTACAGCGAATACTCCTGCGACATCGACTACATCCCGGTCGAGATGGACTGGAACGGCCAGTCCCATCCCATCGAGAACAGCTTCTACCTGTGGGGGCCGGAGCCGCCGAAGGATTTCGCCTTCAACCATGAGGCGTCAGCCGAGGCGCAGCTTCCCGCCGCCGCCATGGACTGACTTCGCCCCTGCGCGAGTAGCCAAGCAGAGCGCGCGTCGCTCCGTGCCGAGCTGCCAGCGCAAGGGAGCGGGACAACACGAAGCGAAGAAACCGGAGGAAACGGCCGTGCCGGATGAGCCTTTCTACGACGTTGTCCAGATCGGCTACGGGCCGGTCAGCCAGGTCCTCGCCCTCATGCTGGGGCGTCAGGGGCATCGGGTCGCCGTGGTTGAGCGCTGGTCTGAACCCTATGCCTTGCCGCGGGCGGTATGCGTGGATCACGAGGCCGCCCGCATCCTGCGGGCGATCGGCCTGGGCGAGGGCCTTGAGCGCGTGTCCCAGCCGGCGCCGCTGTACCAGTGGTTCAACGCGGACTGGGATGAGCTGCTCTGCATCGATTGGAGCCGCGGCTCGGTGTCCGGCGGGCCGGAGGTCAATTTCGTCCACCAGCCGAGCCTGGAAGCGGAGTTCCGGGCCGAGGTCCACAAGCTGCCGAGCGTCGAGCTCAACCTAGGCTGGGAACTCGTCGGCCTCGCCGACCGCGGCGACCACGTTGAGGTCGAGGTACGCGAGTTCGAGGGCAGCCAGACCCGTACTCTGCGCACGCGCTTTCTCGTCGGCGTGGACGGCGCCAACAGCCCTGTGCGCGAGGCGCTCGGCATCGGACGCGAGGACCGCGGCTTCCAGGCGGACTGGCTGGTCGTGGACATGACGTTGAACCCCGGCGTCACGCTCGACATCCCGGACTGCGGCCAGTACTGCAACCCCGAGCGGCCGACGACCATGGTGCCGGGCGGGGTCCACAACGGCCGCGTGTGCCGGCGGTGGGAGTTCATGCGGCTGCCGGGCGAGACGCGCGAGGCGCTGCAGGACGAGGCGCATGTCTGGAGCTTGCTGAACCGCTGGGTCCGGCCCGATCAGGCGGAGCTGGTGCGCCACACCATCTACACCTTCCGTTCCTTGGTGGCCGACACCTGGCGGCGCGGCCGCATGCTGCTGGCCGGCGACGCCGCGCACACCATGCCGCCCTTCATGGGGCAAGGCATGTGCGCGGGCATCCGCGACGCCTGGAACCTGAGCTGGAAGCTCGACGCCGTGCTGCGCGGCCAAGCCGGGGACGCGCTGCTGGACAGCTACACCGCCGAGCGCAAGCCGCACGTGAGCGCGGTGATCGACGCCTCGATCTACCTCGGCAAGATCATCTGCATCG
>CAXUJE010000477.1:0-4184 GCA_964251035.1 uncultured Acetobacteraceae bacterium
ACTTCGCCCGCGGTGACGGCATTCCCTGGGGCAAGCCATCCGACTGGACAGGCCCGAGCCTCAGGCAAGTCTCCGGGCTTGCGGCGCTGTACAGGCCAAGTGTAGGATTCGGTCCTGCGGGAAAAGGCGAGCCGGATGCTTGACGAGGACTTGTCGGAAGCGACGAACGTGGTGCGGTTCCCGTCCGGGCGGGCGGGTCGGCCCTTGATGGAGCGTGTGCGCGACGCGGAGCCGGACGAGCGGGAGGTGCTGTTCGCGGCGGACAGCCTGGGGCTTGCGAAGCCGGCGGCGGACCTGCGGGACCGGGTGGACGTGGAAACGGCGCGGCACATCGCGGAGCAGGTGCTTCCGCTCGCCCCGTCCGAGCGTCGCCTGGCGCTGGACAGGCTGCTGGCGCCGGTGGCTGCCGCGGCGCTTCGGGCATGCGCGGATGCGGCGCGGGCGTCGAAGCGCTGCGCGGCGGCGCTGCGGGATGTCGAGCAGGCCCGACAGGAGGGCGGACATTGGATGGACCCGTTGGAGGAGCGTGCGGAAACGTTGGCGCTGGAGGCGGGGAGGCTGCTGGTGGCGGCGCACGGGCGGTGCCAGGAGGCGCACGGCGTGGCGCGTGCGGTGGGGCTGGCGCGTCGGGGCGAGACATGGACGCCCTGCGACGCGGCGGAGGCGACGGCGTGGTTGGCCGGGAACGGCGCGGCGTAGAGGGCGTGAGGCCTGCGAGATCGATAGCCTCACGCGCCGTGACGCCCGCCCTCTTCGGATGAGATCCATCGCTCCTCCACAAGCACTTGCCGGCAAGCCTTCCAAGCTCAAGGAAACCATGCAGTTCAAGCAGAGGCAGCTCCAGGACCACTTACCTGGCGGAACGAAGTCGCACGTGCAAACCCGCTGGCGGCCCGCCGCTGGTTGTGCGTTCCCTGGGGGTCGCCGCAGTGCCGCGGCCTGCCGCGGCGTCCTGATGGCTGTTCGCGGACTTCTGCCGTTGCTGGCGCTGCTCGCCCCGTTGGCCGCGATCGGCCAAGAAGCGCCGCCCGCGGCCGTCCAGGCCGTGCCGCCAGGCCCCGCGCCGGCGACGCCTCCCGCGGTGCCGCCCGTCGCAGCTCCTGGTTCCCCGGCTCCGCCCGCGCGCAATGTTCCACCCCGCGCGCCCGACAAGCGGACGGCGCAGCGGCTTGAGCTGCCCGGCGGCGCCCTGGCCTTCCATGCCTTGGTCACCACCCACCGCATCAGCGACGACGCCGGCGCGGCGGAGGCGGACGTGGTGACGACCGCGTTCATGCTGGACGGCGCCGCGCCGGGCACGCGGCCGGTGACCTTCGCCATCAACGGCGGCCCCGGCGCCGGGTCGGCCTGGCTGAACACGCTGGCGCTCGGCCCTTGGCGCGTCGCCCTGCCGCAGGACGGGACGCTGTCGCCCAGCACCGCCCCGGCGCTGGCGCCCAACGCCGAAAGCTGGCTGCCCTTCACCGACCTGGTGTTCATCGACCCGCCCGGCACCGGCTACAGCCGCATCCTGAGCGGCAACGACGCCGTGCGCCGCCGCCTCTGGTCCAGCAACGGGGAGATCCCGGTGCTGGCCGGGGTGATGCGCCGCTGGCTGGAGGCGAACGGCCGCCTGGCCAGCCCGAAGATCTATGTCGGCGAGAGCTACGGCGGCTTCCGCGGGCCGCGGCTGGCCCGCGCGCTGGTGAACCAGGGCGTGGCGCTGCGCGCGATGCTGCTGGTGTCGCCGGTGCTGGACTTCAACAACCGGGCCTTCGAGTGGGAGCCGTATGGCTACCTGACGCGCCTGCCCTCGATGGCCGCGGCGAAGCGCGGCGCGGCGTCGCGGGACGAGGTGGCGGACGCGGAAGCCTACGCCACGGGGGAGTACCTGCAGGACTTCCTGCGCGGCATGGGAGACGCAGCGGCGGTGCGCCGCATGTCGGAGCGCGTGGCGGCGCTGACGGGCCTGCCGGCCGAGCTGGTGGAGCGCCGGGGCGGCCGGGTGGACTGGTTCACCGAGCGGCGGGAACGCGAGCCCGGGCGCATCGCCAGTGCCTACGACCTGAGCGTGACCGGGATCGACCCGCTGCCGACGTCGCAGTTCATCGAGAACCCGGACGCCGTGACGGACGCCCTGCGCCCGGTTGTCGGCTCCGCCATCGAAAGCTTGTATGCCGACCGGCTGGACTGGCGACCGGAAGGGGCGCCGGCGCCGCAGTACGAGCTGCTCGGTGGTCAGGCGTTCCGGTCCTGGATCTACAGCACGGGGCAGCAGGGGGCGCAGAGCGTTTCGGCGCTGCGCACTGCGCTCGCCTTCGACCCGCGGCTGCAGGTGCTGGTCATGCACGGGCTGTATGACCTCATGACGCCCTACTTCGCCAGCCAGATGGTCCTGGACCAGTTGCCGCCGGCCTTGGCCGGCCGCGCCCGCGTGCTGGCGGTGCCGGGCGGGCACATGTTCTACATCCGCGATGCGTCCCGGACGCGGCTGCGCGACGAGGGCGCGGCGCTGGTGCAGTCCGCCGCGGCGCCCTGATCCGGGCGGACAGGAGGCTGGGGCCATTCGCGAAGCGCCAGACTGCCGGTCGCCGGGAACCGTTGCGGGGCGCGGGCACCCGTGCCCGGGCGCGCGGGCAGGGACCCCGCAGGCGGGGGCGCCGGCGGGGCGCCGCGCCGCCGCGCGAGGTGGTCAGGGCTGCTGCGTGGCGGGGCAGCCGGTCCGGGAGCGGGCGGCTGGAGGTTGCGCATGGTCTGCTCGACGATGGCGTGCACGGCATCGGTGGGCAGGGCGGGCGGGATGAGGCGCTGGGCGGTCTGGGCAATGTCGGCGCGCAGCTCGTCCTTGGTGGCGAGGTGGCTCACAGGGCGGCGTGACGGCGTACAGGACTGACGGTCTGATACGCCACGACGATTTAATGGCCGCGTCGCCCCGGGATGGTCAGATGAGCGGCGACGGGAAGGTAGTGTCGTCCGGGAGTTGGCCAATCCGCTGCATGGTGCGGTTGAGACGCGCTATCGTCTCGTCCGATTTTCTGATCCACGCCTCGATCTCGGCTGCATCGAGCGTATCGGCCATCGCCGCCGGCACCGCATGCCCTGTTTCCCGGATTGCCATGATGTTCGCGCGGTAGCGGGTGACGCGCTCAATCATCGGCATCTCCGGCCCTCCGACGCTCACCAACTCGCCTTTTGGCCAAGGTTCTCGCTCACCCATTTTCGCCAGTCCTCCTCATCCAGGCGCAGCGTAGCAGCCGCGGTGCGGTCTCAGCGCAATCGTTTTTGATCGCCGCGTTTCGGCGAACCCGTGAGGGCAACGGCGATTCAGGGGTCAGACGAAGGAGCCGTATCCGTCGTAGACGCCGCCGTGCAAGCGGGCCAGGCGGGTCAGAACGCGCATTGTGCCCTCCAGCGCGTGTGCGCCCGGAACTGCTGTTGTTCTCACGATCGCACAATGTTCCGAACCTGATGGGAAACTGCTGACGTTGCCGAATTCTTTCTGCGCTGCGGCCTTCACGAAAGCCGCGAGCTGCGGAGCCTTGGGAAGTACAGGAAGTGCTCGCAGACGGTCAGGGACTTGTAGCCCGGGTGCTTGGACGTGAAGACGGGTTCCGACGTCATGGTTTGATCTCCTTGGATCAGGGGGCCATGGGGATGGGGGGCAAGGCCATGGGTTCCTGTGCCGAGCCGCCCCGGCGAGCGTGCGGACGGCGTGCGTCAGGGCTGTCCGTCCCCGACGTGCGGAGGGGCGGACTGGCCACGATCTCCGGCCTGGACCGCGGCACCCTGGGCGTGGCGTTCGAGGTCGCGGCACAGGCGGCACTGGGTGTCCTGGCTGACCGGCCCGCAGTCCCAGAAGCAGGAGGCCGGCTGCGGTGCCGGCGCGTCGGGCGTCTCGGCGTCCTTGCCGCACAGCTCGCAGATGCCCTCGGGGCTTTGATGGGTCCGCGTGTTGCAGTGGCAGCAGTGCTCGGCGACGGTGTCCACCTGGCTGGCCTAGACGCCGCGGCCCTCGTAGCCGCACATGCCGCACTCCATGCCGAACAGTACCTGACACCCTCTCCATAGGTAGGCCGGGTGAAAATCGTATTGTTCCGGGTGGGCCTGCGCCCGCATCCGGACATGTCGACCGGCGATTTTCGGTTGCTAGACGAAGCATGGACATGCACCGTCGCGGCTCGTCGATCAGCCGATCACCGGGATGG
>CAXUJE010000478.1:0-4169 GCA_964251035.1 uncultured Acetobacteraceae bacterium
AGCCGCACCCGCTCGCCGCCGCGCAGCAAAAGCGCGCCGAGCGCCAGCAGCAGCAGGTCGGCCCGCTCGCGCTTCTCCGGCACTGCCGCGCCGGAGCGCCACGCCATGCTGGGGGAGCCGTCGCGCCACAGGAACACGGACTGCGCCGCTTCCCACTCGGTTTCGCGGACGAAGGCGCGGTCGGACTTGCCGCTGGCGCGCCAGTCGATCCGGGTATGGGCGTCGCCGGGCAGGAAAGGGCGGTATTGCCAGAAGCTGTCGCCCTGGCCGACGCGCCGCCGCCCGTGCACGCCCTGCGCCACCGTCGCCGCGACTCGCTGCGCCGCCACCAGCAACGGCGGCAGCCGGGATCCCAGCGCCTCCGCCCGGCGCGCTTGGCCTGCGGCCAGAACCGTCATGGGGCCGGCTTCATCGGTTCATACGACCTGGCCGACCAGGCCGTTGATCACGTCGGGAAGGCCGACCCCCTCCGCCCGCGCCGAGAAGTTCAGCGCCATGCGGTGCCGCAGCACCGGCTGAGCCAAGGCCGCCACGTCGTCGAGGCTGGGGGACAGCCGCCCATCCAAGACGGCGCGGGCGCGGCAGGCCAGCATCAGCGACTGCGCGGCGCGCGGCCCGGGACCCCAGGCGACGTGGCGGCGCACCGTGTCGACGCCGGTCGTCTCCGGCCGGCCGCCGCGCACCAGGTTCAGGATGGCGTCCACCACGGTCTCCCCCACCGGCACCCGGCGGATCAGCGTTTGCGCGGCCATCAGCTCCTCCGCGGTCAGCACCGGGCGGGCGCGGTCCCTCGCCGCCCCCGTGGTGGCCAGCAGCATGGTGCGCTCCGCTTCGAGGTCCGGATAGCCCACATCCACTTGAAGCAGGAACCGGTCAAGCTGCGCCTCCGGCAGTGGGTAGGTGCCCTCCTGCTCCAGCGGGTTCTGCGTCGCAAGGACGTGAAAGGGCCGGGGCAGCGGGTGGTCGGCGCCGCCGTAGGCCACCCGGCCCTCCTGCATGGCCTGCAAGAGGGCGGACTGGGTGCGCGGGCTGGCGCGGTTGATCTCGTCGGCCATCAGCAGTTGGCAGAACACCGGGCCGGGCACGAAGCGGAAGCTGCGGCGGCCCTGGCCGTCGTCGTCCAGCACCTCGCTGCCGGTGATGTCGGCGGGCATCAGGTCCGGGGTGAACTGCACCCGCTTGGGCAGGAGGCCGAGCACGGTGCCCAGCGTGTCCACCAGCAGCGTCTTGCCAAGGCCGGGCACGCCGACCAGCAGCGCGTGGCCGCCGGAGAGCAGCGTGACCAGCACCTCCTCGACCACGGACTGCTGGCCGAAGATGACCCGGCCGATCTCCGCCCGCGCCGCCGCCGCCCGGGCGCCCAGCGCCTCGATCTCGCCCACCAAACCCTGTGTGTCGCTTATCGGCAACGGCATATCCTCCAAGGGACGGCTGCTACGTGGACCCCCATGATCTGCCCACGCCGGGGGCTTTCATCAACAGGGGGAGGCTACCTATATCGCGTACGGCGACGGACGCAGGGCGTTGCCCGGAGACGCAGACGTGAACGATGCCATGCCCGAGCGGCAAACAGCTAGACCCGAAATCTCGTCGCAGCTCGCGGCCCGTCCCGGCGCCGCAAGGCCGGCGTGGCCCCGGCCGCCCCGCGTCGAGTGCGGCGACCTGCCGTTCCTGATCAAGCGCGACGGCACCTGGCTGTATCGCGGCAGCCCCATTGGCCGCAAGGAACTGGTCTGCCTGTTCAGCAGCGTGCTGAAACGCAGCGCGGACGGCGATTATTGGCTGGAAACGCCTGTCGAACGCGGGCGCATCCAGGTCGAGGACGCGCCTTGGCTGGCCGTCGAGATGGACTGGACCGGCAACGGACGGGACCAGGTGCTGTCCTTCCGGACCAACGTCGATCAGGTCGTGGCCGCGGGCGCCGAGCACCCGATCCGGGTGAAACACGATTGCTTGACCTGCGAGCCGACGCCTTACATCACGGTCCGGACCTCCGAGAACGTGGCGCTTGAGGCCCGGATCGGCCGCGCCGTGTATTACGAGCTGGTGGCGCTGGCCGTCCCCGGGCTGGTCGCGGGCCGCCGGGTGCTGGGCGTGTGGAGCCAGGGGCTGTTCTTCTCCCTGGGCGACCTGCCGCACGGCGCCGATTGCGATTGCGAGGCATGACCGTTTGGACCTCCTGACGCTGCGGGAGCGCCTGTCCGTCGTTCCCCCCCTCTTTTCTCCAGATGCCATCGCCGCCCTCGCCACCTCCGACGACGCGCAGGACCTCAGCCGCGGCCCGGTGTCGCCGGCGGCCGTGCTGGTGCCGGTGTTGCATGGGGAGCGGCCCGGCATCCTGCTCACCAAACGCGCTGCGACGCTCAAGTCCCACGCCGGCCAGGTCGCGTTCCCCGGCGGCCGGGTGGAGCGCGCCGACGCTTCCATCGAGGCCGCTGCGCTGCGCGAGGCGGAGGAGGAGATCGGCCTGCGTCCCCAGGACGTGGAGGTCGTCGGCCGGCTGCCGGACTACCTGACCGGCTCCGGCTTTCGCATCTCCCCGGTACTGGCCCTGTTGCCGGACGGCCTGGCGCTGACGCCGTCGGAGGCCGAGGTCGAAAGCATCTTCACCCTGCCGCTGTCCGTCCTGCTCGACCCGGCGGCGCCCGAGCGCCGGCGCGCCCCCTTCCGCGGGCGGGTGCGGGAGTTCTGGGTGTGGCCGCATCCGGAGCACTACATCTGGGGCGCGACCGCCGCCATCCTGGTGCACCTGGCCCACCGCCTGCGCGGCTATGGGGCGCGGGACGCGCAGGCCGTCGCCGTCGCGGCGCAATGATCCGCGCGGCTGAGCTTTCCCTGTTCTTCGCCCCGCTCGCCGCCTATGCGCTATGGCGCGTGACCGTTGCGCGCGGCCAAGCTGGGCCGTCGCCGCGGGTGCTGTCCGCCATTCTTCTCGGCCTGCTGGTGTTCGGCGGCGGGCTGGCGTGGTTCGGCGTGCACCAGCGCCTGCCCGCCGGGGCGCGCTACGTTCCGGCCCAACTGCGCGACGGGCGGGTCGTGCCGGGGCACGCCGGATGACGCCGCAGCCGGCGCTGCGCATCGCGCCGCCGGCGTTCCTGTCCGACCCGGCGCTGCTGGCGGTACTGGCCGCGCTGCCGGGGGCGCGGCTGGTCGGCGGCTGCGTGCGGGACGCCATCGCCGGGCGCACTGTCGCCGACATCGACCTCGCGACGCCCAGCCCGCCGGAGGCCGTGACCCACGCCTTGCAGGCGGGAGGCCTCCGCGCCGTGCCCACCGGGCTGGACCACGGCACCGTCACCGCGGTGAGCGGCGGCCGGGGGTTCGAGGTCACGACGCTGCGGCGCGACCAGGCCACGGACGGGCGGCACGCGCAGGTCGCCTGGACCGCCGATTGGCAGGAGGACGCGGCCCGGCGGGACTTCACGATGAACGCGATGTCCATGCTGCCGGACGGCGCGGTGTATGACTACTTCGACGGTGCGGCGGACCTGCGCGCGGGCCGGGTCCGCTTCGTGGGCGACCCGGCGGCGCGGATCGCCGAGGACTACCTGCGCATCCTGCGCTTCTTCCGCTTCCACGCCCGCTATGGCCATGGCGAGCCTGACCCGGCGGCGCTCGATGCGCTGCGGAACGGCGCGCCGGGCCTGGCCCGCCTGTCGCCCGAGCGGGTGTGGAGCGAGCTGAAGCGCATCCTGGCGACGCCCGATCCGCGCGGCGCGATCCGGCTGATGGACGGGCTGGGCGTGCTGCCGGCGGCGCTGCCGGGTCCGTTCGACCTTGGCCGCCTGGACCGTCTGCTGGAGGCGGGCGGGCCGGCTGACCCGCTGCTTCGGCTCGCCGCACTTGTATCCGGCGCCGGCCTGGACCTCGCGGCGCGGCTGCGCATGTCGGTGGCCGAGCGCGACCGTCTGGCGGCCCTGGCCGGCCCGCCTCCCGATCCCGGCATGGACGACGACGCGCTGCGCCGCTTGCTGGCCGATGCGCCGCCGGGCGCATTGACGGGCCGGGCGTGGCTGGCGGGGGACGCCCGGCCGGACTGGGCGGCGCTCCGCGGCCGGCTCCTGGCGCTGCCGCGCCCGGTGTTCCCGTTGGAGGGACGGGACGCGCTCGCCCTGGGCGTGCCGCCCGGCCCGGCGTCGATCAGCCTGCGCCGGTTCGCCAGCCGCTCG
>CAXUJE010000479.1:0-4166 GCA_964251035.1 uncultured Acetobacteraceae bacterium
GGTCTCCGTCACCCTCAACGGCTTCAACGTGCCGGTGCCGGAGAAGGGCGGCTAGGCGGTCCCGCTTCGGCCTGCGGGATGTCCTCGCACCGTGGCCTGATCTGCTGTGGCGTTACAATTCGCTTGACCGCGGAGCAAATTGACGTTGCAAGTCCGACGTGGAGTTTTCGTGGGACCCGGCCAAGCGGCTCGCCAACATCCAGAAGCACGGCGTGGACTTCATCGTCGTTTACGGCTTGGATTGGGAAGCGGCCTTGATCCGTGCTGATCTGCGGATGGCGGACCGTGACGTGCGGCTGATTGCCATCCTGCCCCTGGAAGGCCGGCCATATCCCGTGGCATTCGTGATCCGCACCAATACGTGCCGCATCATCAGCGTGCGCAGGGCCAGCGATCGGGAGAAGAGGTATTATGCGCCGGAAATTTGAACCCAATACACCCGAGGAAGAAGCCGCAATCCAGGCCGGGATTGCGTCTGACCCCGACAATCCCGAATGGACAGAAGAAGACTTCGCCCAAGCGCGTCCGGCCGCCGAAGTGGTGCCGGCGTTGGTCGCGTACTCGCTGCACCGCCGAAACGCAGGCGCCCAGCCACCGGAGGTGCAGGCGACACTGCAACTCGACCGCGATGTGGTGGACGGGCTGCGGGCCATCGGGCCTGACTGGCAGGCGCAGGCGAACCAGGCCCTGCGGCGCTTGCTGGAATCTGGCGGCGTGGCCGCGACGGCTGATCCGGAGGCGGCGAACAGCCCAGAGCAGCCTCAGCCCTGACCACGAGCGCCAAACGCTCCCTCAAGCCAGCAGCACGCGCGTCACATCCGAACCGGTCTCGGCATCGATGACTGCAAAGGCGACGCCATCAACGGCCCACAGGCGAAGCTGCTCAACGGACACATAGCGCCGGTTGGCCGTGTCATACAGCCGGCTCCGGGCATACTGCTTCACCAGGATGGGTCGAACCCGTGCCGCCGTCATGGACGCCTCCTTCAGACGGAGATCAGGGACCAAGGGTGGTTAAATCACGGTTGCGCCCGCGAGGACAACACCGCCCTCCAAGGCGCAGGGTGGCCGTGGCAAAACGCCCCGCAGTGCCCATCCCCATCGCTTGCCGCCCGCCCGCACCGCCCCAAACTTACAACCCACACGCCCGACCGCAAAGGACCGCACCGCATGTACATCGCCATGAACCGCTTCAAGGTCGCCCCCGGCTCGGAGAGGGCGTTCGAGCACCTTTGGACCAGCCGCGACTCCCACCTGGGCGGCGTGCCCGGCTTCGTCGAGTTCCACCTGCTGCGCGGCCCAGAGCGCGACGGTTACACCCTGTATTCCAGCCACACCATCTGGCAGGACCACGCCGCCTTCGAGGGCTGGACCAAATCGGAGGCGTTCCGCGCCGCCCACCGCAACGCCGGCGACGCCGGCCGCGGCGACAGGCCGGCCTACATCGGCCATCCGGAGTTCGAGGGCTTCGAGGTCATCCAGACCGTCAAGTAGCCGGCATCACTCCGCCAGCGCCCGCGCGACCAGCCCAGGCCCGGCGACCAGCAGCACCGTGCCGAGGTTGGTCGCCGCCACCAGCAGCGCCGCGCGGAAGCGCGGCAGGCCCAGCCCATGCCGGGCCAGCAACCAGTTCAGCCACAGCCCGTAGGCGCCCAAGCCCAGCAGCAGCGCGAAATCGGCAGCGCCCTCCGGCAAGCCGAGCTGCATCCCCGCCTGCAGCACGACCAGCAGCGCCATGGCGGCGAGCGGCAGCGCCCATTGGCACCAGTTGAACGCGGTGGCGTAGCGCATCCACCGCTCCTCCCGCCCCCAGAAGCGGGCCAGCGCGTGCGACAGCACCGGGGGTGCAAGCTGCACCACCAGCGTCACCAGCAAGGTCGCCAGCGCCTTCACCGGCCCGTCCGACAGGAGCAGCAGCAAGGCGCCCACGATCGGGAACGCCAGCAGCGGCGCGAGGCTCGACAGGAACGCCTGCGCCGTGTCGCCGAACTGCGCCAAACCGTCCACCCGGCCCCGCGCCAGCCGCAGCATGCCCAGCAGCGGGCGCAGCCCCGGCGCCTTCGGCCCCGGTGGCAGCGTCACGCCAACGCCGCCAGCACGGCGCCGTAGATCCGGGCGAGGTCCCGCAAGTCGCCCACCGGCACCCGCTCGTTCGCCCCGTGCATGGTCGCGCCGACCAGGCCGAACTCCGCCACCGGGCAGTGCCGGGCGATGAACCGCGCGTCCGACGTGCCGCCCCCGGTGTCCAGCCGCGGCGTCACTCCCGACGCTCCTGCCACCGCCGCCACGAGCCGATCCACGGGCGGACCCGGCGCCGTCAGGAACGCCTCCCCGCTCACCGCCACGTCCAAATCGAACCGCTCCGCATGCCGCGCCAGCGTGGCGCGCAGCCAGGCCTCCAGCCCAGCTCCGGTGTGCCGGTCGTTGAACCGGATGTTGAGCCGGGCGGATGCTTGCCCGGGGATCACGTTGGTGGCGGGGTTGCCGACATCGACGCTGGTGACTTGCAGGGAGGACGGCTCGAACCACTCGGTCCCCGCGTCGAGCGGCGCCGCCGTCAGCGCCGACAACGCGCGCACCAGCCGGTGCACCGGGTTGTCCGCCCGCTGCGGGTAGGCGACATGGCCCTGGACACCATGCACGGCGACCGCGGCGTTCAGGCTGCCGCGCCGCCCGATCTTGATGACTTCGCCCAGCCGCGCCGGGTTGGTCGGCTCCCCCACCAGGCAGAAATCGGGGATGTGCCCACGCGCCGCCATCCAGTCCAGGACGCGCACCGTCCCGTCGGTCGCCGGCCCCTCCTCGTCCCCGGTGATCAGCAGGCTCATGGACCCTGATCCCTGATGGTCCGTGACCGCCGCGACGAAGGCGGCCACCGCGCCCTTCATGTCGCAGGCGCCGCGCCCATGCAGCACCCCGTCTCGGACCTCGCCCGCGAACGGGTCGCCGTCCCAGCCCTCCCCCGGCGGCACCACGTCCGTGTGCCCGGCGAAACAGAAGTGCGGCCCCGCCGTCCCCCGCCGCGCGAACAGGTTGGGCGTCGTGCCGAACGGCAGCCGCCACACCCGGAACCCCAGCGGCTCCAGGGCCGCCGCCAGCACGTCCTGCGCGCCCGCGTCCGCCGGCGTCACGGAGGCGCAGCGGATCAGCGCCTGCGCCAGCGGGAGCGGATCGGTCACTAATCCCGCAAAAGGTCGTTGATCGAGGTCTTGGCCCGCGTCCGCTCGTCCACCCGCTTCACGATCACGGCGCAGGTCAGCGACGGCCCCGGCTCCCCGTTCGCCATCGGACGCCCCGGCAGCGTGCCCGGCACCACGACGGAATAGGCCGGCACCCGGCCCACGAACACCTCGCCCGTCGCGCGGTCCACGATCTTGGTCGATGCGCTGATGAACACCCCCATCGACAGCACGCTGCCGCGCTCCACGACCACGCCCTCCACCACCTCCGACCGCGCGCCGATGAAACAGTCGTCCTCGATGATGGTGGGGTTGGCCTGCAGCGGCTCCAAGACGCCGCCGAGGCCGACGCCGCCGCTCAGATGGCAGTTCCGCCCCACCTGCGCGCAACTGCCCACCGTCACCCAGGTGTCGATCATGGTGTTGCGGTCCACGTAGGCGCCGACGTTGACGAAGCTCGGCATCAAGACGACGCCCGGCGCCACGTACGCGCTGTGCCGCACGATGGCGCCCGGCACGGCGCGGAAGCCCGCGGCGCCGAACTGGTTCTCTCCCCAGCCCTCCGTCTTGAGCCGCACCTTGTCGAAGCCCGGCGCCCCGGTGCTCGGCATCGGCACGGAATCGTGGAGCCGGAACGACAGCAGCACCGCCTTCTTCAGCCACTCGTGCACCACCCAGCCCCCGGCGCCCGGCTCCGCCACCCGCAGCGCCCCGGTGTCGAGCGCCGCCAGCGCCTCCTCAACGGCGCGGCGCGCCGGGCCGGCGGTTTGGGCGGACAGTGTCTCCCGTTGCTCCCAAAGCTGCTCGATCTCCGGGCGAAGGGCGGTCAGGGACATGCGAGGCGGCTCCCGGTTGGCACGCGCGGACCATGCGCAGGCGGCCCGCTGGTGTCAATTCACGCCACCCCTTCGCCTGGCGGCAGGAGTTATGATACGATATGTTAACAAACACGTGGGCAGGGTGCGGGTATGGAGTTCATGACGAGTA
>CAXUJE010000480.1:0-4145 GCA_964251035.1 uncultured Acetobacteraceae bacterium
GCGGGGGCCGGCCCGCGGCAGGCGCGTGAGCGCCGCCAAGGCCCGGACCACGAAATAGAGCACCAGGAACAGCAGGGCGAGCAGCACCAAGGCGACCGGGCTTGAGGTCGCGAGCGTCGTGTCGCCGACCGTTGCCGACACCGTGCCGGGCAGCCCGGCCACCCACCACGCCAGCGCGATCGCCGCCGCCGCTAGGACGGTCAGTCCGAGAACGAGGCGCATCAGCCGCGGGCCGCCATGGTTGCGAGCGCGGATCGGGCGTCAAGCAGCGCGCGGGCCTGGCTGACCCAATCGGCCATCGCCGCCGCCGCCGGGCCGGTCAGCCCCTCCAGCCCGGAAACCGCGCCGGCGAGGTCGCCGGCCTCCAGCGCCTGGCGCGCATGGGCCAGCACGCCGGCCACCGGGTCGCCCAGCACCACGCGGTCGCCCTGGCGCACCGACAGCGATTGCTGCGCGCGGGTCCAAAGCCGGGACGCGAAGGGCTGGCCTTCCATGGCGCCGGGCTGGCTCGCGTTTTGCGCCGCCTCCGCGGCGGCGTTGAAGGACAGGCGCAGCCCGGCCTCGGTCGGCGGCGCGTTGTAGGCGAAGCGGGCCAGTGCAGGCGGCGCGCCGGGGATCTCGCCCAGCTTCTGCCCGGCGTCCAGCGCGGCGCCGGCGACCTGGAGGCGCGAGATGCGCTGCGCCCGCTCCGTGACCCCGCCGAGCTGCCCGGCGATGGCGCTGTCCTGCTTCTCCACCGCGGCGACCCGGCCTTCGACCACGCCAAGCCGGTCAGTCAACTCTTGGAAGCTGGCAGTGTCCTGCTTCTGCATCCCGGCCACCTGGCCTTCAACCGTGCCGAGCCGGTCAGTCAGCCCCTGGAAGCTGGCGGCAGCCTGCTTCTGCATCGCGGCCACCTGGCCTGCAACCGTGCCGAGTTGGTCGGCCAGCCCCTGGAAGCTGGCGACACTTTGCACCTGCGTCGCGGCCACCTGACCCTCCACCGCGCCGAGCCGGTCGGCCAGCCCTTGAAAGCCTGCGGCGTCCTGCTTCTCCGCCGTGGCCACTCGGCCTTCGACCGCGCCGAGCCGGTCGCCGAGGTCCTGAAGGGTGGACGCCTGCTTGGACAGCGCGGCATCCTGCTTGGAAACATTGGCCTCAAGCTGCGCGGTGATCGGGCCGAAGTCCGGCTGCGGCACCGGGGCCGGACGCTGCTCCACGGCGGACAGCCTCGGCTCCACAGCCGCAAGCCTGGGCTCCAGGGCAGCGATCCGGGCGTCCAGCGGCCCGATATCCACAGGCGCTGCCGATGCCGCCCGCCGCTCCAGGTCGTTCAGCTTGCCAGCCAGCGCATCGACCTGCTGCTGCAAGGTATCGACCCGGGCCGCGTCCTGCTCCGCCCCGGCAGGCATGCTGGGATTGCGGTACAAATAGAACAGCGCCCCGGCGAGCACCAGGAAACCGAGCAGGTACAAGACCGGCAGGAAGTCCCGCGGCGGTCGCGGCGGCGGCCCGTCGATCCGGACGCGCTCGGGCGGTCCCGGCGGTATGGAAGGGATGGGGTCGGGCGCGTCTGATTCGGTCATAGGAGTGCCAATAATGAGTCCTGTGTCGGCTTAGCCGAGACGCGCACGCGACGCCAGGGCAAGACGCACAACGCATCCGCCGCCGGCTGGCCAATCGCCAAGGCCTCGACCTCGGCCAAGGCGGGATGCAGCGGCGGCGGCAGCAGCCGGACGAACGCGCGGGCGGTTTCCGCCGACAGGAACAGCGCCGCGCCCAGGCTGGCGTCCCGCAAGGCCCGCGTCGCGGCAACCGGCATCCGGACGGCCGGGCGGGCGGCATACACAGCCCGGCGCCGCACCACGAAGCCATGCGCCCGCAGCGCTGCGGCAAGCGGCGCGCCCTGCCCTCGCGCGGTGGCGAACAGCAGGGCGGCGCCGGGCGTACAGGCCCGCCGGGTCAGCTCAGCCAGCGCCGCCGCGTCGCCGTCCGCGCTGGCGACCTGGGTGAATCCCGCCGACCGGGCGCGGTCGGCCGTGGCATGGCCCACCGCCAGCAGGGGCGCGCCGTGTAGGCTGGCCGGCAGGAACGGCACGGCGTTGCCGCTGGTGACCAGCACCGCTCCCACGTCGCCGAACGGCGCCAGCGCGAGCGGCCGGATATGGAGCAAGGGCGCGATGATGGGATCGCGATGCAACGCCCGCAGGCGCCGGGCCGTCTCGGATGCGCCCGGCTCGGGGCGCGTGACCAAGACGCCTTTTTTAGGCAAAAATATCGCGTGGGCTGTCGGCCCGCAGGCTGGCGCCCAACTCGTCGCCGAGCCGCGCGGCGTCGTTCGCCGAGCCATGCAGGCTGCGCTTCAGCAGGAACGACCCGTCCGCCCGCGCGACCAAGCCGGTCAGGTGCAGCCGCGGCACCTGCCCCGCCGCCGAGGGCAGCAGCCGGGCATGGCCGCCGATCGGCGTGCGGCAGGACCCGTCCAGCGACGCGAGCAGGCTACGCTCCGCGGTGGAAACGGCGCGCGCCTCCGGGTCCTCGATCCCGGCCAGCAGCTCCCGCAGCACCGTGTCGTCGCGGCGGACGGTGATGCCCACGATGCCCTGGCCGGCCGACGGCACCATCGCGTCGGGGTCGAGCGGCAGGACCGCCTCGCTCTCCAGCCCCAGGCGGCGCAGCCCGGCGAGCGCCAACAGGCTCGCGGTGCAGTCGCCGCGCATGACCTTGGCGATCCGCGGCTGCACGTTGCCGCGCAGCAGCTCCATGCGCAGGTCGGGCCGGGCGTGCAGCAACTGCGCCTGCCGCCGCAGCGAGTTGGTGCCGATCACGGCGCCGGGCGGCAGCACGGCCAGCGGCTCGCCGGGCCGGGGCGGCAGGCAATTGGGGCCGAGGATCAGGGCATCCCGCGCGTCCTCCCGCCGTAGGGTGCAGGCGAGCACGATGCCGGGCGGCATCTCGGTTTCCAGGTCCTTCAGGCTGTGCACCGCGAAGTCGATGCGGCCGTCCAGCAAAGCCTCATGGATCTCTTTACTGAACAGCCCCTTGCCGCCGATGTCCGCGAGCGAGCGGTCCTGCACCTTGTCCCCGGTGGTGCGGATGACGTGCTGCTGGAACACCTGCTCGTCGCTGTAGCCTGGCGCCAGCACCGGGCAGAACCGGGTGAGCAAAGACAGGAACAGCCGCGTCTGCGTCAGCGCGAGCGGCGACCCGCGCGTGCCCACACGCAACGGCAGGCTGCGGCCATGATGGCTTGGAGCGGTTCCCGCGGGGCTTTTGTGCAACACAGGGGCGAGCGCAGGCTGGGCGTCGGGCATCCAGGTGTCCTATGAGATCGGGCCGATGGAGGGAAGCCCGACCGATGCAGACCGGCTCACGACCCCGAAAACCCGTAATTGGGATCGAATCGTCCTGCGACGAGACGGCGTGCGCCATTCTGGCGCCGGACGGCGCGATCCTGGCCGAGCTGGTGCTGAGCCAGCAGGCGGACCACGCCCCGTTCGGCGGCGTCGTGCCGGAGATCGCCGCCCGCGCCCACTTGGCGCACCTACCTGGCCTTGTTGAGCAATCCATGCGCGACGCCGGCCTCCATTTCGGTGATTTGGGCGGCGTTGCAGCGAGTTGCGGGCCGGGCCTTATCGGCGGCCTGATTGTCGGCGCCGGGGTGGCGAAGGGCTTGGCGCTTGGGGCCGGGCTGCCGTTCGTTGCGGTCAACCACCTGGAGGCCCATGCGCTGACTGCAAGGCTGCCCGGCTTGGTCGCGGGGGGTGCGCCGTTTCCCTACCTGCTGCTGCTGCTGTCCGGCGGGCACTGCCAATGCGTGGCGGTGGACGGCGTGGGCCGCTACCGCCGGCTTGGCGGCACGATTGACGACGCGGTGGGGGAGGCGTTCGACAAAGTGGGAAAACTGCTCGGCCTGCCCTGGCCCGGCGGCCCGGCGCTGGAGCGGCTTGCGGCCACCGGCGACCCGGCCCGGCACCCCTTCCCGCAGCCGCTGCGCGGCCGGGCGGGGTGCGACTTCAGCTTTTCCGGCCTGAAGACCGCGGTGGCGCAGCGCATCGCCGGCCTGCCGTCGCCGCTGCCGCCGCAGGAGGCCGCCGACATCGCGGTCGGGTTCCAGCGTGCGGTTGCCACCGTGCTGGCCGACCGTGCGGGGCACGCGATGGCGA
>CAXUJE010000481.1:0-4141 GCA_964251035.1 uncultured Acetobacteraceae bacterium
AAGCGCTGCTGGCCCCGCTCCGCCGACTGGACGCGGCCGATGCGCTGAATGAGGCCACGCTGATCGACGCCGCCCGCGCCGGGGACCTGCGCCGGGTCGCGGCCGTGCTGGCGGTTGCGAGCGGCCTGACGCTGGCGGCGGTGGACCGGGCGGCGGCGCAGCGCCACGCCCGGGCGCTGGTCGGCCTCGCCTGGAAGGCGGGGTTCAGCATGCGCGGCGCAATGGTGGCGCAAGCGACGCTCGGGCAGCTCGCCCCCGGCACGCTGATCCCCGCCGCCCCGGACGGCGCGTTCCCGCTGACGCCCGACGAGATGCAGTGGCATTTGGACGTGCTGGCCCAAGCCGCTCGCTGAGGTGTCCGCCCGGGGGCTGGTGCGTATCCGGCCCGGCCCCTATGGATGCGCGCATGGCAGGATGGACAGACATCGCGTGGGACGGCTGGGTGGCGCGGCTGCCCTCCGAGTGGCGGGCTTACGCCGTCTTGGCGCGGCTCGACCGGCCGATCGGCGCATGGCTGCTGTTCCTGCCGGGTCTGTGGAGCATCCTGCTGGCCGGCGACTTGGACGGGCGCGCGGCGTGGCTGGTCCTGCTGTTCGCGGCCGGCAGCGTGGTGATGCGCGGCGCGGGCTGCGTGGTGAACGACATGTGGGACCGCGACATGGACCGCCGGGTCACGCGCACCGCCGGGCGGCCGCTGGCGAGCGGCGCGCTGCGCATGCGTCAGGCGGCCGGGTTCCTTCTCGTGCTGCTCGGCATCGGGCTGCTGATCCTGCTGCAACTGAACGGTTTGGCACGGGCGCTGGGCGTGGGGTCGCTCCTGCTGGTGGCGCTTTACCCTGGCGCCAAGCGGGTGACGTGGTGGCCGCAGGCGATGCTGGGCATCACCTTCAGTTGGGGCGCGCCCATGGGCTTTGCCGCTGCGTCCGGGCGGCTCGACGGGGCGGCGCTCGCGCTGTACGCAGCGGCGTTCATGTGGATTCTCGGCTACGACACGATCTACGCCCATCAGGACCGGGAGGACGACGCCCTGATCGGCGTGCGCAGCACGGCGCGGCTGTTCGCCGGGCAGACCCGGCCGTTCCTCCTGGCGTGCTACGCGGCGACGGTGGGGCTGCTGGCGCTGTCCGGCTGGCTCATGGGGCTGCGGGGCGAGTTCTTTGCCGCTCTCCTGCTCCCGGCGGCGCTGCTGGCGTGGCAGGTGGCGACGCTTGACATCAACGACCCTGCTGGCTGCCTGCGGCGCTTCCACCTGAACCGGGAGGCCGGGCTGCTGGTTGCCGCCGCGATCCTGCTAGGCCGGCTATGACGCTGATTCGGCAGTTCCTCGCGTACTACCGCCCGCACCGGCGCCTGCTGCTGCTCGACTTCGGCTGCGCCGCCGTGTCCGGCGTGCTGGAGCTCGGCTTCCCCATGGCGGTGCGCGCCTTCATCGACCGGCTGCTGCCTGCCGGCGACTTGCCGTGGATCCTGGCCGCCATCGCCGCCCTGCTCGCGGTGTACGTGCTGAACGGCGGCCTGACCGCGGTCATCAACTACTGGGGCCACGTGCTCGGCATCAGCATCGAGACCGAGCTGCGCCGCCGCGCCTTCGACCACCTGCAGAAACTCTCCTTCCGCTTCTTCGACAACCAGAAGACCGGCCACCTGGTCAGCCGCCTGACCACCGACCTCGTGGACGTGGGCGAGGTCGCGCACCACGGCCCCGAGGACCTCATCATCGCCCTGCTGACCTTCCTCGGCGCCTTCGCGCTGATGGTGCGGATCAGCCTGCCGCTGGCGCTCGTGGCGGCGCTGGTGGTGCCGCTCGCCATGGGCATCGTGGCCCACTACGGCGGGCGCATGGACCGGAGCTGGCAGGCGCAGTTCCGCCGCATCGCAGGCTTCAACGCCCGCATCGAGGAGAACGTGGGCGGCGTCCGCGTCGTGCAGGCCTTCGCCAACGAGGAGCACGAGCGCGCCCTGTTCGCCACCGAGAACGCCAGCTACCAGGCGGAGAAGCTGCGCGCCTACGCGGCCATGGCGGTGAGCCTCGCGCTCAACTACCTCGGCATGAGGCTGGTGCAGATCGTCGTCATGCTGGCCGGCACGGCGTTCATCGTGCGCGGCGGGCTGTCGGTCGGCGACTTCGTGGCCTTCCTGCTGCTGGTCGGCGTGTTCTACCGCCCGCTCGACAAGATCAGCGCGGTGATCGAGACCTACCCGCGCGGCATCGCCGGCTTCCGCCGCTACCTGGAGTTCCTGGCCATCGCCCCCGACATCGCCGACCGCCCGGACGCCATCGCGGCGCCCCGGCTGCGCGGCGCTGTCCGTTATGACCATGTGACCTTCGGCTACGAGCCGGGCCGCCCGGTGCTGCGGGACGTCAGCCTCGACATCCGCGCGGGCGAAACGGTGGCGCTGGTCGGGCCGTCCGGCGCCGGCAAGACGACGCTGTGCTCCCTGCTGCCCCGCTTCTACGAGGTGGAGGCGGGCGCGATCACGGTGGACGGCATCGACATCCGCGCCATGACCCGCGCCTCGCTCCGCCGGCAGATCGGCATCGTGCAGCAGGACGTGTTCCTGTTCGCCGGGTCCTTGCGCGACAACATCGCCTATGGCCGCCTCGGCGCGGATGCCGCCGCGGTTCGCGACGCCGCCCACCGCGCCCGGCTCGGCGACCTGATCGACAGCCTGCCGGAGGGCCTCGACACCGTGATCGGGGAGCGCGGCGTGAAGCTGTCCGGCGGGCAGAAGCAGCGGCTCGCCATCGCGCGCATCTTCCTCAAGAACCCGCCGCTGCTGATCCTCGACGAGGCGACCTCGGCGCTGGACAGCGAAACCGAGCGCGCCATCCAGCAGGCGCTGGCCGAGCTGTCCCAGGGCCGCACGACCTTCGTGATCGCCCACCGCCTGGCGACGATCCGCAACGCCGACCGGATCGTGGTGGTGACGGAGGCCGGCATCGCCGAGCAGGGATCGCATGACCAGCTCATGGCGGCGCGCGGCGCCTACTGGCGGCTGCACGACGCGCAGTTCGGCACGCTGGCCGCCGAGTGACCCCGGACGCCGCCCAAGGCTTCATCCGGGCGCACACCGCGCTGACCCACGCGCCGCTCGTGCCCGAGATCAGGCTGCACCTCGCCACCGAGATCACGCCGATCTGGCAGGCCAGCGAGGCGTGGCTGGAGCAAAGGAACATCGAGCCGCCGTTCTGGGCCTTTGCCTGGCCCGGCGGGCAGGCGCTGGCCCGTTATGCGCTCGACCACCCAGGCCAGATCCGCGGACGCCGGGTGCTCGACTTCGCCGCCGGATGCGGCATCGCTGCCATCGCCTGCGCCATGGCGGGCGCGGGGTCGGTGGAGGCCGCGGAGATCGATCCCCTGGCAACCGCGGCGACGCTGGCCAACGCCCACGCCAACGGCATTGCGATGGAGGCGCAGACCGGAGATGTGGTGGGACAGCCCTGCCACTGGGACCTGATCCTCTGTGGCGACGTGTGCTACGAGGCGCCGATGACCCGGCACATCCTGCCCTGGCTCCGCCGGATGGCGGCGTCGTGCGAAGTCTGGGTCGCCGACCCAGGGCGCGCCTACCTGCCCCGGGACGGCCTCACGCCGCTGGGCGAGTACCCCGTGCCGACCTCCCTCGAACTGGAAGACCGCGCGTTGCGGCCCACCCGGCTCTACCGGTTGTCGAGCGGCTGATACCGCCCAGAAGGCGATAGGGGCGGCCGCGGCGGGGCGCGGTCGTCATCATAGGACCGGTCCGGGTCGCCGCGCCGCTGGTCCTGGTCCCGGCTGTAACGCGGCCGGTCGCGCCGCGGGGCCGGCCGGTCCTCGTCGCGGCCGCCTTCCCGCCGCCGGGCCTGCTCCGCGGCGTCGCGGCGGCCCTGCTCGTAGATCGCGCGGTCGCGGTCCGACTGACCCTGGCTGGGCTGCTGCTGCCCCGGCAGGACCTGCTGCAGCAGTCGCCCGGCGTCGTTCAAGCTTTGCGCCGCCGCCGGTCCCGCCAACGCTGCGCCGACCGCCGCCGTTATCCAAAGGTTGCGCATCGCATTCCCCCCATTGCGCCCATGCAACGCCGCCGGGCGCCCCTGGGTTCGCCCGGCGGCTCAGCGCGCCAGCAGCCCGCCCGCCTTGTCCGGCGTCCGGCGGCTAGAGCG
>CAXUJE010000482.1:0-4127 GCA_964251035.1 uncultured Acetobacteraceae bacterium
GGTCGGATGCGGTCAATCAACAAAGACGTTGGCATCACAGCCTTGTTTGCGCCCATCGCGGCAATAATGCGGTCGCTCCAGCGTTGACAGTAGCTTGAGGACGAAAGGGAAAGACCATGGCCCAGCAGATCCCAATGAGCCAGTCCGACGTGACCGGCGAAGCGCAGGACGACGGCACTATCGAGGTCGCGCCCGACCTCGCCTATTTGCGCCTCGCCATCGTCAACGCGGTGCTCTACGGCGCGCCGGGCGCGCGGGATTGGGTGCTGATCGACACCGGCGTCATCGGCATGGCCGGGCGTATCCGCCGGGCCGCGGCCGAACGCTTCGGCGCGGACGTGCCGCCGGCGGCCATCGTGCTCACGCACGGGCATTTCGACCACGTGGGCACGCTGGAAGAGTTGGCCCGCGGCTGGGACGTGCCGGTCTATGCTCATCCGCTGGAGGCGCCGTACCTGGACGGCAGCGCCTCCTACCCGCCGCCTGATCCCACGGTGGGCGGCGGCCTCACGGCGCTGCTGTCGCCCTTGTTCCCCCGCGGACCCGTCGACGTGCGGGACCGGCTGCGCCTCCTGCCCGAGGACGGCAGCGTGCCGCCCATGCCCGGCTGGCGGTGGCTGCACACGCCGGGGCACTCGGTCGGGCAGGTCTCGCTTTGGCGGGAAGCCGACCGCGCGCTGATCGCCGGCGACGCCTTCGTGACGACGGCGCAGGAATCCGCCTATGCCGCGGTCACGCAGGAGCCGGAACTGCACGGGCCGCCCAAGTATTTCACCCATGACTGGCAGGCCGCCCGCGAGTCGGTGCGGCGGCTCGCGGCGCTGGCGCCGGAGCTGGCGGTCACGGGCCATGGCCGGGCGATGCGGGGCGAGGCGATGCGGGAGGCCCTGCAAACGCTGGCGCGGGACTTCGACCGGTTGGCGGTGCCGGACCATGGCCGCTTCGTCGATGCGCCGCAGCGCGCGGAGGACGGCAGCGCCTATCGTTGAGAACGTCCATTGTTGTTTGGGTAGCGCGGGCCTTCAGGATACGGTCAGCCCTGGAGCGGGCGACATGAACAAGCTTGATCTGTCGAAGCTGATCGGTGCCTGGCAGCTCACGGCAGCTTACGTCGTCATCCAGGAAACGTCGGAGCGAACCGATCTATACGGTGCTGAACCGCGCGGCTACGCCGTTTTTGAGCCGAACGGCCGTCTAATGGCCCTGCTCATGTCAAGTGATCGCCAACCCGCGGGATCTGGTCCGGAGAGGCTCACGCTGTTCAAATCCATGATGGCCTACTCCGGAAAATTCTCGCTCGACTCGGACACGTCCGTGACCAGGGTCGATATGGCGTGGGACCCCAGTTGGGAGGGAACTGGGCGGGCTCGCTATTGTGTGTTGGACGACAACCGGCTTTCGCTTCGGACGGCGCCGTCACGCGCGGCGGATGTTCCAGAACAACGGCATGCCCTGCAGCCCGCCGGTCAGGCTGCGGGACCAGGCGGTGGGCTGGAAGAACTGGCCGAGCGGGAGGAAGGGCACGTCCTCGAAGGCCTGCGCCTGCAAATCGGCGGCGATGCGCTGGCGGTCCACAAGCTCGGGCGCGGCCAGCCACGCATCGCGAAGCGCCTCCAGGCGAGGCGCCGTCGGCCAGCCGAACCAGCCGTCGCCGCCATTGCCGCGGAGCGCCGGGTTGCTGGCCGGGCTTGACATATCGGCGCCGGTGAAGGTGGTGATGAACACGCTCCATCCCCCCTGGCCGGGCGCAGCCTTGCTGGCCCGGCGCTGGATCACGCTGCCCCAGTCCATCTCCTGCACATCGACCGTGAGGCCGCACCGCGCCAGCAGGTCCGCGGCGACGGCGGCCAGGGCGGCGATGCGCGGGTAGTCGCCGGGACTGAGCAGCACGACGCGCTCCCCGGCATAGCCGGCGGCCCGGATGTCCTGCCGGGCCTGGTCCGCGGCGCGCGGCCCGGCGAGTGCCGCGAGGCCGCGGTCGCTCGCCATCGGCGTGCCGGGGGCGAAGAAGCCGACGCCGTCCCGCCAGTATGCCGCCTGGTCCCCGGCCACGGCGCGCATGAAGTCGGATTGATCCAGCGCGCGCAGCAGGGCGCGGCGGATGGCCGGATTGTCGAAGGGCGGGTGCAGCGCGTTCATCCGCAGCAAGCCGATGTTCCCCGTGACCTCGACGACCGGGGTCGCGATCCCCCCGTCGCGCGCCAGCAGCGGCAGCAGGTCGAACAGCGGCTGCTCCCACCAATCCGCCTCGCCCCGCCGCAAGGCCGCGGCGGCGGTGGCGCCGTCGGGGATCACGATCCACTCGACCCGGTCGAAATGCGCGACCTTCGGCCCGGCGGTCCAGTCCACGGTTCCGCCGTCCCGGGGTTGATAGCCCTCGAACCTGGCGTAGGCGACATGGGCGCCGGAGACGCGCTCATCCGCCAGGAAGCGGAACGGGCCGCTGCCGACCATCTCCGTGACCTGCTTGAACGGGTCGATGGCGGCCAGGCGCTCGGGCATGATCGGCAGCATGTTGATGCCGATCTTGCCCAGCGCCTCCGGCAGCCAGGGGCAAGGTGCCTTCAGGCGGAACACGATCGTGCGGTCGTCCGCGGCCCCCACCTCATGCGCCGCGCGCAGCAGGGCCTGGCCGAAGGCGTCCCGGCGGCCCCAGCGGCGGATGCTGGCGACGCAGTCCCGCGCCAGCACGGGGGCGCCGTCATGGAAGCGCAGGCCGTCCCGCAACCGCAGGCGCCACTCCGCGCCGTCCCGCTCCACCGTGGCGCCCTCCACCATCTGCGGCTGCGCGCGGAAGGCGCTGTCCTGGCCATACAGGGTGTCGAAGACCATGTAGCCGTGGTTCCGCGTGACATAGACCGAGGTCCACACCGGGTCGAGCGCGGCAAGGTCCGCCTGCGGGATGAAGCGCAGCACGCGGGACGCCTCGGCCCGGACGATCCCTGGGGTGGCAAGACCCGAGGCGGCCAGCGCGCCGGCCGCGCCCGCGAGCAGTGTGCGTCGGCGCATGGTAAGGTTTCTCCGCAAAAGGTTTATCGAAATGGAGACGACCGGATTGTGCGCCGCCCGGCCGCTGCCTGCTACGCTGCGGCCGATCACGGAATTCGAGGAACGGGTGGCGGAGCGATCGAACGCCTGGGTGCGCGCGCTGAGCGCCGTTTCGGGGTTGGCGGACGGGGATACCTTGGCCCAGCGTCTGCCAGCGTTGGCGGAGCGTTCCGGGCCAAGGCCGGCGCTCATCTCGGACGCGGCGCTGCTCACCTATGGCGGCCTGCTCGCGCGGGCGAACCAGTATGGGCGCTGGGCGCTGCGGCAGGGCCTTCTCTCCGGCGAGGTGGTGGGCCTGATGATGCCGAACTGCGCCGATTATGTGGCGATCTGGGTCGGCATCAGCGGCGTGGGCGGCGTGGCGGCCTTGCTGAACACCGGGCTGCGGCAGGACGCGCTGACCCACGCCATCGCGGTCGTGACGCCGCACCACGTCCTGGTCGGCGCGGCGCTCGCCGAAGCCGTGGAGGCCGTACGCCCGGGCTTGCCGCCCGGCACCAATGCCTGGGTGCACGGGGCTGGCCGCGAGGGCTAGCCGTGCATCGACGTCGCCGCCTTGCCGGACGGTCCGGCCGTGGCCGAGCACCCGCCGACGCTCGCGGACACGGCGCTGCACATCTACACCTCCGGCACCACGGGGCTGCCGAGGGCCGTGAACATCACGCACGGCCGGGTGCTCGAATGGAGCCTGTGGTTCGCCGGCATGATGGATGTCGGGCCGGGTCTCCGACCCGCTGTTTGTACTAGGGCGGTATCAGTGTTGACATGGTACGTTGCTGATATTGGCGCTCGGCTGGGTGTCTGGATGTGGCGATGGTCGAGAGGTATCGGGTGGCGTTGACGGCGTTGGAGCGCGAGGAGCTTGCGACGGTGTTGGCGCGCGGCAAGGCAGACGACTGCCGGGTGACCTTGGTTTGCGCGCTGTTGCGCGGCTCTTCCCGGGCTGCGACGTGGCGGCACGGGGTGTCGTGCTGGGCGATGCGCCGGGCGAGGCGCTGGCGTCCGAGGGCCGCGAGCTCGATCCCGGCCATGTTGGGCCAGGAGCCGTGCTTGGGCGTGTGGTGGACCTCAAGCCGGTC
>CAXUJE010000483.1:0-2333 GCA_964251035.1 uncultured Acetobacteraceae bacterium
GAGCTTGACAGACTGCAATGCGTTTTGTATATACATAATCTGCCGAGGGATAGTGCCCCGGCATAGAGGAGTTAGGACCGATGGCAATCGAACGGACTGGTGGAGACCTTTATGGACTTCGAGTGGGACGAAAACAAAAGGCTGCCGAATATTGAGAAGCATGGCCTCGATTTTCGAGATGCGCCGCAGTTGTTCGACGAGAACTACGTTGAAGTCAAAGCAAAAGCCGGTTCAGGTTGCGAAGAACGCTTCCTTGCGACTGGTGTTGTCAATGAAAAGTATGTGACAGTCATCTATACGGAGCGCGGTGGCGCTACCCGGATCATCTCGTTCCGGAAGGCAAGGAAGAATGAGCAGCGAAGATATCAGGCGGTACACGGCCGATGAAATCCGCGAAATGGTCCAACGGGGCGAAAGCCGCACAGACTGGGCCCGCATCAAGGCCATGACCGAGGCGGAGCTGGAGCAGGCCATCGCCAGCGATCCCGATTGGGCCGACATCCCGGAGAACTGGTACGAGCAGGCGGAGGCGGTCATGCCGAAGCCGAAGGTGCCGGTCAGCATCCGCCTCGACGCCGACGTGATCGAGTATTTCCGCGGCACCGGACGGGGTTGGCAGACCCGCGTCAACGCCATCCTGCGTGCCTACAAGGAGGCCAAGGAGGTTTCGGCCAGCGGCGGCGGGGAGGCCGGGACCCGGCGAAAGGCAACAGCGTAGGGGCAAGCCCGTCCGCTTCGTCGGCGGGCCTCAAGGCGGCGCGGGGGAGAGCCAGTCCTCGCAGCGCAGGCCGTCCACCCGGCGGAATCCGCGCAGGTTGGCGGTGACGACGATGAGGCCCCGGCTGCGCGCGTGTCCGGCGGTCAGCGCATCGCAAGCGCCAATGCCCTGGCCCTGGCGCTCCAACACGGCGCGGATATCGGCGGCGTGGTCGGCCGCTGGCGCGTCGAACGGCAAGACTTCGAGGCGGGCGGCGAAGCGGTCCACCTCGCGCCGGGTCTCGACGGGCTTAGCGGATTTGCCGGCGCCGACCAGCAACTCGGTCAGCACGACGGTCGAGATGCAGAGCCGCTCCGCCTCCGCATTGAAGCGTGGGCGCAACTCAGGCGGGCGGTCGCGCAGCACGCGGATGCAGAGACTGGTGTCGAGCAGGTAGGTTAGAACGCTTCCCGCTCCTGCACCGGGGGCTGGTCGCGCTCGGTATCGACGCCGGGTGCCGCGAAGAAGTCATCCCAGCTTGCATCCGCTGGCACGATGACCCGGCGGTTGCCATCGCGCAGCACCGATACCTCGCGGACACCCGGAGGGAAGGCCACGGCTTTCGGCAGGCGGACGGCTTGCGAGCGGTTGGTTTGAAACAGGGTGGTTCGCGTCATGGGAATGGCCTGGCTGGGATACACGCTTTGTATATCCAACCTGGGCATCAATTTGCAAGCCAATCCGCTTGTCTGCGTTGCCGTCCCGCTCCCTCGACGCCCCCGGTCAGCAAACCCGGATCAAGCCCCCGGCACGGCCCAGGCGTCCAACGTGGCGGCGCCGCGCCGCAACGCCTTCACCGGCTGGTACTCGGGCGCGTGCCAGAACGCGCGGATGGCGTCCATCGACGGGAACTCGAACATGACGATGCGCCGCCCGTCGTCCCGGCCTTCCAGAAGCTCGGCCCCGGCGGCCTGGCTCACGCGCTTGCCGCCGAACCTGGCGATGAGCGGACCCACGGCGTCACGGTAGGCTGCCCACCGGGCTTCGTCGGTGATCGTGACCTGTACCAGGAGATAGGCTGCCATCGCGTCCTCCGTTCCGTCCAGCATGGCATGGCCGGGGCGCATGGTATAGGTTGCGAGGACATGAGCACGGGGCAGGGGCGATGCTGGATAACAAGGCGCTGACCGAGCTTGCGGGGACCGTCATCCGGCGGCAGTTCTCGGATGCCGTCATCAACACTGTGGCGGTCAAGCCGGACGTGGACCATGACGGCGACGCCATCCTCCGGGTGACGGTGGTGGTTCAAGACGGCATTGAGAGGCTTGATCCGGAAAAGGTGCTCGACGCATCGGGCAGTCTTTGGTCCGAGTTGGGCGAGGCCGGGATCGAGAGCTTTCCCATCGTGAGCTACATGACGAAGGCAGACGCCGCGAGGCTGAACCTTGAACCCGTCTGACCTCCTTGATGCGGCGCATGTCCTCCTGTCGTCGGCGGAGGGCAGGCCGACGGAGGCGAGTTTGCGCCGGGCCATCAGCTCGGCCTACTACGCCCTGTTCCATTGCTTGTCCCGCGAGTGCGCCGACCTGCTGATCGGGGGCAGCGGCTCGGACCGAAGCGACGCCGCTTGGCGGCA
>CAXUJE010000483.1:2433-4126 GCA_964251035.1 uncultured Acetobacteraceae bacterium
AAGCTGCGATTGCCAGGCTCAAGTCGGCCCCGGCGAAGCACCGCCGCGCGTCCTGCGCCTACGTCCTCCTCAAGGACCGCAACGACTGAATCCCCGCCCTCACTCCTTCACCGCCCCGGTCAGCGAACTCACGTAGTACTCGACAAAGAACGAGTACAGCAACGCCACCGGGATCGACCCGAACAGCGCCCCGGCCATCAGCGCCCCCCATTGGTAGTCATCCCCCTGCACCAGCTGCGTCAGCACCGCCACCGGCACCGTCTTCTTCTCCGACGACTGGATGAAGGCCAGCGCGTAGATGAACTCGTTCCAACTGAGCGTGAAGGCGAAGATGCCGGCGCTGATCAGGCCGGGCACGGCAAGCGGCAGGGTGATGCGGCGGAGGATCTGGAGGCGCGTGGCGCCGTCGATCAGCGCGCATTCCTCCAGCTCGTACGGGATCGACTTGAAGTAGCCGATCAAGAGCCAGGTGCAGAACGGGATCAGGAAGGTGGGATACGTCAGGATCAAGGCCATCGGGCTGTCGAACAGGCCGAGCCTGAACACCATGGCGGCCAGCGGGATGAACAGGATGGAGGGCGGCACCAGGTAGGCCAGGTAGATCGACAAGCCCACCCATTGGCTGCCGCGGAAGCGCAGGCGCTGGATGGCGTAGGCGGCGAGCACGCTCGCGAACAGGCTGATGCAGGTGGCCGCCGCGGCGATGCCCATGGTGGTCATCAGCCATTGCGGGTAGTCCGTGTCGAACAGCAGCTTCCTCACGTTCTGCAGCGTCGGCGAGTGGACCCAGAACGGGTTGAAGTCCTTGTAGTCGTATAGCTCGTTGTTCGGCTTGAACGTCGTGACCGCCATCCAGTAGAACGGGAACAGCAGCACGACGATGAACAAGACCAGCGGCACATAGACCGTCACCACCCGGCGGGGCACGCTGTCCCAGGACAGGGCACCCTGGCGCTCGGACTTGTCAGTCATCGCTCTCGCCCTGCTGCCACTTGCGCCGGGCCAGGCCGAAATAGCTGATCAGCGTCGCCGCCACCAGGAACGGGATCATGGCGACGGCGATGGCGGCGCCTTCGCCCAACTGCCCGCCGGGGATGCCGCGCTGGAAAGCCAGCGTCGCCATCAGGTGCGTCGAGTTCACGGGTCCGCCGCGGGTGATGGCATAGACCAACTGGAAGTCGGTGAAGGTGAACAGCACGGAGAACGTCAGCACCACCGACAGCACCGGCATCAGCATCGGCAGCGTCACGTGGACGAACCGCTGCCAGGCGGTCGCCCCGTCCAGCATCGCCGCCTCGTACAGCGACGGCGAGATGGTCTGCAGGCCCGCGAGCAGGCTGATCGCCACGAACGGGATGCCGCGCCAGATGTTGGCTGCGATCAGGCTGAGCCGCGCGTGCCAGGGCGTGCCGAGGAAGTCGATGTTCCCCTCGATCAGCCCGGCCGACCGCAGCACGTAGGAGATGATCGAGAACTGCGGGTCGTAGATCCACCAGAACGCGATGGCCGACAGCACCGTGGGCACGATCCAGGGCACCAGCACCACCGCGCGGACCAGCGACTTGAACGGGATGCGGTCGTTGAGCAGAAGCGCCAGCCACAGCCCCAGCCCGAACTTCCCCACCGTGGCGAGGCCCGTGTAGAACAGCGTGTTGGTGACGGAGAGCCAGAAGATGCGGTCGTGCCACAGGCT
>CAXUJE010000484.1:0-4112 GCA_964251035.1 uncultured Acetobacteraceae bacterium
AGAGGGTCCAGTTCGGACCTACCGTGGGTTCCCCGCGGGCGCGGGGATGAGCCGATCGTGCTGGACCGCGCCGGTCGGATGATGGAGGGTTCCCCGCGGGCGCGGGGATGAGCCGGCGTTTCAGAGGGTCCAGTTCGGACCTACCGTGGGTTCCCCGCGGGCGCGGGGATGAGCCGATCGTGCTGGACCGCGCCGGTCGGATGATGGAGGGTTCCCCGCGGGCGCGGGGATGAGCCGGCGTTTCAGAGGGTCCAGTTCGGACCTACCGTGGGTTCCCCGCGGGCGCGGGGATGAGCCGAATTCGTCCAAACCCCCGCGCTTGTCGGCGTTGATGGGGTGGACGCCCCCTGACGGCATCTATGTGCCACGGTGGAGGTGTTGACCGACCACCTGAGGAGGCGTCCGTGGGACAGGCTAGCACGATCGGATTGGACATTGCGAAGCGGGTTTTCCAGGCGCATGGGGCGGATGCGTGCGGCCATGTGGTGTTCCGCAAGCGGCTGGTGCGGGCGAAGCTGCTCGGGTTCTTCGCCGCCCAGCCGCCGTGCACGGTGGCGATGGAGGCCTGCGCCGGGGCGCATCACTGGGCGCGCGAGATCGGCAAGCTGGGCCACGCGGTGCGGCTGATCCCGCCCGCCTACGTCAAGCCGTATGTAGAGCGGCAGAAGAACGACACGGCGGATGCCGAGGCGATCTGCGAGGCGGCGCAACGGCCCAGCATGCGCTTCGTCCCCGTGAAGAGCGAAGAGCAGCAGGCGAACGGGGTGGTGTTCCGCGCCCGCGACTTGCTGGTGCGCCAGCGCACGCAATGCATCAACGCCCTGCGCGGGCACCTGTCCGCGTATGGCTATGTCTTTCCCCAAGGCATCACGCACGCCGATGCCATGATCGCCCACATCGAGGGTCCGAACTCCTCCGTGCCGGAGAGCGCACGGGCGATCCTGACAGTGCTGGTCGGCACCTTCCGGGCGCTGGAGGCGCAGATCCAAACGCTGGATGCCGAGATCACCCGGCGCGCCAAGGCCGACCCGGTCGCATGCCGGCTCATGACGATCCCTGGCATCGGCCCGATTGCCGCCACGGCGATCACGGCGCTCGTGCCGGCGCCGGAGGGCTTCCGGGCCGGGCGGGACTTCGCCGCCTGGCTCGGGCTCGTGCCGCTGCAGAGATCGACCGGCGGCAAGCAGAAGCTCGGAGCGACCTCGAAGATGGGCGAGCGCACCATCCGGCGCCTGCTCATCCTGGGCGCCAGCGCCGTGGTCCGCTGGGCCGGTCAGCGCGGCACCGGAGCGAACGCGTGGCTGGCGGGGATGCTGGCGCGCAAGCCGAAGATGCTGGTCACGGTGGCCCTGGCCAACAAGACAGCCCGCATCGTCTGGGCCTTGCTGGTCAAGGATGGCGTGTACAAGGCTCCGGCCGCGCCAGCATGGGCTGATCGCGGCCGCGAGGGCGTGGGGCGAGCGGAAGGAAGGTATGGCACAACGGTCGGCGAGACGGGATCGGGACAACCAGGCTGCACCAACGTGCCCCGAGCACGCGGCGTTGATGTGGACCCGGTCCGCGAACTCCCATACAGGCCCGCGGCAGTTCGCTGCCGCACCAGAGGCCGGACAGATGGCAGCATCCGACCACGCGCCACAACAGTCCTGACGTTTTCCCTTGCCCAGACGGGGGCGTCCACCCCATCAACACCATGGAACGTGTCACACCCCCTTCGTCCCGCCATCGTGCCGCCGCTGCCGGCCTTCAATCGCCGGCCTGCCAAACCCAGGGGCGTGCGACGGCGTCGGCGGCCTGCCACCCGGCAATCGCCTCCGCGTGTCTCAGCGTCAGGCCGATCTCGTCCAACCCTTCGAGCATCGCCGTCCGGCGCATCGGCTCGATCTTAAAGTCGATGCGCTCGCCGCACGGGAAGGCGACCGTCTGCCGCCGGAGGTCCACCGTGACCTCGGCGCCCTCGCCCGTGCACTGGTTCGCGAGGCGGCGCACGGCCTCGGCCGGCAGGCGGACCGGCAGCAACCCGTTCTGGAAGCAGTTGTTGAGGAAGATGTCGCCGAAGCTCTCGGCGATCACGCAGCGCAGCCCCAGCCCCATCAGCGCCCACACCGCCCCCTCCCGCGACGAGCCGCAGCCGAAGTTGGCGCCGGCGACGAGGACCGGGGCGCCGCGGAACCCGGGCCGGTTCAGCACGAAGTCCGGGTCCTCGCCGCCATCCGGGAGGAACCGCCAGGCCTCGAACGCCACGGCGCCCATGCTCTCCTTCGTCGTGCCGGTCAGCCGTTCGACGCGGATGATGACGTCGGTGTCGATGTTGTCCCGCATCAAGGGCGCCGCGACGCCGGACAGGGCCGTGAACCGCTGCATGGCCATGCCTCCCCTCAGATCCGCCGCACGTCGCTGATCGCGCCGGTGACGGCGGCGGCCACGGCCATGGCCGGGCTGGCCAGGTGGGTGCGGGCGCCCGGCCCCTGCCGGCCGACGAAATTGCGGTTGGAGGTGGACACGGCGCGGCTTCCCGGCGGCACCCGCTCGCCATTCGCCGCGACGCACATGCTGCAGCCCGGCTCCCGCCAGGCAAAGCCGGCGTCGCGGAACACGCGGTCAAGCCCCTCAGCCTTGGCGTCCCGCTTCACGCGCTCCGATCCCGGTACCACCCAGGCGGTCACGCCCTCCGCCACACGCCGGCCGCGGGCAATGGCGGCGGCGTCGCGCAAATCCGACAGGCGGCTGTTGCTGCAGGAACCGACGAACACCCAATCCACCTTGGTCCCTGCGATCCGCTCGCCCGGCACCAGCCCCATGTAGTCGAGCGCCGCCCGCCAGGCCTCGCGCTGCGCCGGGTCGCGGGCGTCGGCCGGATCCGGGATCGCGCCGTCGATGGCGATGGCGTGCTCCGGGCTGGTGCCCCAGGTGACGGTCGGCGGGACAGCGGCGGCGTCCACCGCCTCCTCGCGGTCGAACACGGCGCCGTCGTCGGTCAGGAGCGTGCGCCATTGCGCCACGGCTCGGTCGAACAACGCGCCGGACGGGGCGAAGCGGCGCCCGGCGACATACTCGAACGTTTTTTCGTCGGGGGCGATCATGCCGATCTTGGCGCCCATCTCGATCGACAGGTTGCAGACCGTCATCCGCCCCTCGATGCCCAGCGCGCGGACCGCGGCGCCGGCATACTCCACGGCAAACCCGGTCCCGGCGGAAGCGCCGAGCCGCCCGATCAGGTGCAGCGCCATGTCCTTCGGCGTGACGCCCGGGCCGGGTTTGCCGTCGAAGCGCACCCGCATCCGCTTCGGCCGGCGCTGCCGCAGCGTCTGGGTCGCGAGCGCATGCGTCAGCTCCGATGATCCGACCCCGAACGCCAGCGCGCCCAGCCCGCCGTTGGTGCAGGTGTGGCTGTCGCCGCAGATCACCGTGACCCCCGGCAGCACGATGCCCAGCTCCGGCCCCATCACGTGCACGATGCCCTGCCCGTCATGGCCGAGGTCGAAGAACCGGATGCCGGTGGCCTGCGCCTTCCCGCGCAGCCCGGCGCGCAGGCGTTCGCCGGCCGGGAAGCCATGCCGCTCGCGGTCCGGGGCGCTCGATACTGCATGGTCGGGCGTGGCGAAGGCGAGCTGCGGGTTGCGCACGGCGAGGCCCCGTTCCAGCACCTCCTCCAGCGCCCGCCCGCCCGAAAGATCGTGCAGCAGATGCCGGTCAACATGCAGCAGCGACCAGCCTTCGCCGAGGTCCGCGACCACGTGGGCGTCCCAGATCTTGTCGAACATCGTCCGTGCGGACATGACATGTGCTCCCTTCGCGCCGCCGATCTTGCACGTCCGGCGCCGGTTGACGCAATCCGGTTGTTCCATAGGATGGACAACTACCGGGTCGGCGAAGGGACAACCGAGTGGACGTTGCTGCTGAGTCGTTCAAGGCGCGCAGGATCTACCTGATGCTCAAGGAGCGGATCGCCTGCGGCGAGCTTCCCGCCGGGTCGCGCATCCCCGGCGAGCCGCGGCTTGCGGCCGAGCAGGGCGTGTCGCGCGTCACCGTGCGCCGGGCGCTCGCCCGGCTGGCCGGCGAGGGCCTGGTGCGGCGGCGGGTCGGCGCCGGGCGCTTTGTCGCCGCCGCGG
>CAXUJE010000485.1:0-4044 GCA_964251035.1 uncultured Acetobacteraceae bacterium
GGCGGTGGACAGCGCCGCGAGGTGCGGGCGGGTGAGCGCGATGCGGTGCAGCCGCCGCGTGTCGGCCAGCGCCGCCTGCTGGTCCCGCTTGGCCGCGGCGTGGAGGGCGCGCTGCGCCTCCAGCGCGCGTTCCTGCCCCTCGCGATGCGCTGGGCGCTGCACGGCGCCGCGGACGCGGTCGCGGGCATGCTTCAGCCCGGCAAGCGCGGCATTGAGCGGCGGCTTGCTCTTGTTCGGACCCCAGTTGGCCTCCTTCCGCGCCGCGATCTCCGCCCGAACCGCCTTGGCCGGCGCCAGCTCCCCGGTGCCCGACAGCAGGGCGCCGGCCAGGGTTTCCCCGCCCTTCAAGTCCGTCCCGCCCTCGCGCAGCCGCCCGGTGTCGAGGGCGAAAAGCTGCTCGAACTGCCGGGACGTGCAGCCCGCGCGGAGTTCGGCGAAGCGGGCCGGGTCGGTCGTCGTGCGCTGCGGCTTGCCCCGGCGCACCCAGCCGAAGCCGAACGGCGTGCCGTCGGCGGCGACCGCCTCGGCGTGCAGCGCCATGCCGGGATAGTCGAAGCGGAACTTCATCGCGCTTTGCAGGGGGATGTCGAACAGCAGGTCGTGGAAGGCCTGCCGCAGCACCGACTTGCCTGCCCCGTTCGGCGCCACGACCAGGTTGATGCGGCCGGGTTCGGCGGCAAACGAAAGGTCCGCGCGCTCGAAGCAGCCGTACTGCTCGATCAGCAGCCGCCGGAGCCGCATCAGCGCCGCCGCATCAGCGCCGCGCCAGCTCGGCCAGCAGCAGCGCCCGGGCGCGCTCCACCAGGTGCTCCGGCATCCGGCCCTCCTGGATGGCGTGCGCCGGGTGGTCCGCGTCCAGCGCGTCGCCGGCCCGGCGCAACTGGTCGGCAACGAAGGCTTGCAGGCCGGCATCGACCGGGACCGGCTGCGCGAGCGCCTCCATCAGCGCGCCCACGGCGCCGGGCTGCGCGCGCATGGCGGCGAGGTCGAGGGCGGGGCGGGTGGCGACCCGCACGTCCTCGATCCACAGTTCGTCCGGCCCGGCCACCTCGGCGGCGACGGCGCGCACCTCCTGCAGCATCGCGTCCGGGGAGCGGGCAAGGTCCGCATGGGCCGGGCAGTCGCCCCGCAAGGTGACGCGCACCGCCAGCATCCGGTCCTCGGCCTGCAAGACCGCCTGATCGAGCGCCAGGCGCACCCGGTTCAGCGCCGCTTCCTGCCCCGCCGCCCCGGTCGCGTCCACGTCGAGGCGCAGCCAGCGCAGCACGTCCAGCGCATGGTGCTCCGGCGTCACGCGACCACCATCGACGCTCACCAGCGTGGCGCCCTTGGAGCCTTCCTCCTTGACGTGGCGGCCCTGGATGTTGCCGGGGAACACGACCCAAGGGTCCTCCGACAGCACGATGCGGGTGTGCACGTGGCCCAGCGCCCAGTAGTCGTAGCCGCGCCGGGTCAGGTCGGCCACGCTGCACGGCGCGTAGTTCTCGTGCTCCCCGGAGCCGCAGGCGGTGTGCAGCAGGCCGATGTTGAACAGGCCGTCGACCGGCTCCGGGTAGGCGAGCGCCAGGTTGTCGGTGACGGCCGGGGTGGCGAAGCTTTGGCCGTGCACCGCGACCGGGGCGCCCTGGAGCCGCCGGGTCTCGGGCCTTGCCGCGCGCAGCATGCCAGGGATGCGAAGCTTCTTGGTCAGCACCTGCTCGGCGTCGTGGTTGCCGCTGATGGCCACGACCTCGATCCCCTCGCGGGTCAGCCGGGCGAGCTGCTGCGCCAGGAACTGGCCGGTGCGCCAGTCCTTCCAGTCCCCGTCATACAGGTCGCCCGCCAGCAGCACGAAGGCGACCCGGCGCTGGAGGGCCAGTTCCACCAGGTTGGCCAGGGCCTGGCGGCTCGCGTCGCGGATGCGCCCGGCGGGGGCTTCGGCGTCGAGGCCGCGGAGCGGGCTGTCGAGGTGGAGGTCGGCGGCGTGCAAGAAGGTAAAGTCCGGCATGGTACGACCATACCGACTCGGCCGATTCGCGCCTGCTTGATTTTGTTGGGTTTGGCTGCCCCGGCTCAGTGCCCGCGGAGGATCTGGCTCAGGAACAGCTTGAGACGCTCGGTCTGCGGGTTCTCGAACACCTCGCCCGGCGGCCCGGCCTCGACGATCTCGCCACGGTCCATGAACACCACGCGGTCGGCGACCTGGCGGGCGAAGCCCATCTCGTGCGTCACGCACACCATGGTCATGCCGTCATGGGCGAGGCCGATCATGGTGTCGAGCACCTCCTTGATCATCTCGGGATCAAGCGCGCTGGTCGGCTCGTCGAACAGCATGATCTTCGGCTTCATGCACAGGGCGCGTGCGATGGCGACGCGCTGCTGCTGGCCGCCGGAGAGCTGGCCCGGGTACTTCTTGGCCTGCTCCGGGATCTTGACCCGGGTCAGGTAGCTCATCGCCAGCTCCTCCGCCTCCGCCTTCGGCATCTTGCGCACCCAGATCGGCGCCAGGGTGCAGTTCTCCAGGATCGTCAGGTGCGGGAACAGGTTGAAGCTTTGGAACACCATGCCGACCTCGCGGCGGATGGTGTCGAGCGCGCGGGTGTCGTCGGTCAGCTCGGTGCCGTCCACGACGATGCGGCCCTCTTGGTGAGACTCTAGGCGGTTGATGCAGCGGATCATGGTCGATTTGCCGGAGCCGGAGGGTCCGCAGACCACCACGCGCTCCTTTTGGCCGACGCTGAGGTTCACGTCGCGCAGGACGTGCATGGCGCCGTACCATTTGTTCACGCGGTCCAGCAGGATCGCCGGCTGGTTGGTCGTCTCGGTGCGCGGGCGCTCGATGGAGGCGGCTTGGCTCATGGAAGTTCCCTATTGTCTGGCAGCGCCGGCCTGTGGCAGCGCCCGTTGCATTGCAGGCGGCTTAGCGCCGGGCAGTCCGGCGGAACTCCTGCTCCAGCCCATGGCTGTAGCGGGACATGACGTAGCAGAAGGCGAAGTAGATGGCGGCGAGCACGAGGTAGAGCTCGGTGCTGTAGGCCTGCCAGACCGGGTCGGTGATCGCCACCTTGCCGGCGGTCAGCAGGTCGAAGATGCCGATGATGAGCACGAGCGAGGTGTCCTTGAAGAAGCCGATGAAGGTGTTCACCAAGGGCGGGATCACCAGCCGCAGCGCCTGCGGCAGGACGATGAGGCCGGTCTTCTTCCAGTAGGACAGGCCCAGCGCGTCCGCGGCCTCATATTGGCCGCGCGGCAGCGATTGCAGGCCGCCGCGCACCACTTCGGCCAAATAGGCGCCGGCGAACAGGATGACCGCGACCTGGGCGCGCAGCAGCTTGTCCGGGTTGAAGCCTTCCGGCATGAACAGCGGGAACATGACGCTGGCCATGAACAGCAGGGTGATGAGCGGCACGCCGCGGATCAGCTCGACATACAGCACGCAGAGCGCCTTGACCGCCGGAAGCTGGGTGGAGCGGCGGCCGAGCGCCACGAGGACCGCGAGCGGGAAGGCCAGCGCCAGGCCGAAGGTGGACAAGATCAGCGTGATCGGCAGGCCGCCCCAACTGTCCTGCGGCACGTATCCGAGGCCCAGCACGCCGCCCCACATCAAGACGCCGATGGCGGTGAGCGCCACGATCCAGATCAGCAGCAGCTCCTTGCGCCAGAACCGGCGCATGGCGGAGATGGCATACAGGCCGATGAACAGCGCGATGACGATGGCCGGGCGCCATTGCTCCTCGTAGGCGTAGCGGCCGAACAGGATGAAGCGGTACTTGTCGCCGATCATCGCCCAGCAGGCGCCGACGCCCTTCGCGTCCCGGCAGGCCGAGGCGTCCGGCCCGGCGTCGGTCTGCGGCACCGACCAGACCGCGTGCAGCACGGCCCAGTCGAAGAAGCCAATGGCCCAGCGGGCGATGAAATAGATCAGCGCCAGGGTCACGGCGGTGGACAGCCAGCCGCTGAACAGGTTGGCGCGCGCCCAGGCCACCCGGGGGCAGGGGGCGGGGGGCCGGGGCGCCCCCGGCGGGGCCGGGGGGGGGGGGGGGGCGGGGGGGGGGGGGCGCGGGG
>CAXUJE010000486.1:0-4030 GCA_964251035.1 uncultured Acetobacteraceae bacterium
CGGGAGGAGGGCAATGCCCTGGGCCTTTACACCGCCGGCAACGACCACCGCTGGGGCCGGGTCGGGGAGGGCGGGTCGAAAAGGCTGACCTACCTGTCGTTCGGCGCCTACGAGGAAGACCTGGGGCCGCTGCGCGACCGGCTGCAAAAGGCGGGCGTCCCACAGCTCGACCCGCCGAGCGGCTTTCCGACCAACGGCGTCTGGTTCCGCGACCCTGACAACACGCTGATCGAGATCGGCGTGGCCGAGAAAAGCTCGCCCAACGAGAAGTCGGCCGTGTTCAACACGTCGTCCCCGCCGGGCGTGCAGGGGTTCGCGAAGTCGAACGGGCCGGGCCTGCACCACCTGAGCTGGGACGTGGCCTCCATCCACGAGGTCGGGCTGGGCGCCATGCAGATGGCGGATCGCGGCTTCACCGACGGCTGGGGCATGGGCCGGCACGTGCTGGGGTCCAACTACTTCCACTATGTCCGCGATCCCTGGGACAGCTACAGCGAGTACTCGTCCGACATCGACTACATCCCCGTGGACTGCGACTGGAACAGCGACGACCACACGGGCCATGACGCCTTCTATGTCTGGGGTCCCAACCCGCCGACCGACTTCGTGCACAACCACGAGATGGGCTGACCCATGGACATGCCGCTGGACAGCACGCCACGGGAGGCCGCGGCGGGCACGGACATGGACGTGTTGGTGGCGGGCGCCGGGCCGGTCGGGCTGGCGCTTGCCATCGAGCTGGGCCAGCGCGGCGTGCGCTGCCTGGTGGTCGAGCGCAACGACCGCGTCGGCTACAGCCCGCGCGCCAAGACAACCAACGTCCGCACGCGCGAGCACCTGCGCCGCTGGGGCTTGGCGGACGCGCTGCGCCAAGCGTCGCCGATCCCGCCGGACTACCCGCCCAACGTCGTGTTCGCCACGCGCATGAACGGCCCGGCGCTCGCCCGCTTCGAAAACGCCTTCAACGGCGCCCGCGTCCGCAACGACCTATATGCCGAGGAAGCGCAGTGGGTGCCGCAATATACGCTGGAAGAGGTGCTGCGCCGCCACGCCGCCGCCCTGCCGGGCGTCGAGCTGCTGTTCAACACCACCCTGCGCGGCTTCGCGCAGGACGCGGACGGCGTCACGGCTGAGGTCGTGGACGGGGCCGGCACCGCCCGCACGGTGCGTTGCAGCTACCTGGCCGGCGCCGACGGCGCCCGCAGCGCCGTGCGCGAGGCCATCGGCGCCGTGATGCACGGCACCGGCGCGATGGCCAAGAACTACAGCATCGTGTTCCGGGCGCCCGCCCTGGCCCTCAGCCACCGGCACGGCCCGGCCATCATGTACTGGATGGTGAACCCTGACGCGCCAGCCCTGCTTGGGCCGATGGACGAGCACGGCCTGTGGTTCTTCATGGCCACCAAGCTGCCCGGCGACGTGGACCCCGCCACCGTGGACCCCGTTGACCTGATCCGCCGGGGCACCGGGCTGCACGACCTGCAGGTCGAAGTGGTGCGGACCGACCCCTGGATCGCGCACAGCCTGGTCACCGATACGTACCGGAATGGGCGCGTGTTCCTGGCCGGGGACGCCTGCCACCTGCACCCGCCTTTCGGCGGCTTCGGCATGAACATGGGCATCGGCGACGGCGTGGACCTCGGCTGGAAGCTCGCCGCCGCCTTGCAGGGCTGGGGCGGGGAAGCGCTGCTGGCCTCCTACGAGCAGGAGCGCCGCCCCGTGCACGAACGCACGATCAACGAGGCCGTGCTGAACTACGCGACCGTGGGCAACCAGCTTGTTCGCCCGGCCCTGGAAGCCGAAGGGCCGGAGGGCGACGCGGCGCGGCAGGCCGCGGGTGCCGCGATCCTTGCCACCAAGGCCCGCGAGTTCGACACGCTCGGCCTCGTGTTCGGCCTGCGCTACGACGGCTCGCCGGTGCTGGCGGAGGACGGGACCGCGCCGCCGCCGGAGGACATCGGGACCTACGTGCCCACGGCCTGCCCCGGCGGGCGGGCGCCGCACGTTTGGCTGCGGGATGGGTCTTCCCTGTTCGACCACCTCGGCCGGGGTTTCACCCTGCTGGCGACGCAGGACACCGAGGGCACGGACCCGCTGATGGGCGTGGCGGCCCAGCGCGGCATCCCGCTCACGCTGCTGGCGCCGGGGGATGAGCGCGTTCACGCCGCCTACGAGGCCCGCTTCGCCCTGATCCGCCCGGACCAGCACGTGGCCTGGCGCGGCGACCGCATTCCGGAGGAGGCCGGGGTGCTGCTTGAGCGGGTGTCCCGGCATGGCCTGACCACGCCTGCGCCAGCCCACCCGCAACGACAAGCAAGGAAAGCAACGCGGAGGACACACCATGACCGCATGCGCCCGGCACCTGCTCGTCGCCACCTTGCCGTCTGCCCTGATCGCCACGGGCCTGGCCGGGACAGCCGCGGCCCAGCCTTCGCCCATCGAATTGAAGATTTCGCACTACCTGCCGCCCAACCACACCGTGCAGAAGGTGCTGGAGGACTGGGCGCAGGAGCTGGACACCCGCTCTGGCAGCCGGCTGAAGCTACGGATTTATCCTGCCGGGCAGCTTGGCCCGGTGCAGCGGCAGTTCGACCTGGCCCGCAACGGCCAGGCGGACATGGCGGTGGGCCTGACGGGCGCGACGTCAGGGCGGTGTCCCATGACGGAGCTGGCGAGCCTGCCTTTCGTGGCGCCGGCCGGCGCGACCACCAGCGCCGTGATGTCCCGGCGCCTGACGGAGCTTGCGCCGAAGTACCTCCAGGCCGAGTTCGTCGGGCTGCGGCTGCTCTGGGTCGGCGTTGTGCCGGCGAACGGCATCTTCACCGCCCGGCGTGAGATTGCGGGCGTCGGCGACCTCAAGGGACTCAAGCTGCGCTTCCAGGGCGAGCAGCACGCGCGGGCCGTGCGCGACCTCGGCGCCGTGCCGGTGCAGGCGCCGCCGGGCGATATCGGACAGCATGTCCAAGGGCGTGGTTGACAGCGCCATCCTCAACTACGAGGCCGCCGAAAGCCTCGGCCTGGGCACCGTGACACGGCACGTGATGGAGCCGTCCTTCATCACCGGCACGCTGATTCTCGCCATGAACAAGGGCCGCTACGACGCCCTGCCGGTGGACCTGCGCGCCATGGTTGACGAAACCTGCGGCCCGGACGTGGCCGGGAAGCTGGGTACCCGCTGGGACGCCGCCAAGGCGCACGGGCGCGAAGCCATGCTGGCCGCCGGCGTGAAGATCGACACGCTGCCGCCTGCCCAGGTGGAGCGCCTGCGCGAAGTGCTGCGGCCGATGGTGAAGGAGGCCGTGGAGGCGATGAACAAGGCCGGCAAGCCTGCCACCGCGTTCATGGCCGACTACACGCGCCAAGGCCGGGATGCGGATCGTCGGGTGGATCGCCGGGCTGCAACCGTGGCTGGCGGTGGCGGCGCTCGCCGTCATAGGGTGCGTCACGGTTGCGGACGTGGCGCTGAAGTACCTGCTGAACCAGCCGATCACCAGTGCCTATGACCTGGTTGAGACGCTGCTGCCGGTGGTGATCTTCCACGGGCTGCCGGCGACGCTGCTGCGCCGGCAGAACGTCGTGATCGACCTGGTGGACCACGTGGCGGGGCTGCGGGGCACGCGGGTGCTGGTCGCTGCAGCGGACGCCGTGATGCTGGGCCTGCTGGTGCTGATGACCCTCGCGATGGTTGCCCCGGCGCACCAGGCGCTGGAGTACGGCGACCGCAAGCTGGAGCTGGGCGTTCCGCTGTATGCGATCTGGATTGCCGTGCTGGCCGGCATCGCGGGCTGCGTGCTGGTGGCTGCCGCGCAATTGCTGCACCGCCCCGCGCCCGCGCCGCAGAGGCGCTGAGGTGAGTCAGCCTTTGCCGGCCTTGCGGGCGTCGTCGCGCTGCTGCCTGTCTGGGCGGCGCTCAGCCTGGTAGGGTTCCTGGGCAACGCCGCGCTGTCGGGCTGGGCCAGCGCTTTCGCCACTGTACTAGTGGACAGCACCTGACGGAAGCGTCCGGTTTGGGATTCCTGTTCCGGGCGGG
>CAXUJE010000487.1:0-4022 GCA_964251035.1 uncultured Acetobacteraceae bacterium
GCTTCCAGGCCGGCACGACGTCCTCGGGCTCCAGCAGGTCGAGGAGGTGGCCCTCAGCCGGCAGGACCGGGCCGTAGCGGCCGCCCACCGCCGCCCGCACATCCTGCGCCTGGCTGGCCTTTTCCGTGATCACGAACTGGTCGGCGGTAGGCATCGTCGCGGCTGCGCCTGCAAAGGTCAGAGTTCGTTCCCTACACGTTCCCTGCCGCATGTGCCAGCGCCGTCCGCTGTTCGGCTGGCTTTCCGTCGATGGCTGTGTGCAGCCGTTCATGCAGCTTGGACCAGCGCCGCCGCGCGCCGCCGTTCCGGACCGCCATGGCCAGCGCCTTGCGGCTCCCGACAACGACGACCAGCCGCTTGCCGCGGGTCACGCCCGTGTAGAGCAGGGGCCTAGCCAGCATGGCGTAGTGCTGGGTCGCCAGCGGGATCACCACCGCGGGATACTCGGACCCCTGCGCCCTGTGAATGGTCGTGGCGTAGGCCAGCACCAGCTCGTCCAGCTCGCCGAAGCCATACTCCACCGCGCATCGTTCGCACAAGCGCTATGCCATACTTCCGCTAGGCCATGTTGTCGTATGACATACAAACAGTGCTTTCTCCGCAGTCTCCGGAGACGTTGGCCGAGCCTCGCAAAAGATGGGTAAAACAATTCTTCGTATTGTCATATGACAATAAGGCCAGGGTGCAAATTGACCCTTTGGTCGTTGTGCGATACGGCTGCCCTGCATCCAGACAAGGAGGTCACATGGTCATCGTCTGCGTGATCGCCAGGAAGGGCGGAACCGGCAAAAGCACGGCCGTCCGGTGCCTGGCCGTCGAGGCGCTCAAGGCCGGACGCCGGGTGGTCATCATCGACGCTGACCCGCAGCCGACCTGCTACCGCTGGGGCCAACGTCGCGCCGCGGCGGGCATCCCGGTTCCGCTCGTGGCGATGACCGCGCCCGGCGGAGTCGCGAACCAGATTGAGGACTATCAGCGGCAGAACGTGGACTTGGTCATCATCGACACCCCGCCGACGGCGACCCCCGCCGTCAATGCCGCGCTCGATGTCTCCGCCAGCGCGATCATTGTGACCCGGCCAAACCCCGAGGATCTCGAGAGCGTCCAGGAAAGTCTGCGTGTTGCCGGCGCTCAGCAGCGCCGGACCGGCGTTGTCCTGTGGCAGGCACCTCCGGACCGACGGGTGAGGGCGGTGCCCCTGGCGCGCGAGGCCCTGGAAGCGATGGGCGCCAAGGTTTGCCCGACAGCGATCTCGGCTTCCGTGTCATATCCCTACGCCTATGCCGAGGGATTGACGCCGCAGGAACGGGAGCCGGAAGGCAGGGCGCGAGCCGAACTGGCAGAAGTCTGGGGCTGGCTCCAGCGCGAGGGCATTGTCACAAGTGCACGTATGCCATATGCCAATTTGGCCAAGGCGCCAAATGATTTACAGGCCGTTGGTTCTGTTGGCGCGAAAGTGCGGCGGAAGGTCAAGGAGGTCGCGGCATGAGCAAGCGCGCTGCCGCCCCGCTGTCGTATGCCGCCTCGCTGGTCGTTGGGCCGCCTGCGCCACCTAAGCCTGCCGCCCCGCCGCTTGCGCAACCGCAAGCGGCCCTGACGGAGGCTGAGCAAGCTATCGGCGTGGGGCAGGGAAGGGGGCGGCGCCCCCTTGAGGAGGCCGCCGATCCCAGCGTGCTCTACCTGCATCCAGCCGGGAAGAAGCAGCTTCGCCTTTACGCGGTTGAGCGCGGGGTGAAGGTGCACGACTTGCTTTTGGAAGCTGTGGAGTTGTGGGCCGCCAGCAAGGGTTTGACAGGTCCATGGCGCGTCCCATCGGCCGGTCCACCACGGCGCAGACGGGGTCAAACACACGGTCAATAGACCAAATGGTCATATGACATAAAGACGAACAGACATGTTGGCGTGTTGATCCTCCAACTGGCTAGGGGGTGCGCGGGAGTGAACTTGCCCGCAAAGAGTGGCGGGCTCCCATGTAAGTTCCTGACTGCGAACAAGCGTTCAACCAGGACTTCTTACGAAAGTGGATGCAACACCCTGATTTCGTGACCGAGAGTGGCGGGCAGGTAGGATCCCGGTCCGCGCCAACCGAGACCTTACCTTCGCGGCGCTTTCTGTGTGCGTTCGATGCGGTGGGCCATATTCCAGCGGGGTCCTGATCGGGCACTTATTCACAGTACTCCCCGCCACTTTCCCGGTTGCCGATCGATTTCACGAACCGTCAAACGACCGTCTGATGGTTTGTAAAAGGCCGTCAGCCGTGCGCCAGGATGGAACAACCTCTACCATCATCCTTCGATTATCATGCAAATATCGTTGGACGTTCCCGCTTCGCCCTGATATTTCGATGATCGTTGAAGCATGGTTGGAATACTCCCGATGGACTCGGCTACGGTCGTCACTGCGCTTGGCGCGCTTGCTCAGGACACCCGCCTGCGTGCCTTCCGCGTGCTGGTGCAGCGCGGGCCAGATGGCTTGCCCGCCGGCCAGCTCGCCGCGGCGCTCGGCGTGCCGCCATCCTCGCTGACCTTCCACCTGCAACAGCTCCTGCACGCGGGCCTCGTCACCCAGCGCCGGGCCAGCCGCAACCTGATCTATGCAGCCGACATCGCCGCCATGAACGGCCTGGTCGGCTTTCTGACCGAGAACTGCTGCGGGCAGGGCAGCGCCGGGGCGGTGTGCAACCCGGCTGTGGCCGGCAGCACCGCCGCTGCCTGCAAGCCTGCCGCTGCCTGACAGGAGACGCCCTATGCACCGCCCACCTTACGAGGTCCTGTTTCTCTGCACCGGCAACTCCGCACGTTCCATTCTGGCCGAACGCCTGCTCGAACATCACGGCGCCGGGCGCTTCCACGGTCATAGCGCCGGTTCCTTCCCGCGCGGCAGTGTCCACCCCCTCGCGCTCGCGCTGCTGACGGAAGCGGGCCTTCCCACGGCCAACCTACGGAGCAAGCCATGGGACGAGTTCGCCGCCCCGGGTGCGCCGGCCCTGGATTTCGTGTTCACCGTCTGCGACCAAGCCGCGGGCGAGGCGTGCCCGGCGTGGCCCGGCCAGCCAATCACCGCGCATTGGGGACTGCCCGACCCGGCGGCCGAGCTGGGCACCGACGCCCAACGGATGCTCGCTTTCCGCATGGCGTTCCAAGCCCTGGAACGCCGTATCCGCCTGTTCACGTCGTTGCCGATGGAGGGGCTGGACCGCATGGCTCTGACGCGCCGGGTACAGGAGATCGGCCGCGTGCGGCCCGATGCTGCAGAGGGTATCGCGTCGTGACCGTCACCATCTGGCACAACCCGGCTTGCGGCACGTCGCGCAACACCCTGGGCCTTATCCGCAACAGCGGCGAGGAGCCGCGCGTGGTCGAGTACCTTCGCACGCCCCCAAGCCGGGACGGGCTGGCCACCGCGATCCGCGCCGCGGGCCTGTCCGTGCGCGAGGCGTTGCGCCGCAAGGGCACGCCTTATGACGCGCTGGGCCTGGACGACACGGCGCTGTCCGATGACGCGCTACTGGATGCCATGCTGGCGCATCCCATCCTCATCAACCGCCCCTTCGTGTTCGCTGACCGCGGCGTGCGCCTGTGCCGGCCCTCCGAACTGGTACTGGAGATCCTGCCCAACCCGCAGCGGGGTGCCTTCACCAAGGAAGATGGCGAGGCCGTGGTGGACGCGACCCTCCGTGCCAATGACAATGAGACATCGTCCCCCCGGAAGTTTAGCCTTGAGGGTGCTGAAGGATGATCTTGCTCATGCCCATGATCCCGACACCGATCGACGCTGAGGCAGCCGCCACGAATGAAGGCCGGAGGCCGACGGTTGCGGCGCCCGCCTCGACATCGCCTGAGCTCACCGCGCGTCCGCACCGCCGCATCTTCACCGCCCAGGACAAGCTGCGCATTCTCGCCGACACGGACCGCGCGGCTGACACCGGCGGCATCGCTGCCATTCTGCGCCGTGAGGGCCTCTACTCCAGGGCAATCGAGTGAACGTTTAAGCGGTTTGTTGGACGAGGGCGGCGAGGTATT
>CAXUJE010000488.1:0-4020 GCA_964251035.1 uncultured Acetobacteraceae bacterium
CCCCTGGCGTATTGGGTGCCGGCATGCTTTCTGCTGTCCATGCACTTTTTCCCGCACCGCCTGCCATGACATCCCAGGCGCTCTCGGCCTTCGCGACATCGGGCGCCGCGGCGCTTGTGGAGTTCATCGAGGCACTGACGGTCGTGCTCGCCGTGGGCGCGGCGCGGGGATGGCGGTCGGCGCTCGGCGGCGCTGCCGCGGCGCTGGCGTTCCTCGCAGCCCTTGCCGCGGTGTTCGGCCCGGCGCTCGGCTCGCTGCCGCTCGGTCCGGCCAAGCTCGTGATCGGCCTGCTGCTCGTGCTGTTCGGCCTGCGCTGGCTGCGCAAGGCGACGCGGCGCGCCGCCGGCACCATTCCCTTGCGCGACGAGGCCGCCGCCTTCCTCCGGCAGCGCGACCGGATCGGCCGCATCGCCGCCCCCGTGGCGTCATGGGACGGGCCGGGCCTCGCGGCGTCTTTCCAGGCCACGGCGGTCGAGGGGCTGGAGGTGATCTTCATCGTGGTGGCTATCGGCGCGGGCGGCGCGGACCTGCTCGGCCCCGCGGTCCTGGGCGCGGTTGCGGCGCTCGTCCTTGTCGTCGTCATCGGGGCGCTGCTGCACCGCCCGATCACCCGCGTGCCTGAGAACACGCTGAAGCGCCTGGTCGGCGCCATGCTGGCCGGGCTGGGCACGTTCTGGGTCGGCGAGGGCGCCGGGCTGGCCTGGCCCGGCGATGACCTTTCCATCGTGCCGCTCGGCGTCGCCTACCTTCTGCTCTCGGCCATGGCCGCCGCCTCCCTCCGGCGAGGCGGCGCGGTGCAGCCGTCGTGAGCCTGCTGCGGCACTGCCTGCACGAGCTCTGGGACCTGTTCGTCGATGAGGGCGCCATCGCCGCCGTGGCCTGGATCGCCGTGGCCTGCCTGACGCTCCGGCAAATCCCGGCCGGCATCTGGTCCGGGCCGATCCTGTTCGCCGGCCTGTCGGTGGTCTTCCTGCTGACGACGCGGGCAAAACCGTAAGGCCGCCACGCAAGCAGCCCTGCGGCCGATGGGCCATATCGGCTTAATCCCGAGAAGGTGCGTCTACACCGGCCAGGACCAGGACTCTGTCCAGTGCCGGGAGAGACGCCGTATGACGCCGGTCATAAAAGGCCAGGGACTCCGCCTCGCGGCTCCCGTCTTAAAATGGTCATGTGATCCCAATATCCGGCCAGGGTATCCGTCCCGATGCACAACACAGGGGACGGCGACGTGGCGCGGACGACTTTTACAACCTCCAGGACCGTCCTCGCGGCGTCAGTGGTGGGCAGCCTCGCCGGCGCCGGCGTGGCAGCGGGCCAGCCGGCGGCAGACCCCAAGGACATCGGCACCGTGCAGGCGACAGGCGCGGTCGCCGGCGCGGCGGCGGCCGTGCCGCAAACCGCCGAGCAGTTCGCCCCGAGCCGGCCCAGCCTGGATCAGATCGAACCCACCAGCGCGGTCGGGGCGGAGACCTTGCGCAAGATCATCGTGCCGACCGAAAACTACAACGACGTCGTCCGTCTCACGCCCAGCGCGATCGACATCGCCCCGGCCGGCCCCGGCCTGCAGCAGGACTTCGGGCAGAGCATCCGCGGCCTGCAATACACCCAGTTCAGCGTGCTCTACGACGGCATTCCGATCCCGGGCTTTCCAATCAACTTCGCCCCGCAGCCCGGCATCTACTTCACCAGCCAGAACCTCGGTTCCGTCACCGTCCACCGCGGACCCGGCCAAGCGTCCGCCATCGGCGCGGCCACCTTCGGCGGCTATGTCGACCTGGCTTCCCCGGCCGTGTCGGACACCTTGGGGGCCACCGCGTATGGCACGCTCGGCAGCTATGCGACCCGGCTGGGCGGCCTGCGGCTGGACAGCGGCAGCCTGGGCGCGCTGAGCGGCGGCCGCGCCACGATCAACCTGGAGCAGCTCGAGTCCGGGGGTGCTACCAGCAACACGTCCACGGCGCGACGGAACGGGTTCGTGAGGTACGAGCAGCCGATCGGCAGCAACACCGTCGTGACCGCCCTGGTCAACCTGGACCACACCTATACCAAGACGCCGTACGGCGCGACGCTTGCCAACATCCGGGCATTCGGTCCGAACTACGCCCTGAACAACGACCCAGCGTCGCAGACGTTCTCGGGCTACAACCATGACAACTACCATACGGACTTCGAGTACGTCGGCATCCGCAGCGACCTGGGCGGCGGGTTGACGATCGACAACAAGGTTTACACGACCTCGTACTACCAGAACTCCTTTCACGGCGCCGACGTCGGCGGCCTTGGCCCCAATCTCTCCGGCCTTTATTATGTCCAGGGCGTGACGGCCGCCGATCTCTCGGGCGACGTGCCGGCCATCGCTTCGAAATACTACTTCCGCAACACGGGCGATGTGCTCCGCATCTCGCAGGACACGCCCTATGGCCAGGCGCGGTTCGGGCTGTGGGCGGAACACGAGCTGTTCGCGACCAACACCTATACAGCGGACGCCACGCGCGGCTTCCTGCCCTATGCGGCTGCCCCCGGCTCAGTTTTCCTGAACCGGTACCGGTCCAACCTCGACACGCTGCAGCCCTACGGCGAGTTCGCCTGGAAGGTGCTGCCGACCGTCACCGTGACCGCCGGCCTGAAGTACAGCTTCGTGACGCGGACCCTGAAAGGCGAGGCGGGCCTGACTGGATTGCCGCAAGACGTGCACCAGAGCTACAGCACGCCCTTGCCCTCCCTCGACGTCAACTGGCGCGTGGCCGATTGGGCGTCGGTGTTCGCCCAGGCGGCGCGTGGCTACCAGACCCCGAACCTCAACCTGTTCACGACGACGGCGCTGACCTCGGTGAACCCGTCCACGACGAACAGCTTCCAGGTCGGCGGAGTCATCAACAGGCCCGATTACTCGCTCGGCGCCGATCTCTACTACATCCACTACGAAAACTTCGTGAACAGCCAGACCATCGGAGGGCTGACGACGTTCTTCAACCAGGGCGGCGCTGTCTACAAGGGCATGGAGGTCGAAGGGACAGCCAAGCTTCGGCGCGGCGTGGCATTCTATGCGAACGGCTCCCTGAACTCCAGCGGCTACACCGCGAACGGCAACGTGCTGGCGCAGACCCCTCGCTACACCGGCGTGGTCGGACCCATCTTCGACCGGGGGAACGTGTTCCGCGAGGGCGACAACGTCTTCGCGTCGCTGCTCGCGAAGTTCGTCGGACCCCAATACGGATTGGACACGGCCGCGCCGGGCCAAAAGGACAGCTTTGCGATCAAGAGCTACCGGCAAGTCGATCTTGCTGGCGGCTACACGTTCCCGTTCAACGGCCGCACCCTCTTGTTGAAGGGCAACCTGTACAACTTATTCGATGATCGGAGCATCGTCGGCCTGGCTGGCCAGACGGTCGGCCCGCCGTCCGAGCCGCTCTTCTTCACGAACTCCGGCCGCAGCTTCTTCTTCTCCCTGTCAGCAAAGATCTAGCCTGCCATGCTAGCCGCCGCATCAGGCCGGCCATGTCGCGCCAGTGCGGCGCGCGGGCGTTCGGCGGCGGCGATCAGCTTGGCGTTGGCCCTCTGCCTCCATGTCGCTGTGTTGGCCGGGCTGTCGCTGTTGCGGCAGCCGCCTTCCAGTCCAGCAGAGCCGCCCAGCGTGGCGCTTGAAGTCGTGACGCCCGAGGCCGAGCCGTCCCTGCCTGCCTCTGCCCCGGAACAGACGGCGACAGCCACGCCGGCACAGCCCGCGCCCCTTCCGGTTCCGGCCGAGGCCGAGCCGCCAGTCGCTGCGGTTGCGTCCGATCCGGCGTTGCCCGGCCCGGCAGCCTCGCCAGAGCCACCCGCGGCCGAAGCGCCCGTTCTGCCCGATACCCCTGCCCCGGCTGCCGGTCCGCCAGCGCCGCAAGGTTCTGGCCCGGCGGCCGAGTTGCCGCCAGCGGAGGAGGCAGCCGCTTTCCGGGCTGAAACGCCGCCGCGCCGTCCGCGGCCACCGCCACGGCCCATCGCGCGATCCGCCGTCCCGAGGCACGTGCAGGCTGAACC
>CAXUJE010000489.1:0-2250 GCA_964251035.1 uncultured Acetobacteraceae bacterium
GTGATCGGCCCGGCCGTGGCGGCGACCACGGTGACGGAGGGCGGCCTCGGCTCCGCGCCCGGCGCCGGCGCGGCGCGCGCCGGCAGCGCCAGCAGCAGGGCCGCGAGCAGCATGCGGATCAAGACGGCCTCCCCTCATGCGCTTCGTGCGTTTCCTGGGGCCGGAGGAAGCGGCGGAGCAGCAGTTGCAGCACCGGGCGGAAACGCGCGCTGGTGAGCGTGGGGTCGAGCGCCTGGTGCACGGCCAACCCGTCGCCCATGGCCATGACGAGCTGGCACGCGGTCTCCAAGTCGAGCGTCGGATCGACGGCGCCGCGGGCCTGGCCGCGCTGCAGGGCCGCGACGACGGCGGCGCGGGCCTCGCGGATGTTGCGGTCGAACATGGCGCGGATGTCGGGGTTGCGGATCGCCTCCGCCATGGTCTCGGCGCAGAGGGCGGCGTTGGGTCCGGCCAGCATCTGCTCCAGCGCGTCGATGCCGAGGCTGGCGAGCGCTTCCACTGGGTCGTCGGCCTCCGCCATGCGCTCGAAGAATGCGGCGTGCTGGATGCGCTCGGCCTCGGCGATGGCGGCGATGATGGCGACCTTGCTGGGGAAGTAGCGGTAGAGCGCCCCGGGACTCATCCCGGCCTCGGCGCAGATCTCGTGCATGGACGCGCCGTGGAAGCCGGCCCGCGCGAAGCAGGCCACGGCGGCGTCGATGATGCGCTGGCGCGGGGAGTGCTGGACGGCTTGCGACACGGGTAGGCCTGAATGCGAATGAACGTTCACTTGCGCACGTTCGCCCGGATGTCAAGAATGGCGGACGCCGCTGGCGGCTGCCTCGGCCGGAGCGGTGAACTCTTCCCCCCCCCGCGTCGTCCTGTATCGATATCAACAGACTTGAGCTTGTTTTGGAGCGTCCGCTTGATCAGCAACCGCAAAGTGTCCGTCGTGCTGCCCGCCTACAACGCGGAGCGGACCCTACGGCAGACCGTCGCCGAGATCCCCCGGGACGTCGTGGACGACATCATCCTCACCGACGACGCCAGCCGTGACGACACGGTGGCGGTGGCGCGCGGCCTCGGCCTGCACACCCTGCGGCACGACCGGAACCGCGGCTACGGCGGCAACCAGAAGACCTGCTACCAGGCGGCGCTCGACCGCGGCGCCGACATCGTCGTCATGCTGCACCCGGACTACCAGTACACGCCCCGGCTGGTTCCCGCGATGGCGTCGATGATCGCCTCCGACCAGTTCGACGTGGTGCTCGGCAGCCGCATCCTGGGGACGGGGGCGCTGGCCGGCGGCATGCCGCCCTACAAGTACGTCGCCAACCGCGCCCTGACCTTCGCGCAGAACCTCCTGCTCGGCGCCAAGCTGTCGGAGTACCACACGGGCTACCGCGCCTGGAGCCGGGCGGTGCTGGAGCGGCTGCCGCTGCATGCCTGCTCCGACGACTTCGTCTTCGACAACCAGATGCTGTCGCAGGCGCTGTACTTCGGCTTCCGCGTCGGCGAGATCTCCTGCCCTACCAAGTACTTTGCCGAAGCGTCGTCGATCAACCTGCAGCGAAGCGCCGTCTATGGGCTGGGCGTGCTGCAAACCTCGCTCAGCTTCCGGCTGCAGCGCATGGGGCTGGCGCATTCGCCCTTGTTCGCGGACGGCGGCGAGCGGCGCCTGCACGCGCGGGAAGCCACGCAGGCATGAGCGGGACGGGATGGGTCCGGCTCGCCGTCGCGCTGGCCGCCGCGGGGCTGATGGCGGTGGGCATTTTCGCCGGGCATTCGCCGGGCCTGCTCCTGTCCAGGATGGAGGGCGGCTTGCAGACGGTGCGCGACCTCGGCGGCGCGGGCCGCGCCCTGTTCGCCGCCGTGCAGGTCCTGGTGGCCGTGAGCGGCGTCCTGCCGGCCTCCATGCTCGGCGTCGCCGCAGGCGTGCTGTACGGGCTGCCCGCCGGCTTCGCGGTTTCGGGGGCGGGCACGCTGGCGGGCGCGGTGCTGGCCTTCGTGCTGAGCCGCTCCGTGCTGCGCCCCGCGGTGGCAAGGGTCCTGGCGCGGCGGCCCCGGCTGCGCGAGCTTGACGGCATGGTGGCGCGGGACGGCTGGCGCATGGCCTGCCTGCTGCGGGTCTCGCCCGTGATGCCGTTCGCCGCGACGAGCTACGCGCTGGGCTTGTCCTCCATCGGGCTGCGCGACTACGTGATCGGCACGCTGGCGGCGATGCCGGCGCTGTTCGGCTACGTCCTGCTCGGCACGTTGGCCGGGTCGGGG
>CAXUJE010000489.1:2350-3957 GCA_964251035.1 uncultured Acetobacteraceae bacterium
GACGAGCCGGCGCACGTGCTGCGCGCCGCCAGCCTGCTGCATGGGCAGTGGATCGGTCGGCGCGCGCCCTACACGGAGAATGGCGTGACGCGGCTCCGAGCCGGGCTGGACGTGGACGGGGCGCTCCTCGGCGTGCAAGACAGCCCGTTCCGGCCAAAGCTCACTGAAGAAAGGGTAGCGCAAGTCATGGGGCAAGGCTGGGCCGGGTCCCGGTCGTTCAATCCCGTGCCGAACGTCGCGATCTACATGCCGGCGTTCTACGGCCCGGCGGCGGTCGGCATGGGCATTGCCAAGCGGGCCGGGGCCGGGCCATTCGTCGCGACCTACGCGGCCCGGCTTGCCAACGTGGCCTGCTTCGTCGGGCTGGGCCTCGCGGCCTTGCTGCTGTCGCGGCGCGGTCACGCGCTGCTGTTCTGCACCCTGACGTTTCCCATGACCGTGAGCCTCGGAGCATCGATCAACCAAGACGGTCTGATCATTGCAACGAGCGTGTTCGCGGCGGCGTTGCTGACGCGCTCGGACCTGCCCGTGGCGAACCGGCCCGCTCTGCCGCGCAGCGCCGCCTTCTGGACGGCGGGGCTGCTGCTCGCCGGCATCACCGCCGCCAAGCCGCCCTATGCGCCGCTGCTGGCGCTGCTGCTGCTTCCCTTGCCGCCGGTGCGGGAATGGTGGCGCCTGCGCAAGCCGCTGCTGCTGCGTGTTGCCTCCATCATCGTTCTGCTGCTGCCTGGGCTTCTCTGGGTCTGGCTGGCCGTCAGCACCGTGGCGACGCCGTTTTCCAAGCTTCCGTACGAGCCCGGCCCGCTCTGGCCGGGGCCTCGCCCGGTCCTGTTCGACGAAACCAACGCGGCGGCGCAACTCGGCATCCTGCTGGCGCACCCGCTCCGCTTCCTGGGCATCCCCTGGAACACCATCATCCACGATCCCGCCCTGCTTCCCAGCGCCGTGGGCGTGCTCGGCTGGTTGAACGTGCTGCTGCCCGATGCGCTTTACACCCTATGGTACACGGCCGTGCCCGCGGCGCTGCTGTGCGACCTCATCGCCCGGCGGGCCGGACCGAGGCAGGGGAGCTTGATCGACCTGGCGCTTGGCGTCACGGCTGCCGTGGCCTGCGTGCTCGGCATCTACCTGTCGCAGTACCTGTCCTGGACCATCGTGGGCAACCCGACCGTGCAAGGGCCATCGGGCCGCTACCTGCTCCCGGTCCTGCCGCTCCTTGCGCTCAGCCTGCCGGTGTTCAGGGTGCGGGGCGGCGGGTGGCTGCGCGCCGGGCTGGCCACGGTTCCGGCTGCGGCGGCCCTGGCGGGCGTTGCCGTGCTGCCGCCGTTGGTCGTCCAGGCGATGGTTCTGCGCTGAACGCCATGGATGCCGCGAGACTTCCTGCGCGCCCGTACGGCGGCGCCTCGGCCGGGTTTTACCAGCCCGCCTTGCTTGGCTTGGCGCTGGCGCTCTCGCTCGGCGCGGTGTTCAGCACGCAGCTTCTGACCGGCTTCGACCGTTTGACGGGGGACCGCCTCGACGGGCTGATCCAGGTCAGCATCCTTGAGCATTGGTCCAACGTCCTGCGCGGCAACGCTTCCTGGGACACGACGGACTACTTCTACCCG
>CAXUJE010000490.1:0-3938 GCA_964251035.1 uncultured Acetobacteraceae bacterium
GCGTCTTCGGGCCCGCAATCGCCGGGAGGAAGCCGCTATCGGGCATGACGCCGCTTATTGTTCCTTGTAGCGGTAGCCGATGCCGTACAGCGTCTCGATGTGGTCGAAGCTGTCGTCGGTGGTGCGGAACTTCTTGCGCACCCGCTTCACGTGGCTGTCGATGGTGCGGTCATCGACGTAGATGCTTTCCCCGTAGGCCGCGTCGATCAACTGGTCCCGCGACTTCACCATGCCGGGCCGGGCCGCGAGCGCCTTGACCAGCAGGAACTCCGTCACGGTCAACTGGATGTCCTTGCCCCGCCACGCGCATTGGTGCTTGGTCTCGTCGAGCACCAGGTCGCCGCGCACCATGACGCCGCCCGGCGCCGCGCCGGACCCTTCGGCGCGGCTGGTCTCGTTGCGGCGCAGCAGCGCGCGGATGCGCTCGATCAGCAGGCGCTGGCTGAACGGCTTGGTTATGTAGTCGTCGGCGCCGAGCCGCAGGCCCATCAGCTCGTCCACCTCCTCGTCCTTGCTGGTGAGGAAGATGACCGGGAGCTGGCTGCGCGCCCGGAGCCGCTGCAGCAGCTCCATCCCGTCCATCCGCGGCATCTTGATGTCCAGCACCGCCAGGTCGACCGGCTTTGCGGTCAGGGCCTGAAGCGCGCTCTCCCCATCCGTGTAGGTGCGGACCAGGAAGCCCTCCGCCTCCAGGGTGATGGACACCGAGGTCAATATGTTGCGGTCGTCGTCAACCAGTGCGATGGTCTGCTTCATGGACGTGTCGCCTTCGTTGGCCAGGCATGAGGCCAGGCGTGGTGGACGCCCGGCATATCCGCTCTATGTGGGGGTGAACGATGGCGGAATGCAGGGAGCATCGAAAATGTCCACCACAGCCGGGCCGACGCCCACGCCCATCCCGGATGCCCGCGCCCTGCTTCGCGCCGCCCGGGCCGGCACGCTGGCGACCAGCGGCGACGGGCAGCCGTTCGCCTCCTTGGTGACGCCGGCCGCGGCGCCCGACGGCTCCGTGCTGCTGCTGCTGTCCGGCCTGTCCGAGCACACGCGCCATTTGCGCGACGAGCCGCGCTGCGCCGTCATGGTCGCGGGTACGCCCACCGAGGCCAACCCGCAGACCGCGCCCCGCCTCACCGTCACCGGGCTGGCCGCGCCCGAGCCTGACCCGGCGCTCAAGGCGCGCTGGGTGGCGCTGCACCCTTACGCCGCGTTCTACGCGGGCTTCGGCGATTTCCAGCTTTGGCGCGTCGTGCCGAAGGCCGGGCTGTATATCGGCGGCTTCGCCAGCGCGACGCGGCTCCGCCAGGCCGACCTGGCCTGGGACCCGGCCGTGGTGGAGGCGGTCGCCGCGTCGGAACCCGGCGTGCTCACCCATTGCAACGACGACCATGCCGACGCGCTCGACCTGATCGCCGCCGCCCACGGCGCGGACGGGCCGGGGTGGCGCATGGTGGCCTGCGACGTGGACGGCTGCGACCTGGCCCGTGATGACTCCGTCCTCCGCATCCCCTGGTCCGCCCCGGTCACAGGCGCCGGCGGCATCCGGGCCGAGCTGGTCCGGCTCACGAAAATGGCGCGGGCTTAGTACGAAACGGCGCTGGACGCTGCGGTGCGCCTCGCCTAATAGGCCTGAAAACCCAACTACGATGTCCTCCCCGAGGGCAGAAACCGTTCCAGGGAGCAAGTCAGTGTCTATCCAGACAGATGCCGCGTCCGCCCTCGCCGGCACCAGCGTGTTCCCCGGCCGTGCCGTGCACGCCAACCTTTCGGCCCCGCAGCTGGTCGCCCATGCGCTGCGCCGAAACGAGGGCACGCTGTCGTCCGACGGCGCCCTGGTCGTCAAGACCGGCGCGCACACCGGCCGCTCGGTCGCGGACAAGTTCATGGTGGATGAACCCGAAATCTCCGCCGAGGTGTGGTGGCGCCACGGCAACCAGAAGCTGGCGCCGCAGCATTACGCGGTCCTGAAATCCCGTGTCCAGGGCTACCTGCAAGGCCAGGAGCTGTTCACCCAGGACCTGTATGCCGGCGCCGACCCCGCGCACCGCGTCCGCGTCCGCCTGGTCAGCACCGAGGCCTGGCACACCCTGTTCGCCCGCAACATGTTCATCCGCCCAGAGCCCTCGGAGTTGGCGGCCTTCACCCCGGACTACGTGATCCTGCACGCCCCCCGCTTTCAGGCCGACCCGGCCATCGACGGGGTGCGCTCCACCACCGCCATCGCCGTGTCGCTCACCGAGCGGGTCATCGTGATCGCCGGCACCGAGTACGGGGGCGAGATCAAGAAGTCGATCTTCGGCATCATGAACTGGATGCTGCCGGCGGAGGGCGTGCTGCCGATGCACTGCTCCGCCAACGTCAGCCGCACCGCGGACGGCAGTCCCGGCGAGGTGGCGCTGTTCTTCGGCCTGTCTGGCACCGGCAAGACCACGCTGTCCTCCGACCCGAACCGCCCGCTGATCGGCGATGACGAGCATGGCTGGGGTCCGGGTGGGGTGTTCAATTTCGAGGGCGGCTGCTACGCCAAGGTGATCCATCTCAGCCCGGAGGCCGAGCCTGAGATCTACGCCGCCACCCACCGCTTCGGCACCGTGCTGGAGAACGTGGTCGCGGACGCCCATGGCCGCCTCGACCTTTCGGACGGCTCGCTCACCGAGAACACCCGGTCCTGCTACCCCATCGAGTTCATCCCCAACTGCGACCTGTCCGGACGCGGCGGGCAGCCGCGCAACGTGGTGATGCTGACCGCCGACGCGTTCGGGGTCCTGCCGCCGATCAGCAAACTCAGCCCGGCGCAGGCCATGTACCACTTCCTGTCCGGCTACACCGCCAAGGTCGCCGGCACCGAGAAGGGCCTGGGGCGCGAGCCGCAGGCGACCTTCAGCACCTGCTTCGGCGCCCCGTTCCTGCCGCGCCGTCCGGAGGTGTACGGCGCCTTGCTGTCCGACCTCATCGCCCGGCACGGCGCCGATTGCTGGCTGGTCAACACCGGCTGGACCGGGGGCGCCTACGGCACCGGCCACCGCATGAGCATCGGGCACACCCGCGCCCTGCTGGGCGCCGTGCTGGACGGCAGCCTCAAGCACGCCCGTTACGTGCGCGACCCGTTCTTCGGCCTGATGCTGCCCCAGGATATCCCCGGCATCCCGAACGAGGTGCTGGACCCTCGCCAGTCCTGGCCCGACAAGGCCGCCTACGACCGCGCCGCCGCCGACCTGGTCAGCCGCTTCGAAAAGAACTTCGCCACCTTCCAGGGCGTCGCGCCTGAGGACGTGAAGGCCGCCGCCATCCGCGCCGCCGCCTGACCCCGATGGCATCCCCCCCGGTCACGCCGGAGCATTTCGACCGGCTGTATGCCAGCGACCCGGACCCGTGGAAGTTCGCCACCAGCGGGTACGAGCGCGACAAGTACGCCGCGACGCTTGCCGCCTTGCCCCGGCAGCGTTTCGCCCGCGCGTTCGAGGTCGGCTGCAGCATCGGCGTGCTGACCCGGCAGCTCGCCGCGCGCTGCGACGCCATCCTGGCCGTCGATGTCGCCGACGCCGCGCTGCAAGGAGCCGCCACCCGGTGCCAGGACCAACCACACGTCCAGTTCGCCCGCATGGTGGTCCCGCAGGACTGGCCCCCCGGCGCCTTCGACCTGATCCTGTTCTCTGAGGTCCTTTATTACCTCGACGACGCCGACCGGGAGGCCGCGGCCCGGCTTTCGCTGCGATCGCTTTCCCCCGGCGGCGCGATGGTCTTGGTCAACTGGCACGGCCCGACCGACGGCTTCTGCACCGGCGACGACGCGGCTGAGGCGATGATCGCCGCCTGCGCCCCGGCGCTGCGGCCCGTCACGCAGCAGCGCGCGGAGAAGTACCGCCTGGACGTGCTGTCCGCCTAGTACTACAGCCGGGTTTCACTGGAGCGTCGCCGTGTTCGCCTGTGCCAGTGGGCGC
>CAXUJE010000491.1:0-3930 GCA_964251035.1 uncultured Acetobacteraceae bacterium
ATCCTACGGCATGGATCGCGTAGGATGGGTGAAACCCATCAGCGACCGCACACGGGCCGATCAATGGTGCCGCCCGTATAAGACGGGCCTCCTGATAGGCCCGTCACCTGCAAACCCATTCGACCGAATGCAGGCCAGGCTACATCTGTAGTCCATCATACGTGGCCCGTCGGCATCAGGTTTGACATGCTCGGCGTTCCCATCCCGTTTCCACAGCGAGAGGATGACCATGGCAGCCGGTCCGAACGCATCCGACGCGAACCCGGCCCCCCTCTTCGCCATGCCCGGCCATGACGCCCTGACCGGGACCGCCGGGGCCGGCCAGATCTTCGGCTTGGCGGGCGCCGATGCCCTGGGCGGCGGCGCTGCACAGCCAGGTGGCGTTCCTGCCGCAGTCCTCCGCCTGGGCGCGCAAGCCGTGAGCGGGGTCCGGCTGCGCTCCCGTGGCCGCTGCGGCTGACCGGTGCCGAGGATGGCGCCAAGACGTTGGGCAAGGAACCACGGCAGAATTGGAAACGACGATGGGTCGGTGCGTCCTCTCCAACCCCAGGGCCGGCGCGGCGGCGGCGCTTGCGGCCTTGTCCATCGCGGGCGTCCTCCCAACGCCGTCCGCCCGTGCGCAAGCCAACGATCCGCCGCCGACGCTGCCGTCCGCCTGCCGGGGCGTCACCGTTCCGGTCGGCCTCGGCCCCGGCTTGCCCACGGACCAGAGCCTCTTCGGCTATCTCTGCATGCCGCCGGGTCTGACGCCTCCGGTCGTCCAGTTGACTGTCCCGGGATTCACCTACGACCACGCCTACTTCGATTTCCCCTACCAGCCGGACCGGTATTCCTACACCCGCGCCGCCGTCGCGGCGGGATATGCGGTGTTCGACCTCGACCGGATCGGCACCGGGCGAAGCTCGCGTCCGCTCAGCACCGCCACCACCTTCGGCACCGATGCCTACACGATCCACCTCGTGGTCCAGACGCTGCGCGGGATGGGGTTCAAGGGCGTCGAGATCGTCGGGCACTCGCTGGGATCGCAGATCGTCGCGGTCGAGGTCGGCACCTATCACGACGTCGACGGCGTCGTGCTGACCGGGTTCTCGAACCATGGGAACCTGGCCGGCGACGCGACCGCGGCCCTCGGCTTCGAGCCTGCGGCCCTTGACCCGGCGTTCGCGCTGGCCGGCTACGACCCGCTCTACGTGACGTTCAGGACCCACGGCATCCCGCAGTTCTACTATCCGCCGACCACCGATCCCGGCGCCGTTGCCGAAGACGACGCCACGAAGAGCGTCGCCACGGCCACCGAAGTCGCCGGGTCGCTCGCCCAAGGCTCCTCGCTCGCCGGGCCGACGTCGCAGATCGCCGTTCCGGTCCTGGTCGTGAACGGGGACCACGACGGCCTGTTCTGCGGCTTCGGCACGGCCTGCGACAGCGCGGCGAGCCTTTACCGGGACGAGGCCCCGTTCTTCGGCGCCACGTCCTGCCTGGGCGCCGCGGTCGTGCCGCAGACCGCGCACAACCTCGACCTTTCGACCACCGCGCCGCAAGCCTATGCGGCGATCCTGGACTGGTCGGTGGGCCACGTCGGTTTGGGCGGCCGTCAGCCGGCGCCGTGCGGTCCCCAATGACCAGGCGCCACCGCTTGGAGCGTCCAGGCGACGGCGGCGGCCCGGAACGGACCGCTGTTGCCCTAGCCTGCGAACACCACGCCGGCCAACCAGATCAAAACAAGAACAGTGATGGCGAAGACCCTTTTTGCGGCCATGATGGCTCTCCTGGGCGAGCGGGCCGGCTTGCAGCGTCCTGGTTCGGGTTCCGATCGCTGCTGCCGCGGCCATGCGCACCCTAGGCGGTCCCGCAAGCCATGGACGTGCCCTGCGTCACACTGGAGGCCGCCGGGTGCAGACGTGCGGCCCCGCGGCCTGCGCCGTCCGGGGGACAGGTCCACCCTGCCGGGGGCGGCCAGGCCTGGGCGGAGCCGGACTGCGCGCGTGGGACCGTCGGGCGCCGGGTGGTGGAAGCCGAAATAGTCCGCATCAAGAACATCCGTTCCGTACTGCAAAGACCATGTAACGCCTCTGTGACAACCCGGAGTTGTGATTTGCAACCTGCGGCTTGCTGCCGTTCTTGTTTCTGCCAGCCATGAACATGGCATGTCGGCCGAACCACTTGGGCTATCCGGGAATTACTGCACGATGGCTGTACTGAGCATCGTCCACCAATACAGGACGGGGTGGCACACCTACACCAGCCCGCAAATGCCCGGACTGTTCCTGACAGGTCCGGACGAAGACGCCCAAGCTCTCCTCGACGCGCTTCCATCGACGATATGCGCCTTGATCCACGCTGCGGAACAGCGTTCACCGTCGATACACCAAGCGCGGCCGTATCGCGGCAGCGCGGACTTTGCGCGCAACGCCGATGTGAAAGAGGTATTGCACTTCTGGGTGGCCTTCACTGGGCCAGGCGCGCCACGCAACGAGGCGGACTGTCCGAAGCGGCGAATGAATGGCAAATAACCTCGAAACAGGGACGCACAGGCTTGAGGAGTGGCTCCGGAGCCTGGGCTGCGCGAAGGGAGCCTCTCCCAACGAGTTCACCTGCGTCTGGCACCCGCCCGGCGCCCTGCCGCCGTTCCTGGTCCCGAACCCCGCGCGCTACCCCTACATCCCCTTCAAGCAGAAGACCCACCTGGCCGACATCGTCTCGGAGATCCTGGGCGCCCTGGGCCTTGGAAGCAGCATGCCATGACGCCTGGGCCATGACGCCTGGGGGCCGGGCCTAGGCGCCGCCCGCCCCCCGGCTGGTCAGGTCCTTGACGCGGGCGGCGAGCGCCTCCAGGGCGAAGGGCTTGACGAGCACGTGCATGCCCGGCTCCAGGTGGCCGTGGCTCAGCACGGCGGTCTCGGCGTAGCCGGTGATGAACAGCACCTTGAGGCCGGGGCGCAGCGCGCGGGCGGCGTCGGCGACCTGCCGGCCGTTCATGCCGCCGGGCAGGCCCACGTCGGTGACCAAGAGGTCGATGCGGGCGTCGGAGCGCAAGGTCCGCAGCGCGGCGGCGCCGTCCCCGGCCTCGACCGTGCGGTAGCCCAGCTCGCCCAGCACCTCGGCGGCCAGCATGCGCACGGTGGCCTCGTCGTCCACCACCAGCACCGTCTCGCCGCCCTGCGCCCGCGGCGCCTGCGCGAGGTCGGGCGGCGCCTCGGCGTCCTCGGGCTGGCCGAGATGGCGCGGCAGGTAAAGGGTCACCGTGGTGCCCCGGCCCGGCGCCGAATGGATGCGGGCCTGGCCGCCGGACTGCTGCACGAAGCCGTAGATCATGGACAGGCCGAGGCCGGTGCCCTGGCCGATGGGCTTGGTGGTGAAGAACGGGTCAAAGGCCTTGGCGGCGACCTCGGGCGTCATGCCGGCGCCGGTGTCGCTGACGGACAGGGCGACGTAGGCGCCGGCCGGCAGGGCGCGGGAGCGGGCGGTGCGCTCGTCGAGGCTGTGGTTGCCGGTCCCGATGAGCAGGCGGCCGCCGTCCGGCATGGCGTCGCGGGCGTTGATGCACAGGTTGAGCAGCGCGTTCTCAAGCTGGCTCGGGTCCACCAGCGTGCTCCACAGGTCCGGGGGGCCGGCCACCTCGACGGCGATGCCGGGGCCGACGGTGCGGCGCACCAGGTCCTCCATGCCGGCGACCAGGCGGTTCACGTCGGTGGCGCGCGGCTCCAGCGTCTGGCGGCGGGAAAAGGCGAGCAGGCGGTGGGTGAGGGCGGCGGCGCGGCCGGCGGAGGCCTGGGCGGCGGTGACGAGGCGGTCGATGTCGCCGAGCCGGCCCTGCTGCACCCGGGCGCGCAGCAGCTCCAAGCTGCCGGTGATGCCGGTCAGCAGGTTGTTGAAGTCGTGGGCGAGGCCGCCGGTGAGCTGGCCCACCGCCTCCATCTTCTGCGACTGGCG
>CAXUJE010000492.1:0-3901 GCA_964251035.1 uncultured Acetobacteraceae bacterium
TGCAACCAACAGATGGGTGTCATATGGGCATGCCAAAATGCCAAAGTAGTGCTAGTAGAACCACAGAGGGCGGCTTGTCAGGAGACCAGAACTCCTCAGCGTCTCGCATCGCTGGCTGGAACAACGGCAGCATGCCCGACCTTTCGGTGAAACGTATGGCGAAAGCTTCATCTCATGGCGTCGTAATACCGCATCGTCCCGCCCCGCCTCCGCATGGCCAACGGCGTGCCCGGCGCTGTCGTAGAACCGGGCGGTGCCCCCTTGCGTCTCGGCCCGACCCGAGGGCGCGCCGCGCTCGTCGGTGAACCGCCGGCGCGCCGCATGGAACGATGCCTACCCCACCAAAATCCTGTGACTGCTTCGAAACGCGATTGCCCTGGGGGTGCCGGTGATGGCAGCGGCGCGCGGGCGCGAACCAAGAGGTTCCGCCGACCTGATTGCGTTCGACCGGTCCAGCGTGCGCCGGGTCGACGGGGACTGGCACCTGTTCATCGAGGCGTCGCCCATCTCCAAGGCGAATACTTGCGGCTACCGGGGCAGCGAGCTCCCCGACCATGAAACCCTCGGTCTGGACCCGGCGCGCACCTACCAATTGCTCCGCGACCCGCCGAGCTGGAAAAGGCCGCACCCACCTTCCGGGGCAAGCCGGTGCTGTTGGTGCACAGGCCCGTCACCGCCGACGACCACCCGCACAAGATCGTGGTGGGCATCGAGAGCGACGAGCAGCGCGAGTTGAGCGCCGCCTACCGCTACCGGGCCGATATGACCCCCGGGACCTACCAGGGCGCCCGCTACGACGGCGTGATGCGCGACATCCGCGCCAACCACGTCGCGCTCGTGGCGACCGGCCGCGCCGGCAGCGACGTGGTCGTGGGCGATTCCCAATCTGCGACGCCTGCTAAGGCTCGGTCCCAGCCGCAAACGCAAAGCGTTTCGGCGAGCTCGGCCCGCAAGTGTGCCGGGCGCACCGACGACGGTGTGCGTCCCCGCGCGAACCCTGCGGGTTCCGCTGGCCCAGGCAAGTTCGCGTCCGGTGGCGCCCGGTTCGCGCCGTCCATCTCAGCCGCAAACGCCACAAGCGTTTCGGCGACCTTGCGCCCACAACCCAGGAAGGCAGCCCGCCCATGACGAAGCGCACCGTGAACCTCCTGCCCGTCGTGCTGAATGCGGCGCTGGAGGTCTACCTGACGCCCAAGATCGCCGCCGACGTGGCCCTCGACCTCAAGCCGGTGATCCGCGGCGTCTCGCCCGCCACCTGGGCGGCTAACAAGCCGCGCGTGCGCGTGGCGCTCGATGCGGCGCTGAAGGGCAAGCTCGCCCAGGACGCCGACGTGGACGACGTGATGGACATCCTCGGCCAGCTCGATGACGTGAAGGAGCAGGCGGCCGAGGCGGTCGCCGGCAACGAGGCCACCGACCCCGGCGACCCGGATGCCGAGGACGCCAATGGCGACATGATGGACCGGCTCATGGAGTTCCTGTCGGGCAAGCTGTCCGACGAGGACCTGGTCGCCTGCAAGACCCTGATGAAGCCCGAGGTCGATCCGGCGGCGACCGACGGCGACGTGCCCGCCGCGCTCAAGGACAAGAAAATGCCGGCCAAGGACGCCACGCCCGACAAGCAGCCGCCCGGGGCACGGACAAGCGGCCCCGCCGGCGTCACGGAGCAGGCGATGGACGCGGCCATTTCCGCCGCTGTCAGCGCCGCGACCCAGGCCACGATCGACAGGCTCCGCGGCGTCCAGGCCGCCGAAAGGCGGTGCGCCCGTGGGTGGGCGAGCTGGCCATCGCCCAGGACAGCGCGGACGAGGTGTACCGCGTGGCGCTCGACACGCTCAAGATCGACACCAAGGGCGTGCCGCAGATCGACACCAAGGGCGTGCCGCCCGCCGCCTTCCCGCACATCCTGGCGGCTCAGCCGCAGCCGGGTGCGGCCCCCGCCCGCCGGGCCATCGCCATGGACGCCGCTGGCGCCAAGAGCTTCGCCGAGCGGCTCCCCGACGCTGGCCGGCTGAACAAGTAAAAATATGCTATAAGCGCGGGAGACCCAGGTCGCGGCAAACTTCCTGGGCCTCCTGACCCAATCGAGTAAGGTGAGTTATTCGACGTGGCTAAAGCATGTTTACCGGCAGGCCGGTATTACGTCTATGTCCTGTTTCGGCATGACACCGGCGCCCCGTTCTACATAAGAAAAGGGATCGGGGAGACGGAGCGCCGACACGGCTGCCAAGCAGAAGGCGGACAACCCCGGCAACACCGGGCATTACTGGACGGCCGAAATGAAGGCCATCCAAAGCGAACGGCTCAGGAAGAAGCGTCCATCCTGATCTGGCCGGCGGCTCGCAACGACGCAAGCATAAGGAGAACGGTCTTGCCCTTCCAAAGTTCGGTTAATTTGCAGCCGGCGCCCGCCGTGCCGGGGGACTTCGCCAGCGCCAACCCGCGGTCCAGCGTCGATGCCGGGCAAGGCGGCCTGGTGGCGGGTGCCGCCGGCCTCGCCTGCGGCCTGTTCGCCTGGGTTGACACCGCCACCAACAGCCTTGCGAGCAACAGCGGCGGCGGGGCGCCCACCGGCTTCGTGCACCGCGAGCAGATCGCCACCATCACGACCTACCTGGCGGAAAGCGGCAACCTTATCCAGCCCGGGATGCCGGTCACGCTGTTCTCCATGGGCGACTTCTGGGTGCGCAACGCGGGCGCCAGCGCGGTCGCCATCATGCAGAAGGCGTTCGCCAACCTGACCAACGGCACCATCAGCTTGTGGCCGCGGGTGCCACCGTGTCCGGCTCGGCCAAGACGAAGTGGTACGCAACCTCGGTGGGGGGGCCGGGCGAGCTGGTCAAAATGTCCTCTTTGGCGCTGGGATGATCGAACATGGCATGCAATTCTGACTTCGCGATCCTTGAGCGCGACTGGGGCATCGTCATGCCCGAGGCGCAAGGCTACATGGAGCCGGCGCACAAGCGGGACTTCAACCTGGCGATGGACGCCCAGCCCCAACTCGTGACCACGAGCAGCAGCGGCATCCCGGCGTTCCTGACCACCATGGTCGATCCCAACGTCATCAAGGTGCTGCTCGCGCCCAACAAGGGCGCGCAGATCCTGGGCGAGGAAAAGAAGGGGACCTGGCTGGACGACACCGCGATCTTCCCGATGGTGGAACGGGTTGGTGAAGTATCGAGCGAGGGGGACCTCAACAACAACGGTCATGCGGGCCTGAACACTGCCTGGCCGCAGCGCCAGTCCTACCCCTACCAGATCATCGTCGAATACGGCGAGCGCGAATCGGAACGCACGGGCCTGGCGAAGCTCGACTGGGTGGCCGAGCAGGAGGAAGCCGCCGCGGTGGTGCTGGGCAAGTTCCAGGACCAGACGTACACCTGGGGGTGCAGGGGCTGCAGAACGACGGCCTGCTGAACGACCGGGCGCTGTCGCCGCCACCGCGAACGAGGTGCACTGCGACATCCAGTCGCTGTTCAGCCAGCTCACGGCCCAAACCGGCGGCCTGGTCGAGGCCGACCTGGTGCTGGTCACGTCGCCGGCCGCAGGCGTGGGCCAGACGGCGGTGAACAACTTCAACGTCGCCATGGCCGACCTGCTCAAGAAGAACTTCCCAAGCATCCGCATGGAAAGCGACGTCGGCTACGCCACCGCGGGCGGCAACGTGGCGCAGCTCATCGCCAAGACCATCGAGGGGCAGTCCACGGGATATTGCGCCTTCAACGAGAAGCTGCGCAACCACCCGATCATTCCGGGGCTGTCGAGCTTCAAGCAGAAGAAGACGCAAGGCTCATGGGGCGCCATCATCAGGATGCCGTCCGCCATCGCGACAATGATCGGTGTCTAAGCTCGACTTTGGCCGATCCTGGGCGGTCTGACGGGGTTGGGTGGCGAGGCGGGT
>CAXUJE010000493.1:0-3896 GCA_964251035.1 uncultured Acetobacteraceae bacterium
GCCAGGCCCTTGGGGATGTCCCAGCGCGGGGTGCGGGTGGCGTGGCCGAGCAGGATGTGCGGCCCGTCCGTGACCAGGACGCCGCAGGAGGTGCTAACCGCCGCTCGCCTGCAAGGGCGCCGAGGCTCGGGCGGCCACGACCTCGCGCCCCCGGCCGGCGTCTGTCATGAACTCGGCAAGGTGCGGACGCACCTCCAGTTGCACCCGATGCAGCGCGTGGGTGGCCGCCACCAGAGTTCCGCCGCGGTTCAGGGCGGCATCGCCCAGCTCGACCAAACGCAGGTTGGGCCAGGCCTTCTCGCGTATGCCGTGCACGGTTCGAAGCACATCCGTCGCCGGCATGTCCGGTGCCGCCTGGGCGATCAGCAGCGCCATGGACGCGGTGGAGCGCGAGATGCCCGCGTGGCAATGGACCAAAAGGCTGTCCCGTCCCCCTCGCAGCGTGCGGCCGAACGCCAGGATGGCGTCCACGTGCGCGCGGTCGGGCACGATCTCGCCAGGGCGGGGATCCACGATGTCGTGGAAGCGCAGTTCCAGCTTTGCGTGCTCGCCGAAGGTGCCGAAGGCTTCGGGCACGGGGTAGTCGGGGTCGAGGATGGACAGGACGTGGGTGGCGCCGAGCATGTTGTGCCCGGCCAGCTCCTCGATGCCGCATACGGCGATGGCGAAGGGCGGTGCTGGGTTCATAAGGTGCGTCCTGGCGAGATGGCCCGCCGGTATAGGGCAAGGGCGCCAAGGCGGACAGCGCGGCCATCAGCGCGCGCCCTGCGCCGCGTCCTCCCACTCCATGCGCTGGGGCGCCCCTTTCCACCCCCGTGCCGGCGGGCACCGGCGCGAACGGCGCGCCGTCTGTGGCGGGGGCGGGGCGGTTTCGATCTACGAGCGCTGGACCAGGTCGGCAACGGCGTGGTCCCTGTCCAGGATGGTTGCCCCTGCGTTGGCAGGAAGTTGGACCACCGGACGCTGCGCGCGGAATGCGCGAGGTGGCAAGCTACGCCGCCATGGAGGAAGCAGACCGGTGACCGATGACGCGGTGGAGTTCAGCGCGGCGCAGCAGGACGTCGGCGATGGCGCGCCCGGGGCGACGGCGGCGTTCCCGTATGACCGCATGACCGTGGAGCGTTTCCGGGAGGCATTCCCGCGCGCACGGTGGCGCGACGACCTCCATGCCTGGTTCGTGCCGGGCACCACGGCGGAACGGCGTTTGAGGGCCTGGTCGGGCCGTGAATGGCCGGGCGTGCTGGCCCATGCCGACGGGCGCGGCCGCGACGCCTTCGCGTTCGAGCCGATCACGAGCTCCTACCTGGAGGTCGCCGACGACCTCGTGGTCCGGACGCCGTATTCCCGGACCGTCATCGCCGAGTTGCGGGCGGTGCCCTGGGCTTGGTGGGACCCGGCGTCGAAGGCGTGGCGCGTGCCGTTCCGGTCGTTCGAGGAACTGCGCCGGCACTGGCCCGCCATCGAGGCCGCCGCCCGCCGGGCCGAACCGGAAGAGCGGCAGAAGCGCGAGGAAAGCCGCAGGGCTTCCCCCGAGCACGAGGACAGGCGGGCCGAGGCCGCCGAACGCCGCCGGCATCGCTACCCCGTGCCGGAGGATGCGCTGCCGCCGCTCGACCGCGCGCTGATGACCCATGCAGGACCCGTGGTGTTCGAGGCGGTCACCGGCGAACTCGTCGAACCCATGATCGCCGCCCGCTTCTACCCCGGCGTCACCGCCGAACCCGCCGCGCTGATCTGGGCGGGTTGGCGCAGGCCGACCCACGACGAGCTGGTCCGGGCCTGGCCCGCACGGACGGCGCCTGGCCCGGCCGAGTTGGCGCGTGGCTGATGGCAGCCGACGATCGAGGTGCTGCGGGAGGAACGTCGCAGGGCGGCATCGCTGGAGCGTGCGCGGGCGACGCGTCGGGCCAAAGCGCCGTGAGTGACCATCCTCCGGGCAGCGACGGTCGGCTTGCTGCGGTCGCAGCGTCGTGGCCGGGAGCTGCATGGCTGCTTCCGGCACCTTTTTCCGGAAACCTTCGCCCAGACCATGCGGAGCACGTTTCCCAATCAGATGGGCAGCTTCTCGCTGACATACGGGTCCATGGGCGGGCGATCCGGCACCGACAGACGCGGCGCGGGTCTCGCGGCAGCCTTTGCCAGCCATTCGGGCCCTCCCGGACGCTCGCGGATCGAGCGGTCCGTGCGGCTCTGCACCAAGCCGTAGATCGGGTTGTCGCGATAGCCCGGCGCCGCATCGCCCCAGGCCCAGGCCAGGTTGCCGTAGGTCGAGGGGTCACGCCCGTCGAGGCTCAGCCGGTCATTGAGGTAGCAGGCGGCTGCCCAGCCGGTGCGCGGGTCGGGCGTCATCGCGATGATGCGCTTGGCCCAGTACATGCGCAGGTTGTTGTGCATCCAGCCGTCGATCAAGTACTGCTTCTGGCAGGCGTTCCACGTTTCGTCGCCCGTCTCGCCGTGCACCAGCGCGTCGAGCGTTTCCAGCCTGGGCCGGGGATCGTCGGCATGGCGCTCCAGCTGCCCCCGCGCCCAGCCTGGCACGCGCGCGTAGCTTTCCGGCACGCGCATGGTGCGCGCCTTGTAGTGGAACCATTCGCGCCAGGTGAGCAGCTCGTCGGCGAACTTCTGCCGCTGCCCTTCGGCGACGTCGCCCGCCTTGATCGCGGCCATGACCTCGCGCGGGCCGACCACGCCGAAGTGGAGATAAGGCGACAGCGTGCTCGCGCCCTCCGGTCTCGAAGCGTTGTTGCGCGCGTCGGCATAGGCCGGCAGCACCTCCTCCGTCAGGCGGCGAAGCCGGATCAGGACCTCGTCGCGCGAGCCCGGCAGCATGGCGCTGGGCGGCAGCGCGTGGTCGATGTCGAGCGAGGCGATCAGCGCGTCGAGTTTGGCGTCCGACAGTCCGGCCAGCTGGTCGGGCGCGTAGGGGAGCGGGCCGTCATACGCACCGATCGCGGGCTTCTCGTCGCTCCAGAACCACCAGTCCCCGCGCGCCTTATCGTGCCGGCGGCGAAAGGCCGAGGTGGTGCCGACGCCCTGGTCGAGCGCCGCTGGCGGGACCAGGCAGGCGGCATTGACGGCGAACACGGCAGCATGGCTCTTGGCTGCCACGCGTTCCGCCTGCCATTGCGCGACAAAGGCGGGCTGGTCTTCCAGCGTCACCGCCGCGGCATCGGCGGCCAGGCAATACACCAGTCCCTTTTCGCGCTTTTCCGTCCGGTCGACATACTGGACGCAGGCGAGGCCGCGCTTCTCGCACCCGATCGCGACGTCCCGGCTCGCGCCCAGGATGAAGCGGTGCAGCCGGTCCGAGGCGAACGGGTAGTCTTCGCGAAGCCCGTGGTAGACGAGCACCGGGAGCCCGAGTTCGTTTCCGAGCACCACCGCCGCATCGATCACCGGGTTGTCGCGCGCCCGCAGCGCCTGCTGCAGCCAGCAGAGCACGTAGCGGCCCGTGTTCCGGATAGGAGCTTCGTTCAACCGGCGCACACGGGGCCGGTCGCGCCAGCTCGCCAGCGATGCGGGAAGAGGGGAGGTCATTGCGGGCCTAACTCCCAGGCGGGTGCAACGGTTGCGGGATGAAGAACGCGAACCGCCTGCTGCTTGTTGGACATCCAAGCCGCACCCCCGCCCTCCACTCCCGGCGGACATCCGCGGATGAGCCAAAAGGTTCGACGAACGTCCACTACAGAGCACCGGCAAAACCTCTCGGAACGACCGGAATGGGCGCCCAGCCGCCGCGGCCAGCCATGGCCGACAACGGACGGTCCGCAATGGATGGAGTGAGGTGTGGTAAGCGGACGCAAGCCGTCCGGCAAAACGGCCCACTGCTTTCAACCGGACGTTTCCAGGAATATGACAGCCACGCGACATGCGCCACCCGCATCGGTATTCCGAGG
>CAXUJE010000494.1:0-3893 GCA_964251035.1 uncultured Acetobacteraceae bacterium
GTTGGGGGCGGGGTAGGCCCGCGTCGCGGGTGCATATGCGTTGTCCGCGGGCGGCCGCCTTCCCGGGTTCAGGCTTGCCGCCAGGCCTTTGCAAGACGGCCTGTCAACACGTTGGAACCCGACAAGAAGCCGCCCGTGGCTTGCTTCAGTTGCCCCCGGTACTCAGGTTGTAGTTGTCTGACAAGGTATTCAGGAAGGCGACGATTGCGCTCTCGTCGGCGTCGGGTTGCCCGGGTCCGGCGGCAGGCCGATGTTTGCCGTCGTCCAACTGGTGAACAGCGGCTGCGCGTCGGACGAGGAATGGCACTGGCTGCAGTGTCCCTGACCGTTGAACAAGGCATATTACCCGACACGGGCTGGCCAACCTGCGCCAGGTGGTGGAGCGCTGGCTGCACGGCGCCCACGCCCGGCTCCGGCGCTTGCTGGTGCTGTCGACCGCCGGCGAGAAGGCCAGCCCCGCCCGAGGCCGGCGCGACCGCGCCTTCCCGCGCAGCGCACCCGAGCGTGCGGCAGCGGCCGAAAGCCGCGCCTGGTGGCAGGCCCGCTACGACGAGGTCCGGCGCCGGCACCGGGCGGGCGAGATGTGGCTTGGCATCTCACAGGTCATGGGTTTGGCACTCGGGACTGTGCGCAAGCGCGCGCCGCGCACGGCCCGGGTCCGAGCATCCTCGATCTTTACCTGCACGACCTGGAACGAAGGGTGCGCGAAGGCTGCGAGAACGGGCTTGCGCCGTGGCACGAGCTGCGCGCCCAAGGCTTCTCCGGCGGAACGCGGCAGGGGCATCGCTGGCTGGCCGAGCGGCGGACAGCACCAGCCAAGACCGGTCCCCACGCGCAGCGTGCCCGTGCGGAGAGCGCGGCAAAGCAGCCCGCGACCCGCGACGTCGGGACCACCCTGCCGACGGTGCCCCAGCTTGCCTGGCTGCTGGTCCAGTCCGTCGCGGCTTTGGACGCTGCTGGAGCGGCCACGGTCGCCTGCGTTGAGCAAGACAAGCAGGCCAAGTGCGTGGCGGAGTAATCTTGCTGCACGGACCTGCCCAGTGGCGTCCAGGACCGGCGCGGCGTAGGAGGTCCTCCCCCTGACCTGGATTCGGATAATCCATCTTGTTTCTCAAGCTGAACCAGGACCGCCGTCACCACATTCCCAAGCAGAGGCACAAGCTCATGAACTGGCGCGCGTATGACGCCCGCTTGCGCCAGCGCGGTAGTTTGACGGTCTGGTTCACAAACGAAGCCATCGAGGGCTGGCAGGCGGAGCCGCGCAGCACCCCGGGCGGGCAGCCCTGGTACTCTCCTCTGGCGATCTTGACGGCGCTGACACTCCGGGCCGTGTTCCGCCTGGCGCTGCGCCAGACCGAAGGCCTGATCGGCTCCGTCCTCGGCCTGCTCGGGCTCGATCTGGCCGTGCCCGACCACAGCACGCTCAGCCGCCGGGCAGCGACGCTGCAGGCAGGCCGGCAACCCCTTGAGGAGTTTCAGCACCTCGCCCCGGCACAGCTGCCGCCGGGCCACAACCTTGCCGCCGGCATCAATCCCGTGAACCTGGAAAACGTTCTTAGCCAGATCCAGCCCAATCGCCGCCGTCTCGCCCATCCGCCGCTCCTATGGTGGTTCCTTCAAGGGCAACACCTTGCCACCAAAAAGGGTAGGAGGGCCGTCCACCGCATCACCTCAGTCGCGAGGCCGGCTTCTTCGCCAAGCTGCCGCCGACGCGCGTGGCGCTGAAGGCGTGCAGCGGCTCGCATCCCCTGGCCACACGATGCGGCCGATCCCGCCGCCTCGCGTCGAGCCCTCCGTTCGGCGCGGCAAGAACGACCGCAACGATGCCGAGGCAATCAGCGAAGCGGCGCCGGGACCATCAAGCGGTGTTCCAGCACCGCGGCAAACATTCGCCGCAGCATCGCCTGGCCTTGCGCCGGGTCCGGCTGCCCGGCGCCCATCCAGCGCCGGACTTCGACCAAGTGGACATCGAACAAGACCCGGGCCAGCAGGGCCGCCGGCACGTCCAATCGGATCTGCCCGGCGCGGCCAGCCTGTGACAGCGCCCCCGCAATCGCATCCTGCCAGGTGTCCAGCCGCCGCAGGTAGCGCCGCGCCTGCTCTCCGATGCTGGAGTCCAGGCGGTCATAGTGCACGACCTCGCGCAGCGCCGGACGCGCCAGCTCCGGCTCGTTGGCGAAATAGGCGTAGATCGGCCCCAGCAGCTCCGCCAACTGGTCGAGCAGCGGCCCCGGGCGGGCGGAGGCCACCAGCGCACGCTGCAGCACCGCGTCCAGGTCGTCGTTGATGACCAGGAACAGCAGATCCCGCTTGTCTTTTGCATAAACGAACAAGGTGCCCACGGAGACGTCGGCCAGTTGGGCGATCTCCCGCGTGGTCGCGGCGTCGTAGCCGCCACAACCAGACGCCCGGAATCCGCGAGTTCGAACTGGTCGGCGACGGCGCCGGCCTGCCGCCGTTCGAGGCCGGGGCGCAATCGAGGTCGCGACGGGCGACGGCGTGATCCGCTCCTACTCGCTGTCCAACGACCCCCGCGAGGCGAGCCGCTACGTGATCGCGGTGCTGCGGGAGCCGGATGGCCGCGGGTCCGGCTGGCTGCATGGCCGCGTGCAGGTCGACGACCGGTTGGAGATCGCCGGGCCGCGCAACGCCTTTCCGCTGCAGGAGGATGCGTCCGAGCACATCCTGGTGGCGGGCGGCGTCGGCATCACGCCCATCCGCTCCATGGTCCATCGCCTGGAGGCCATCGGCGCCCCGTTCCGCCTCATCTACTGCACGCGCACCGCCGCCGACACGGCCTACCGGGCGGAACTGCTGGAAAAGCATGGCCCGCGCCTGCGCCTGCACCACGACGAGGGCGACGCGAGCCGAAGCCTCGACTTCGCCGCCGTATTGCGCGACCGGCCCGATGGCGCGCATGCCTACATCTGCGGGCCGCGCGGCCTGATCCAGGCGGCGCGCGCCGCGACCGCGCATTGGCCGGCGGACACGGTGCACGTGGAGCTGTTCGCGTCGCCGCCGGCAGCCGACTTGGCCCCGACCGCGGACACCGGCGGGGACCAGCCGTTCGAGGTCGTGCTGGCCCGCAGCGGACGGACTTTGCATGTTCCCGCCGACAAATCGATCTTGGAGGTGATCCTCGCCGCCGGCATCAAGACGCCGTACGTGTGCCGGGAAGGCTGGTGCGGCAACTGCGAGACCGTGCTGCTCGGCGGCAGGGCCGATCATCGCGACGACATCTTGGAAGACGACCAGAAGGCGGCCCAGGACACCATCCACATCTGCATCTCCCGCGCGATGCCGGGCGAGCAGTTGATCCTGGACCGCTGATCCCCCCATCCCGCCAGCACCCACCCCTGCCTGGCAAGGAGCCTGCCATGTCTGCCACCCTCGATGCCCTGCCTACCGACGTTCCCCGCAGTTCCGCCACGTCGGTGCTGAAGCCGCTGATCCTGTCGCGCGGCACCATCCTGACCGCCGATCTCGACCGCGCGCAGGCGTTCTACGAGACCTTCTTGGGCCTGGAGTGCAAACGCATGGACGGCGGCCGCATGATGGTGCGCGACACCGATCCCGCTCGTCTGCGCCACCGTAACGGCGGCCCGTACTGGGTGATGGACGTGCAGCAGGTGGAGGGCACCGTCACCACCAACCTGTTCAAGCACTGGGGCATCGACGTCGCTTCCTCGGCCGAGGTGGACCGGGTGCACGCCTACGCCACGGCCAACAAGGAAAGCCTGGGCCTGCGCACGGTCCGCAAGCCGCGGATGCAGCATGGCACCTACTCCTTCTACCTGCAGGACTTCGACTCCAACTGGTGGGAGGTCGAGTGCCGCCCGCCCGGCGAGGCGACGGACGAGGTGTTCGCCCGCGGCGACGGCGGCTTCAACTAG
>CAXUJE010000495.1:0-3888 GCA_964251035.1 uncultured Acetobacteraceae bacterium
CCTCGACGATTGGGGCCTGCTGCCGACCCGTCCCGACTGGGCCGGCGGGTTCCGCGAAACCTGGCAGGTGGGGGAGGCCGCCGCGCATGACCGGCTGGCCGGGTTCCTGGAAAAGGCGGTGCACGGCTACGACACCGGGCGCAACCTGCCGGGCCAGCCCGGCACCAGCATGGTGTCGCCGCACCTGCACTGGGGAGAGCTGTCGCCCGGCCAGGTCTGGCACGCGGCGCAGCAGGCCGCGCGGGAGACCGGCAAAGCGCTCGAGGTGTTCCTGGGCGAGATCCTGTGGCGGGACTTCTCGGCCTACCTGCTGTGGCACAACCCGCACATGCCGGAGCGTCCGCTCCGCCCGGCCTTCGCCCATCTGGCCGTGCGCGACGCCGGCGCCGAGCTTCGCGCGTGGCAGCGCGGCCGGACCGGCATCCCGATCGTCGATGCCGGGATGCGGCAGCTTTGGCACATCGGCTGGATGCACAACCGCGTCCGCATGATCGCCGCTTCGTTCCTGGTGAAGCAGCTCCTGCTTCCCTGGCAGGCCGGGGAGGCGTACTTCTGGGACACGCTGGTGGATGCCGACCTCGCCAGCAACGCGGCGAGCTGGCAATGGATCGCCGGCTGCGGCATCGACAGCCAGCCGTTCTTCCGCGTGTTCAACCCGGTGAGCCAGGGCGAGAAGTTCGACCCGGACGGCGCCTACGTCCGCGCCTGGGTGCCGGAGCTGGCGCGGATGCCGGACCGGTTCGTGCACGCGCCCTGGACCGCGCCGCCCGCCGTGCTGGCGGAGGCCGGCGTGGAGCTTGGTGTCAGCTATCCGAACCCCATCGCCGACCTGCCGCACGCCCGGCAGCGCGCGCTCGACGCGTACCGCACCACCGTGCGGCGGGCCGCGTGATCCCCGCGGGCGCCCCGCTGCGCGTGGTGGGGGACGTGCATGGGGACATCCGCGCCTTCTCGGCGGCGACGGCCACCGACCGGTTCGTCGTGCAGCTCGGCGACCTCAGCGACCACGGGCCGGACAGCGCCGGGGTGCTGCGGACCATGTTCGGGCTGATGGACCAGGGGCGCGGCCTGTTCATCCTCGGCAACCATGACCGCAAGCTGGGCCGCGCGCTGTCCGGGCAGGCGGTGCGGATGGACGCGGCGCTGCAGGCCACGCTGTCCCAGTTGGACGATGCGCTCCGTGAACGCGCGCTGCGCGAGATCAGCAACGCGCCGGCGTGGCTGGCGCACCGCGACATCGCCTTCGTGCATGGCGGCTTCCATCCAGCCATGCTGACGGAGAAGCCGCCGCCGCCGCTCGGCCGGGTGGACCCGCTGCTGTCCCGCGCCCTGTTCGGCGAGACGACAGGGCGGATGCAGCCGGACGGCTATCCCGAGCGCGTGCTGCGCTGGGTGGACCGCATCCCCGCCGGCTTGACCGTGTATTGCGGCCATGACCAGCGCAGCACGGACGGGCGGCCGTACCGACGGACGGGGTTGTCGGGCGGGCTTGCGGTGTTCCTCGACACCGGGGCCGGCAAGGGCGGGCATCTGTCCTGGATCGACCTGCCGGGAACCGGCAGCTAGACCATCTCCCCCGCGTCCATCGCCGCCAGGAACCTCGCCGCCTGCTCCCGGATGGCGGCGACCCGGCCTCCGTCCATCTTCTCCAGCGTCCGCACCGGCATCGCCATGCGCGTGTTCTGGCCGAAGCGGGCGGCGTGCCGGGCGATGAAGTCCCAGTACAGCGCGTTGAACGGGCACGCGCGCTCCCCCACGCCGAGCTTCACGTCGTAGTGGCACCCGCGGCAGTAGTCGCTCATGCGGTTGATGTAGGCGCCGGACGCCGCGTAGGGCTTCGACCCCATGATCCCGCCATCGGCGTGCAGCGCGACCCCGCGCACATTCGGCATCTCGACCCACTCGTAGGCGTCGGCATAGACGATGAGATACCATTCATCGACCTGGTCGGGATCGAGGCCGGCCAGCAGCGCGAAGTTGCCGGTGATCATCAGGCGCTGGATGTGGTGGGCGTAGGCGTGGCGGCGGGTGTCGCCGATAGCCTGGCGCAGGCAGTTCATCCGCGTTTCGGCCGTCCAAAAGAATTCCGGCAGCCGCCGGTCTGCACCCAGGCTGTTCAGGCGGCCGTATTCCGGCATCTTGAGCCAGTACACGCCGCGCACGAACTCCCGCCAGCCCAGGATCTGCCGCACGAAGCCTTCCACGGCGTTGAGCGGCGCGAGACCGGCGCGCCAAGCAGCTTCCGCGGCCCGGCAGGCCTCCAGCGGGCCGAGCAGCCCGGTGTTCAAGGAGGTGGAGACCAGCGCGTGGAACATCGTGCTTTCCCCGGTCTTCATCGCGTCCTGCCACTCGCCGAACTGCGGCAGGCGGTTGGCCACGAAGTCCCCGAGCGCCGCGGCGGCGTCCCGGTGCGTCACCGGCAGGGCGAAGCCGTCCACGTCGCCGAAATGGTCCGGGAAACAGCGCGTGACGAGCGCCATGACCTCCCGCGTGATCTCGTCAGGCTCGAACCGTGGGACGGCGGGTGGGGCGATGCCCTTGGGCGGCGGCTTGCGGTTCTCGGGGTCGTAGTTCCATTGGCGGCCAGCGGGCGCGTCGTCGTCCATCAAGACGCCGTAGCGGCGGCGCATGTCGCGGTAGAACGTCTCCATGCGGAACGCGTCGCGCCCGCGCGCCCAGGCACGGAACTCCTGGATGCGGCACAGGAAGCGATCGTCGTCGCGGATGTCGGTCTCGATGCCGGACAGTTCATGCCACCGCCGCATGTCCTCCGCGAGCCGCCATTCGCCGGCCTCGGTCGCGACCACGGCGGCGGGATGGTGCCGGGCGACCGCGCGCAGCATCTCGCCGCGCAGGCTGCCGGTGTTGGCGGGGTCGTCGAGCTGGATGTAATCGACCTGCACCCCGCGCGCGCGCAGCGCCCGGGCGAAATGCCGCATGGCGGACAGCACGAGCACGATCTTCTTCGCATGGTGCTTCACGTAAGTGCATTCGTCCATCACCTCGGCCATCAGCACGACATCCCGCGCGGGATCGAGGTCGCATAGCGCGCTCAGCCCGGCGCTGCACTGGTCGCCCAGCACGATGCGCAGCGTGTTCCCCATGTCCATCCCTTTACGCAGCCGGTCCGACAATGGCGCCGACCCTGCGCGGCGCAAGCCCGCCCACCTGTCCGCTTGCGGGCGGGGCCGGGTGCGGGCAGTCTTCCCTCATGCGGCAACTCCTCCTGCTCCGGCATGCCAAGTCGTCCTGGGAAGAACGGGACGCCCCCGACCATGGGCGGCCGCTCAACGGGCGCGGCCTCGCCGCGGCGACGGCGATGCGCACGGCGATGCAGGGGCTGGGCCTCCTGCCGGACGTGGTGCTGGTCTCGACATCCCGCCGCACCGTGCAGACGCTGGAGGCGCTTGAGCCGTGGGCAGACACCCCGCTGGTGGACCGGCTCGACAGCCTGTACCTGGCGCCCGCGCCGGCGATGCTGAAGGTGATCCAGGAGGTCGGTGCCACCGCGCGCAGCGTGTTGGTGGTAGGCCACAACCCCGGCGTGCATGACCTGGCGATGCTGCTGGTGGGGGCACAGGCGGCGTCGTTCGACAACCCGGACATCCGCCGCCTGGCGGAGGGCTTCCCCACCGGCGCCCTGGCGGAGTTCACCGTCACCGTTCCCTGGCAGGCGCTCGATGAGGGCGGCGGCCGTCTCGCCCGGTTCCTGTGCCCGCGCGACCTGCCCGGCTTTGGCGGCTGATCACGGGGAAATGACCCCAGAGAACATGGACGACGCCAGCCTGGAGTTCGCACTCAGCCCGGACGACCTGCCCCGCCTTCTCAAGCTGCCTTCCCTGGCGCGCGCCGGGCGCACCGCTTCGGTGACGACGCTGTGGCATGACA
>CAXUJE010000496.1:0-3886 GCA_964251035.1 uncultured Acetobacteraceae bacterium
ATCATGGCGTGTCTCCTGTCAGCAGCAGCCGGCCGGCCCGCAGCATGCGGACCGCCCGGCCAAGCCTGCCACGCCCGTTCAGGCGCTGCGCCATCGCAGCCTTGGGCCTGTCGGGCGGCGCTCCAGGTCAGCCGCAGGGCCTGGAAATCTCGGCAATCAAACCTCGTCCAAGGCCGTGCTTACCTGACTTGGATGGTTCCCACGTCGCCCTGCGGCTGCGGGGACGGAAAGGCCATGCTGCCGGCGTCAGCCGCCTGGGGCGGCGGCGGGGAAGGCGGTGTTGCGCAGTCGGCGAGCGTCAGACCCAGGATCGCCGCACAGGGCAAAGCTGAAACCTTCATCGAAACCTCCCCAAGTAGACGCACACAGGACGACCTCCAGCGCGCAATGAACGCGGCGACTGCCATAACCCATATCCACGCCGCACGTTACTCTCAAAATTGGCCCGGTGCCGATTCGCCGCACCGGACGCCGCGCGCCCCGCCGTCCCGGCCGCGCCACCCAGGTCCCATCGGCAGCAACGGAACACGTTTCGTGGCGCCGTCCTGGACATCGACGCGAAGCGGCCCAAAGCTTCCAACCCCCGCCAGCGAAAAGAAGTTAAGGTGCAACCCGTAATGATCATCAGCGACAAAGTCAAAGACGCGCGCACCGTCCTCGTCATCCTTGGCGCCCGCAGCGGCACGTCCGCGTTGGCGGGCACGCTCGGGATGCTCGGCGGCACCCTGCCGAAGCGCCTGATGGGCGCGTGCAGCAGCAACGAGAAGGGGCACTTCGAGCCGGTCGTCCTCGCCAACCTGCACGACAGCCTGCTTGCCGGGGCCGGCAGCGCCTGGGACGACTGGCGGCCGTTCCCGCCGGGCTGGTACGATACGGCGGAGTGCCCGGACTACCTGGATCGGCTGCAGGCGGCCTTCACCGAGGACTACGGCGACTTCCGCCTCGCCGTGCTCAAGGAGCCGCGCATGGGCCGCCTGCTCCCGCTGTGGTGGCGGCTGCTCGGGCGGGTGGGCGCGCGGGCCGCCCCGGTGTTCATCTACCGCGACCCGGTGGAGGTCGCGCGGTCGCTCGCCGCCCGGGACGCCTCGACGATGCAGCACGGCCTGCTGTACTGGCTGCGCAACCAGCTCGACGCCGAGCTCTCCACCCGCGGCATGCGGCGCAGCTTCGTGTCGTTCGATGAGCTGCTGGAGGACTGGCGCAAGATGGCCGCCCGCCTCGAAACGGAGCAGGGCATCCGCTTTTCCACGCTGGATGCTGCCGGCGCCGAGGTGGACGCCTTCCTTGAGCTGCGCCTCCGCCATCAGCGCAGGCTCGTCCCGGCCGCGACCGGCGCCGACGTGCTGACCGACTGGGCCCAGGCGGTGTTCGCCCTGTTCAACGCCCTCCGGGCCGACCCCGCCGACCCCGCCGCGCTGCGGGAGCTTGATGCCATCCGCGCCGCCTTCAACCGACACACCCGCAGCCGCGCCCTTGACGATGCGGCGGCGCGTGAGAGCCGGCTGATCCTGTCGTGACCCAGGGGCGCGCCAGGTCCCTGCCGCGCTGGCCAGCCTCCGCCCCCTCTCAGCGCACGCCGAGCAGCTCGACGTCGAAGATCAGCGTGGCATTCGGCGGGATCACGCCGCCGGCGCCACGCGCGCCGTAGCCCTGGTTGGGCGGGATGATCAGCGTGCGCTTGCCGCCCACGTGCATGGTCGCGACCCCAAGGTCCCAGCCGGAGATCACCTGCTGCGCGCCCAGCGTGAAGCTGAACGACGTGCCGCGGTCGCGCGAGCTGTCGAACTTCTTGCCGCGCTGGCCGTGGTCGTCGAGCCATCCCGTGTAGTGGACGGAGACGGATTGCCCGCTCTTGGGCTGCGGCCCGGTGCCCACGACCTCGTCGTGGTACTGCACCCCGGAGGGCAGCGTCGTGAAGGAGTCGGCGGCGAGGGCGGGTTGGGTCATCAGCAAAGCTCCAAGAAGCGGGATCAGGCGTCGTAACATTTTCGGCCCTCAAGCTGCGGGTGGGGCGGCGTAGCACGCCGCGGCGGCCCTTGTCGCGCCCCGCTGCCACCCGTAGGACAGCAGGCGGGCAACGGAGGGCGGCGCGATGGCCGGATGGCAGTTCTGGATCGACCGCGGCGGCACCTTCACCGATGTCGTGGCGCGCGCCCCGGACGGCGGCCTCAGCACCCACAAGCTGCTGAGCGAGAACCCCGGACGCTACCGCGACGCCGCCATCGCGGGGATCAAGGCGGTGCTGGGCGTGGCGCCGGGCCAGCCGGTCCCGCCGGGGCTGGTCGATCAGGTGAAGATGGGCACCACCGTCGCCACCAACGCGCTCTTGGAGCGCAAGGGGGAGCGCACCCTGCTGGTGGTGAACCAGGGCTTCGGCGACCTGCTGCGCATCGGCAACCAGGCGCGCCCGCGGCTGTTCGACCTGCACGTGACCCTGCCGACCCTCCTCTACGAGCAGGTCGTCGAGCTGCCCGGCCGCGTCGGCATCGACGGCCAGGAGGTCGAGCCGCTGGACGAGGACGCCGCCCGCGCCGCCTTCGCCGCCGCCCGGGCCGACGGCGTCGCCGCCTGCGCCGTCGCGCTGATCCACGCCTGGAAGCACCCGGACATGGAGCGCCGCCTCAAGGCGCTGGCGCAGGAGGCCGGCTTCGCCCAGGTGTCCGCGAGCCACGAGGTCAGCCCGCTGCTGCGCCTGGTGCCCCGCGGCGACACCACGGTGGTGGACGCCTACCTTTCGCCGATCCTGCGCCGCTACGTCGAGCAGGTGGCGGCGGAGCTGGGGGGCGTCCGGCTCTACTTCATGCAGAGCAACGGCGGGCTGGCCCAGGCCGGCCGGTTCGGGGGCAAGGACGCCATCCTGTCCGGCCCCGCCGGCGGCATCGTGGGCGCGGCGCGCACCGCGGAGATGGCCGGCCTCCATCGCATCATCGGCTTCGACATGGGCGGCACCAGCACGGACGTGGCGCTCTACGACGGCGCGTTCGAGCGCGCGTACGAGACGGAGGTGGCCGGCGTGCGGATGCGCGCGCCGATGATGGCGATCAACACCGTCGCGGCCGGCGGCGGCTCGGTCCTGCACTTCGACGGCGCCCGCATCCGGGTGGGGCCGGACAGCGCCGGCGCCAACCCCGGCCCCGCCTGCTACCGCCGCGGCGGACCGCTCACGGTGACGGACGCCAACGTGTGCGTGGGCAAGATCCAGCCCCGGCACTTCCCGCCGATCTTCGGACCCGAGGCCAACGCGCCCCTCGATGCCGGAACGGTCCAGCGGCAGTTCGCCGCCCTCGCCGACACCGTGGCCGAGGCGACCGGCACCCGGCAGGACCCGCGCGAGGTCGCGGAGGGGTTCCTGCGCATAGCCGTCGCCAACATGGCCAACGCGATCAAGCAGGTCAGCGTGCAGAAGGGCCACGACGCCACCCGCTTCGCCCTGCAATGCTTCGGCGGCGCCGGCGGCCAGCACGCCTGCCTGGTCGCCGACGAGCTGGGCATGGAAACGGTGTCCATCCATCCCTATGCCGGCGTGCTGTCGGCCTACGGCATGGGCCTCGCCGACCAGACCGTGCTGCGCGAGCAGGCAGCGGAGCAGCCGCTCACGCCCGAGGCGCTGCCGGCCCTGCACGCCCTGGCCGACCAGCTCGCCGACGCCGCCCGCGCCGAGTTGCTGGAGCAGGGCGCCGACCCCGGCCGTGTCCAAGCCAAGCACGCCGTCCACCTGCGCTACGCCGGCACCGAGGCCGCGCTGCCGGTGCCCCTGACCGACCTGCCCGGCACCCTGGCCGCCTTCACCGCCGCCCACCGCGCCCGCTTCGGCTTCGCGACCCCGGACCGGGCGGTGATCGCCGAGGCCGTCGCCGTGGAGGCGACCGCCGCCGGGGAAACCGTG
>CAXUJE010000497.1:0-3879 GCA_964251035.1 uncultured Acetobacteraceae bacterium
ATGCGGGCGGAGCATGGGCGCGCCCGGGGTGCGGCGATGGCGCGTGAGCCAGGCGTGGCGCTGCTCGAAGCCAGCCTCCGTGTTGGACAAGGCGCTGTGGCGCACGCGCCCGCCGGCCCCGGATGCCGTTCAGCCCGGAGACGGATAGTGCGCCGGGGCCTGGTCTCCGGGACGGGCACGAGGCCCAAGGGATAGAACGCGGCCTTTATGCTGGCATGGTCCCCTATGGCCCGGCGCCATGCGGGCCATAGGGGCCATCGTTTGCCGACGCTGGCCCTTGACGGCTGGGTCGGATCGTTGAAGGGTCCGGCGCCCGGCCCAGCGCCGCCATCTCAGAAAGATCGCCGCATGACATCCCCCGTCTGGTTCATCACCGGCTGCTCGACCGGCTTTGGCCACGATCTGGCCAAGCTCGTCCTCGCCCGTGGCTGGCGCGCCATCGTCACGGCCCGCGACAAGGCCCGCGTGGCCGACCTGATGCGGGGCGCGGAGGACCGGGCGTTGGCGCTCGACCTCGACATCACGGACGCCGGGCAGATCGCGGCGGCGGTGGCGGCTGCGGAGCAGCGGTTCGGCGGCATCGACGTGCTCGTCAACAATGCGGGCTATGGCTACCAGGCCTCGGTCGAGGAGGGCGACGACGCGGAGATCCGCGCGCAGTTCGACGCCAACGTCTTCGGCCTGTTCGCGCTCACCCGGGCCGTGCTGCCCGGCATGCGGGCGCGTCATGGCGGCCACGTGCTCAACATCACATCGGTCGCGGGGTTCGTGGGTTTCCCCGGCTCCGGCTACTACGCCGCCAGCAAGCACGCGGTGGAGGGCTGGTCGGACGCGCTGGCCGCCGAAGGCAAGCCGCTCGGGATCAAGGTCACCTGCATCGAGCCGGGGCCGTTCCGGACCGACTGGGCCGGCCGCTCGCTGAGGCAGACGCCGAACCGCATCGCCGCCTATGCCGACACCGCCGGCGCCCGCCTGAAGGGCACCGCGGACGTGAGCGGCAAGCAGCCGGGCGACCCGGCGCGGGCGGCCGAGGCGATGATCGGGATCACCGAGGTCGAGAACCCGCCACGCCACCTGGTGCTGGGCGCCTTCGGCATCGATGCGGTGACGGCCAAGCTCAAGGCCAGCCTGGCCGAGATCGAGCAGTGGCGCGACACGGGCCTGGCCACCGACTTTCCCCAGGACCCAACGAAAGAACCCGCATGAGGGCCATCAAGCTCCGGTCGCCTGGCGGCCTCGGCAACCTGGCCCTGGTTGACCTGCCCGACCCCGGCGAACCGGCGCCGGGCGAGATCCGCGTGCGGCTGCGTGCGAGTTCGCTGAACTACCACGACCTCGGCGTCGTCACCCGGGCGGACTGGCAGGCCGACGGGCGCATCCCGATGTCGGACGGCGCGGGCGTGGTCGAGGCGGCCGGCGCCGGTGCGGAGTTCAAGCCCGGCGACCACGTCGTGTCCTGCTTCTTCCCAACCTGGCGGGATGGTCCCGCCACGCTCGGCGATTTCCGCACCGTGCCCGGCGACGGCGTTGACGGCTATGCGCGGGAGGCCGTCACCGGCCCGGCCACGTCGTTCACGCTGGCGCCCAAGGGCTTCAGCCATGCCGAGGCGGCGACGCTGACGACGGCCGGGCTGACCGCCTGGCGTGCGTTGGTCGTCGAGGGCGGGCTGACGGCCGGCGACACGGTGCTCGTCCTCGGCACGGGCGGCGTCTCCATCGTGGCGCTGCAATTCGCCAAGCTGATGGGGGCCACCGTCATCGCCACTTCGTCGTCGGACGAGAAGCTGATGCGCGCCCGTGCCCTGGGGGCTGACCACACGGTCAACTACAAGGCGCACGAGGACTGGGGCACGCAGGTGCGCAACTGGACCGGCGGTCGCGGCGTGGACCACGTGATCGAGGTCGGCGGTCCCGGCACCTTGCCGCAATCCATCGCGGCGGTCCGGGTCGGCGGCCACATCGCGCTGATCGGCGTGCTGACCGGGCGCGGCGGCACCGTGCCGACGGCGGCGCTGATGGCGAAGCAGGCGCGCCTGCAGGGCCTGATCGTGGGTAGCCGGCAGGACCAGGCCGACATGGTGCGGGCGATCGACGCCACCGGCTTCAAGCCGGTCATCGACCGCAGCTTCAGTTTGGACGAGATCGCGGAAGCCTTCCACTATCAGGCAAGCGGCGCGCACTTCGGCAAAATCTGCTTGGAGTTTTGACTGAAAGGGCAAGCAAGCGGCATCTATCTGACGTCAGGCGCTCGGTTCTCTCCATCCAAGGGGCTGGCCGCCGTCTCGGTCCGGCGCACCGCCTCGGGCAGCCCATGCGACCCCTCGGACCCCAGCCGGTTGCGCAGCCACCACGACCAGTCCTGCGGCAACAATTCGAACGGATCGTTATGCGCCAGCTCGCGCGCGGCCCAGACCGGCCAGTGCGGGTTGGCCAGCGCCGGGCGGCCCAGCAGCACCAGGTCGATCAGCTCCTCCCGGATCACGCGGTCCGCTACCGCGGGCAGGCCAAGGTTCCAGCTCACGCCGACCGGGAGGCCGACCTCGCGCCGCACCCGGGCGCCACGTTCCACCATGAACGCCGCCCGGTCGAACGGCACATCTTTGATCGCGTCGGTGTTCATGCCAAGGCTGAGGTCGGCCAAGTCGAGGCCGTGCTCCTTCATCACCGCCACCGCGTAGACGGCGTCGTCGAACTGGACGCCCTTCTCGTTGAAGTCGTCGGAACCGAGGCGCATCGTCAGCGGCAGCCGCTCCGGCCAGACGGCGCGCACGGCGTCCAGCGCCTCGCGATGGAAGCGCAACCGGTTGTCCAAGCTGCCGCCATACTCGTCGCTGCGCTGGTTCGCCAGCGGCGAGAAGAAGCTGGCGCCGAGGTAGCCGTGGGCGAAGTGCATCTCCAGCCACTCGAAGCCGGCGGCCAGCGCCCGCTCCGCCGCGCTGGCATAGGCGCGGTGCAGCTCGGCAATCTCCTCCACCGACAGTTCCTGCACCGGAAAGGTGTAGCGTCCGCCATAAGGGATGGGCGACGGGCCGCGCACCTGCCAGCCATCGGGGTGCTCGGGCGCGATCTGCAGCTTGCCCTCCCATGGCCGCTGCTCGCTTCCCTTGCGCCCGGTATGGCCGAGCTGGATCGCAGGGACCGCGCCCATGTCCTTGATGATCCGCGTGACGCGCGACAGGCCCTCGATCTGCGCGTCGTCGTAGATACCGGCGCAATGCACGCCGGTGCGGCCGTCCGGCGTGATGGCGATCTGCTCCGGGAACACCAGGCCGAAGCCGCCCGCCGCGCGAGACCCCATCAGCATGACGTGGAAGTCGTCCATCTTGCCATCGACCGAGCGGTACTGCGTCATCGGCGACATGGCGATGCGGTTGCGCAGCGTCACGCCCTTCAGCGTGAAGGGGCTGAACAGGTCAGGCATAGACATTCATCCTTTCAGCGTGATGTCATCTGGGCGTCCGCGATGGCAGCACGCCAGGGGCGAGGACGGTGAGCTCCGCCCCTTCGGGCATGGCCCTGGCCAGGGTCGAAGAACAGGGATACGGCGCTCATCGCCGCTGGGCCGGCCATGCCCGGGCCGCACAGCACCTTGGCGGTAACCAAGGGGGCCACCATGGTCTCGACCTCGTGCGGGTCCACGGCGATCGGCGGGTGGGGGCGGTCCAGCATGGCCGTGCTCCTTACAGCGAGAGATTACGTTGCGGCGGTCCGGAATGGCGAGCACCCCGATGGCGGACGTGGCCACGGCGATTACCGCCGGGAATCAGAGGCCGAAATAGATGTTGCCCTGCCAGGCCGCCAGCGCGAAGGCGATGGCCGGTGTCATACTAGATGCCCCATGTCATAACCGTTTTGGTCCAGGCTCGTGTTGCGGTGGAT
>CAXUJE010000498.1:0-3841 GCA_964251035.1 uncultured Acetobacteraceae bacterium
GCGCCGGTGCGCGCCGACGCGGCCGCGCAGGCGGCGCGCCTCGGCCTGCTGACCGTGGCGGCGGAGGACGTGCTGGCCTTTCCAGACGTGGCGGCGGCCGGCCTGGTGCAGGTCGCGTCGGTGCACGTCCCCCTTGCGGCGTCCGCGGATGCGCGCACCGTGGCGTTCCGCGCCCCGGACGCCGGGATCGAGCACCTGGCCATCCTGATCGGCAAGCCGGAGCACGCGGGCACCGCCGGGCCGGCGCCGCTGGTGCGCGTGCATTCCGAGTGCTTCACCGGGGATCTGCTGGGCAGCCTGCGCTGCGACTGCGGGCCGCAACTGCACGCGGCCCTGGACCGCATGGCAGAAGAAGGCAGCGGGGTGCTGCTGTACATGGCGCAGGAAGGGCGCGGGATCGGTCTCACGAACAAGCTGCGCGCTTATGCCTTGCAGGACCGCGGGCTGGACACGCTCGATGCGAACCGTGCCCTGGGCTGGAATGCGGATGAGCGCAGCTTCCTGGCTGCTTCGGCCATGCTTGACCAGCTTGGCATCCGCCGGATCCGGCTGCTGACCAACAATCCCGACAAGCTGACGGCCCTTGCCGCCTTCGGGGTGAAGATCGAGGCGCGCGAGCCGCTGGTGATCGCGCCGAACGGCATCAACAACCATTACCTCGCGACGAAGATACGCAGGTTTGGCCACCTTCCGGGTTGAGCCGGGCATGGCATAGAATAGAGATTGGTAGATCAGGACCATGATCCTGCCCACCCCTGGCGCTGACCCCGCATCCCGCCGTTTCGGCTACTCGACGCCTCCGGGCGGCGCCGGGCCGATCGGGCTGACGGGCCTTTGGCCGCAGCCGCTCGACGTGCCGTTCAGTGACGTGCTGAAGGCGCTGAACCTCCTGCATCATGTGCCGGCAGTCGGCACAATTGACCGGGCGGCCACCGGCGAGACCATCCCGGCGCTGGTGCGCATCCTGGGGGCTGGTGTATTCGGCGGGGCCATCGGTATCCTGGGCGCTGCCGTCATGAGCTTTGTGGGTAAGCTGTTCAGCATGGAGCCGGACCTGTCGCGTCCTCCGGTCCCGGCTGGGACGTCGGAGACCGGGTTCCAAGCACCGATGAATCCGGTCACGCCTGGAACCCTGAAGCCGGGCGGATATGCGACCCTCGCCGCCAATGTCCCTGAGTTCCAGCAAAGCCCGACCCGATTCGCAGGCGGCGCGCAGCGTGGCCACGCCGCCTACCGACTGGCGTCGCAGGAATGGCTGCGGAGCCAGGCGCTTGAGAAAGGGCTGCTATGAGCGGGGACGTCGCGGGCCAGGCGAGGTTGCATTCGGATGGCACCTTGGTGCTGGGCAGCCTGCGATGCCGTGCGGCGTCCGGGCGCAGCGGCGTGCGGACGCACAAGCAGGAAGGCGATGGGGCGACGCCGGCCGGGCTGTTGCCGTTGCATCGGCTGCTGTACCGCGCGGACCGGGTCGCGCGGCCACGCTCTGCCGTGCCGGCCATGCCCTTGGCCCCGCATGACGGATGGTGCGACGACCCGTCGCACGCCGATTACAACCATCTGGTCCGCCTGCCGCATGATGGCCGGCACGAGGCGCTTTGGCGGGCCGACCCGGTCTATGACATCATCGGCGTGCTCGGCTGGAACGATGACCCGGTGCGGCGCGGGGCCGGCAGCGCGATCTTCCTGCACGTGGCCCGGTCGGACTTCGCGCCGACGGAGGGCTGCATCGCGCTTGCGCTGCCGGATCTGCGCATGCTGCTGGACGCCGGGTTGACGGCTATCCTGGTCCAGAGCGCGTAGGGCACCGGGTCCCGCGCCGCCTCAAGGGTCCCGGCTCAGCCCCCTTTGCGCCAGCGCCGCCAGGTAGGCGTCCCACAGCGCTGCCTGCTCCTGGCCCATCTTGTGCAGCAGCGCCCAGGTGTAGATCCCGGTGTCATGGCCGTCGGTGAAGCGGATGCGCACGGCGTAATGGCCAATCGGCTCGACAGCGGCGATCCCGACCCCGCGCTTGCCCGCCACCGTCTGCTTCTGGTCCGGCGAGTGGCCCTGCACCTCGGCGCTGGGACTCTCAACCCGGAGCAGCTCGGCGGGCAGCGAGACCTTGGTCTGGTCGTCGAAGTCCAGCTCAAGGCGCTGCGTCGCGCGTCGGACACGGATGTCGGTTGGCCGTGGCGTCATGCGTCGCCAGACGGGGCATCACCGGGCGGGGCGTCGTCAAGCAGGCGCGCTTCCTCGGGCAGCATGATGGGGATGCCGTCGCGCACGGGAAACGCAAGGCCAGCCTTTCGGCTGACCAGCTCCTGCGCGGCACGGTCATAGGTCAGCGGGCCTTTGCTGACCGGGCACACCAGTATGGCGAGCAGGCGGGGGTCGATGGCAGGGGCACCAGGCATGGGAACGCTCCCCCTAGCTCGCATGCCGGCCTTGCCGCCCCGTGTCGGTGGCGTGCGCGCCCATCTGCAGCAGCGTCAGCAGGGTGCTGGCGAGATCGGCCGACCTCGGCGCTTCCAGCAAAGCCTGCTTCTCCACGGGATCGAATGGACAGACCATGGCCAAGGTCACGACCAGCGCGTTGTCCGGCAACTCGTTGATCGCATCCCAGTTCGCATCGAAGCCGCGAGCGCTGAAATAGGTGCGGAGCGCCCGGGTCAGCGCGTCCCGGTCGATGGCGGGCGCCGCGGGCCTATCGTCCAGGTCGTCCCGGAACCGCGCCAGGTCGGCCCTCACCCGGCGGTAGCCGCGCTGCATCTCCAGTTCCACGCTGATCGCGAATCGGACCATGCCGGTCAGGGTGATCAGGTAGCGTCCATCGTCGGTTTCGTTGAAGGAGGACAAGCGGCCCAAACAACCAACCTTGTAGAGCGCGGGTCCGCTGGGCGTCTCGGGCCGGTTCTCGTCCGGCTGCACCATGCCGATCACCCGGCCCGCCGCCAGCGCGTCCTCCACCATGGCGCGGTAGCGCGGCTCGAAGATGTTCAGCGGCAGCTTGCCTTGCGGCAGCAGCAAGGCGCCACCCAGAGGAAACACCGGAAACTCTGTGGGCAGCTTGTCCGAGCCAGGTTGGAACATGGGATTACCTGAACAGCAATGCCGACAGCTTGCGCCGCGCGGACAGGGTTGCGGGGTCGGTCAGCCCCCAAGCCTCGAACAGCTTCAGCAACTGCAGCCGGGCCGCGTCGTCGTTCCAGGCACGGTCCTGCTTGACGATGTGCAGCAGCGCGTCGGCCGCCTCCGCCCGACGGTCGCTGGCATTCAGCGCCGCGGCAAGGTCGTAACGTGCCTGGTGGTCATCCGGGTCGGCGGCGAGCCGGCGCTCGAACTCGCCGAGCTGGCTGCTGGCCCGGCGGCCCTCCTCGGCCAGCAGCAGCGCGCTCCGCGCCCCGCTGATCTCGGCGTGCTCGGCGATGGCTGGCGGGATCTGCTCCAGCGCATCCCGGGCCTGGTCCTCCTGGCCGAGCGCCATGAGCACGCGGATCAGCCCGGCCCAGGCAGCGGGGTTCTCCGGCTCCTCCTGCAGCAGGGCGCTGAACAGGCCGCCGGCCTCCTCGAACTGCGCGGCTTCCATCGCGGCCTTGGCTTCCGCCAGCAGGTCCGCCGCCGGCATGGCGCCGCCCGCCAGCTTCAACAGGCTCTCGACGAACCGCTTGACTTCGCTTTCCGGCAGCGCGCCCTGGAACAGGTCGGCGATCTGCCCCTGCCAGAACGCGGCGACCGTCGGCACGGACTGCAGCGGCAAGCCGATCTGCGCAAGCTGCTGGACCAGCGCCCGGTTGGCGTCGATGTCGATCTTGACCAGCTTGACCCGGCCGCCGGCCGCCCGCGTCACCTTCTCCAGAGCGGG
>CAXUJE010000499.1:0-3161 GCA_964251035.1 uncultured Acetobacteraceae bacterium
CCCTACAACCCGGTCCTGGCCCCACCACCCCGGAACCCAATAAGAGCCACTCCCCAACTTCTGGACAGTCCCCAAGCAGGTGATCGGCGACGGGCTGAACTGACCGTGGGCACGACGCCACCGCGCTCATGACTTCGATCGGTGGCTCTCCTGCCAGGCGATGCGGGCCAGCAAGATCAAGGCCGCCGAGTAATAGTCCGGCGCTGTCGCCGCGGACGGGAAGCTTGGCGGCACGTCGGGAACGGCGACCGGCGTAAGCGAAAACTCGCCGACCGCTCGCATCCCTGGCGGCGCAGCGTAGGGCGCAACTTCTCCCGTCACCAGGTCCACCCAGGCGGGCGGGTCGGGGAGCTGCTGCGCCCAGTATACGCGAAACGCCTCATCCACACTCGTTGGAGTCCGCCCAGCCCAGGACAGGTAAAGCGGCACACGGATCGCATCATACGAAAAACGCGGCGGCCACCCGCTTGCCGGTCCCAGCGTTCCGCTTGTACGGGAGACTTGCAGCCAGTCCGGCGGCAGCATCCAACGACCGAACCGGCCGTCGCGCATCAACGCCAACCCATCCGACTGGACAGCAATCCAGAGCGGGTTCCGCGTGTGGGCCGCCAGTTCCTGCAAGGCCGGGAACACGTAATAGGACGGATTGACAACGAAGGCGTCCTGGGTGTCGAACCCCTGCTCGCCGGGCAACAGCAGCGTGCGCGGACCGGCGCGGCGCACCAGCAGACGCAGCACGTCCTGGGCGATTGCCCGTGCCCTGACCGCGTAGGCGGGGCGCGACCAGCGCCGGGCCGCCCGGAACAGGGCCATGGCGATGAACAGGTCGCCGTCGGTGGCATTGTTCGCGTCCGGCACCGGGTTGGCCTCGCCGGGCACGTAGCGCCAAGAGTGCAGCGCATCCTGGCTGCGGCGCAGGGTGTCGGCCGTCCAATCCAGGATCGCCTGGAACGCCGCCGGGTCGTCGAACGCAACGGCGAAAAGCAGTCCCCAGCCTTGTCCCTCGGTATGGGACACACCGCCGTTGCCTGTGTCCACGACGCGGCCGTCCGGATGCAGAAACCGCGCCTTGAACACGTCCCATTCGGCTGCCGGCACCGCCCGGGCCGGCCTTGCGAAGCCGGCCAGCGCCGCAAGGACCAGTGTGCGGCGGGACGGCGTCAGAACCGGTTCTCAAGCTGGACGCTGACCCGGGTTTCATTCCAATTGGCTGCCTTGTCGTACTGCAGCCTGCTGCCCAGCGTCAGCGCGTCGCTGAGCGGATAATCGAGGTCCACCCGCACCCCGCCCACAAAGCCGTTGCGGGTCTGCGCTAGGTTGCGGGTGGGCAAGGCCGGGTTGACCCGCGCGGCTGCCTCCACCTGGGCCTGGCGACCGGGGTCGTTCGGAAACAGCGGGCTCGCATCCTCGCGAAAGCTGGCGTAGCCGGCCGTGCCGCCGATCCGGTAGCGGAGGTCGCCGAGCTTGCTTCTGTAATACAGCGGAACATTGAGCGCGACGAAGTTATGCGGGCTAAAGTAGCCGCCTTGGCCCAGCGCGAAGCCGCGCTGATTGTTGTCGAACGCGAAGTAGATCAGGTCGAGCCCGGTTGTCAGCTCGCCGTCGCGATCCCTGTAGATGGGGTACGAGAAGCCGGCCCCCGCCTCGACCTTCGCGTTGTGCGCGACGTGCTGCCCGTTATAGGCCGCGTAGCCGCCCGCGACGTACACGCCGCCCTCGCCGAGGCTGGACTCCAACTGCACGTGCCCGCCGGTTTGCGTCACGCCGCCCCAGGTCTGCCCGGTCGCTCCATCCTTGGTGCCGGCATAGGACAGCAGACTGTCCAGCACTGACCGCCGCTCGCCGCGGACACGCAGGCGCACCGCGTCCGTCAGCTTCGGCGCGATCTCAACGCCGCCCAGCAGGTTGGTGACCGGGAAGCCGAGGGGGGATGTGCCGATGTCCGCGCTGAGCCAGTCGCCCCGCTGGTAGGCCACGTTTAGCCCGGCGCCCGCAGCGGTGCTGGAACTTGACACCGGCGCGCTCGCCAGCGCATTGGTGCCAAACCGCAGCGGGGCGTCGCCTGTGCTCGACAGCTTGCCGGCGCCCAGGAACACCGGCATGACCCGCGCCGTCACTCGTCCGCCGAGCTTGCCTGCTGGAAGGCTGGCCTGCGCCGCCGCTGACAGTTCCTGCAGCTGGTCCAGTCCCGCCGTTCCCGACCGGACGCGCACGCTGGCGCTGCCGAGCGCCCGAGGCGCCGTGTCATTGCGCACCAGCGTCAACTGCTCGGCGATCTCCCGCGACACGGGATCGCCGGGACGGACCGCCAGGCCGGCAGGCGCCGTCCCGGTGCTGGCGGACTGAAAGGGGTTCGCGAGGCCGCGGGCGGAGGCCACCATGGTCGGTGCGGCGTCCCCCAGTTCCTCCCGCCGCTGGACCGCCGCAAGCTCTAGCAGGGTTTGCGCCTGGGCGCTGCTGCTGAACGCGCGGGCCACCCGGGCCGACAGCAAGATGGCGCGGCTATCGGTGGGCGCCATTGCCCGCCCCTCGGCGGCCAGCCTTTCGGCTTGGCGGCGGTCCCCTGCCGCAATCGCCGCGTCCACGGCGCCACGCCGCGCGACCCAGTTGCGGGGATCGCGGGCCAGCACGGCGCCAGCGATGCGCATGGCCTCCGTCGGTTGCCGCGCGCCCTGGTACAAGCGCGCGAGCGCCAGCTCGGCATCTGGACCCGCGCCGCTGGCCAGGGCGGGGCGCAGACGCTCAAACGCAGCTGCCTGGTCCCCGGCCTCGTTCAGCCGGTCGGACGCGCGCACGGCGCTGCCGGTCTGCAGCGCAGCCAGGTCGCGGCGCTGCGCGGGGGTCAAGGCGGCCTGGTCCACCTGGCCCGCCACCGCGGCGCTTTCTGCTTCCTGGCCCACGGACAGCAACGCGCCCGCAATCGCCAGGCGGGCGGGAGCCGCCCGATTGGTCACCCCGGCCACGCGCGCCGCATCGGCTGCGCCGGCCTGGTCTCCAGCGTCGCCCAGGGCACGGACCACGTCGGCGGCGGTCCCGCCGGAGGGATCGGGCTGGCTGGCCAACGCCAGGAGGCGCTGCCGCGCCTCGGCCGGCGCGGTCGGCAGCAGGGCTGCTGCCCGACTCACCTCGGCCTGGGCGCGCACCCGCGCACCGAGCCGGGC
>CAXUJE010000499.1:3171-3813 GCA_964251035.1 uncultured Acetobacteraceae bacterium
CGCAGCGCGGCCTGCGTCGCCGGGGCGGCGGCGCGAGAAGCTTCGACCCGCAGTTGGGCCGCCTCCGCGCTCACCGGCGCGCCGCGGTCGACAAGCTGGGGCCGCGGCTCCGGGACCTCAGCCGGTCGCCCTTGCGCCCGCAGCGCCTGGTTCAGCCCGCTGCCGGCCGGCGCGAAGCCGGGCCGGCGTGCCAGGGCAGCGCGGAAATGCCGCTCGGCCTCCGCGAACTCACCCTGGCGGAGCGTCACCTCGCCCAGCAAGCTTTCGGCGTCGGTGGCGTCCTCGACATCGCGCTTCGCGGCCCGGCGCAGGACCGCGTCGGCGCCCGCGGCGTCGCCCCGGCGAACCAGGCTGCGCGCTTCCACCAGCTCCAGAGTGTAGCTGGCTCCGTCCAGCGCGCGGTGCCATTGCCCGGCGCGTGCCGGGTCCGCAGCGACGGCGCGTTCCAAAAGGCTTCGGGCCTCGGCCGGCCGGTTCTCCCGGAGGCGCACGATGCCCAAGCCGCCCAGCGCATCCGCATCCCCGGGGTTCAATGCCAGCGCCGCCTCGAACCGCTGCCCGCTGGACCGCAGCGCGCCGGCGTCAAGCTCGGCGAAGCCGTGGCGGCGCATCTGCACGAGCATTGCCCGCCCTATGCCGATA
>CAXUJE010000500.1:0-3794 GCA_964251035.1 uncultured Acetobacteraceae bacterium
TGCTTGCCTGGCCGAATGCCTACGGGCTGGACAACGTGCTTGTTCCGGCGACCCGAGCCTTGCTGGGGATGGTCGGCCCTTTCTGCGCGGCTGCGGTCGGAACGCTGCGGAGCGCGTGCCTTGTGCACCTACCGTAAGCGTTGCTCCGTGGCCCTGGGGTTCGGCCGTCACTCCTCGTCTTCGTCCTCGGGCGGGTATTGTGGCGGGGCTTTGCCGACGGCTTTGAGCAGCTTCGGGTAGCGCGTCTTCAGAACCTTCTCTCCCAGTCCGATCACCTCGACCTGGAAGCGCCAGTCGTCGCCGTAGTCGAAGAGGAACTGCAGCTTGGCGCCCACGGCGGGGAACGCCTGCGCCACTTTGGTCCGCTTGACGCTGCCGGACTCGCTGCCGCCCTCCAGGTCGGCGAACAGCTCGTAGCGCACGGGCGAGTCGAAGACGTGGTAGTCCAGCCTGTTGAAGAAGCCGAAGGCGTGATCCAGGTCGAAGTCGAAGGCCTGCACGATGGCGGCGGCCAGGTCGTAGAGCGACTTTTCGCTCGGGATCTCGATCTCGCGGTAAACCCTGGGCCGAAGCCGGACGCGGAAAATGTGGGTGCTCGTGCGCGACATGCGGCCGTCCTCCATGAATCCTGCTTCGCGCGGCCCGGTGCTCAGCCGCTCCCTTGGGCGGCCCAGTGCCAAGGCATAAGCTCGTCGGTGCGCGCCTGCGGCCAACCCTGGACCAAGCGGGTCAGCAGGTCGGCGAAGTAGAGCTGCGGATTGACGCCGTTCAGTTTGCAGGTTTCCACGAGCGAGGCGACGTGGGCCCAGTTTGCCCCGCCCTCGTCGCTGCCGGCGAAGAGCGCGTTCTTTTTCGACAGCTTGATCGGGCGTATGGCGCGCTCGACGCTGTTGTTGTCGAGCTCGATGCGCCCGTCGTTGAGGAACCCCTCGAGCCCGTCCCAGTGGTTCAGCGCGTAGCGGATCGCGCCGGCTGTCGGGCCACGCCCGGGCAATGTCGCGACCTGTGCCTCAAACCAGGTGCGCAGGTCGGCCACCAGCGGCCGGCTCTTGGCCTGGCGTGCAGCGAGCCGGTCCGCCGCCGACTTGCCGCGCACCTCGGCCTCGATCCGGTAAAGGGCGGCGATGCGCGCCAACGCCTCGGTGGCGATCGGCGCCGCGCCGGCTTTGGCCAGGTCGTAGAAGCCCCGGCGCACGTGCGCCCAGCAGAACACCAGGGTCACCGCCCCGCCATTGTCCTTGGGGCCGGCCAGCTTCTTGTAGGTCGCGTAGCCGTCACATTGCAGGATGCCGCGATAGGCCCCGAGCAGCCGGTCTTTGTGCTCCTGCCCGCGGCCCGGGGCGTAGCTGTAGACCACGACCGGCGGGTCAGCCCCGCCCCAAGGGCGGTTGTCGCGGGCGACGGCCCAGAAGTAGCCCGTCTTGGTCCGCCCGCGGCCGGGGTCCAGCACCGGCGCCGTGGTCTCGTCGGCGAACACCCGCGCCGAGCCCAGCAGGATCTCCTTCAAGCGGCTGACCACGGGCGCGATCTCGGCCGCGGCATAGCCCACCCAGAATGCCAGCGTGGAGCGATCCAGTTCGACCCCCTGCCGCTGCATGATCTGTGCTCGGCGATACAGCGGCAGATGGTCGGCATAGCGCGACACCAGCACATGGGCGACCAGAGCCTCGGTGGGCAGGCCGCCTTCGACCTGCCGACGCCACGCAAACAGCAGGCTCTCGCACAAGCCGTGCCGCGCCGCGACATGGCAGACCCGAACACCCGGCTCGTGCGTTTCCCCGACAATGCGTAGCTTGTCCGCCGTGCTCCACTGCCGCCGCCGCTCGCGACCGGTGATGATCTCCACCACGCCGTCCATCCACACACCTCAACCGCCACCTTAACCAGCGACTTAAGGCGGACGGAGGCTCACGCCCAGGCGGTCCTCGCCAGGCGGATACCTCGTCCCGCAGCTTGCCGTTGAAGCTTTCCACGTAGCCGTTCTCCCACGGGCTGCCGGGCTCGATGAACGCCGTCTTGGCGCCGACGCCACCGATCCAGCCCTTCACGGCCGTGGCGATGAACTCTGGCCCGTTGTCCGACCGGACGTAGGCCGGCGTGCCGCGCGCGATGAACAGGTCCGCCAGCACATCGATGACGTCGGCCGAACCCAGCTTGCGCCCAACCCGGATCGTCAGGCACTCGCGGCTGAATTCATCTACGACGTTCAACAGGCGGATCTTGCGCCCGTCCCGCGTCCGATCCTCGACGAAGTCGTAGGCCCACACGTGGTTCGCCCGCTCCGGCCGCAGCCGCACGCAGGACCCGTCGTTCAGCCATAACCGCCCGCGCTTGGGCTGGCGCGCAGGCACCTTCAGCCCTTCGCAGCGCCAAATCCGCTCCACGCGCTTGTGGTTGCAGCGCCAGCCCTCAGCCCGCAGCAGCGCCGCGATCCGGCGGTAGCCATAGCGGCCATACTGCCGGGCCAGGGCTGCGATGTCCGCCGTCAGCGCTGCCTCGTCGTCAGCCGTTCCCGGGACTTTGCGCTGCGTCGAGCGGTGCTGACCCAGCACCCGACAGGCAAAACGCTCGGAAACGCCCAGCTTGGCCGTGACGTGCGCAATGCACGCCCGACGACGGGCAGCGCTCAGAAGTTTCCCGACGCCGCTTCCTTCAGCACCAGCTTCTCCAGCGTCAGGTCAGCCACCGCCTGCCGCAGGCGGCCGTTCTCCTGCTCCAGAACCTTCAGCCGCTTCACCTGGTCCAGCTTCAAACCACCAAACTCAGAACGCCACCGGTAGTACGTCGCTTCTGTCACCCCGATCGCCCGCACCGCGTCCGCCACCGGCTTGCCCTGCCCGACCAGCACCTCGACCTGCCGCAGCTTGGCGACAATCTCTTCCGGCTTGTGATGCTTGTGATGCTTGCGTGCCATCCCAGTCCCCCTCCGTCTGCCCCCGGCCTCTCATAGCCGGTGGCCCACTTCTAAGGGGGCAGGTCAGCCGCTGGTTCGCCGTCGGACAATCGCGCAGCTTCAGTTCTCGAGCCCACGCAAGGCATGGCACGGCAAGTGGTGTGAGTCCGGAGCCTTGTGACGAGACTGCCTGGAAAAGTCGAGCCGGCGACCCAGGAATGGAAGCGACGCAAATTGCTGCGAGTACCCTAAACGATGCTGGCGGTCGGCGACGTGTCGGCCGTTGCGCAAGAGGCGTGCTTGGCCACGCTGTAGCATCGAGGGCGGAAGACAGGGGGTACGAATGCGTCTGGGTGTGATCGCGGACGATTTCACGGGGGCGAGCGACATCGCTAACACCTTGACCAAGGGATACCGTGGGGGCGGTGGCCTTTCCACCATACAGTTCCTCGGCGTCCCCATGGGGCTGACGCCGACTGCCTGCGAGGCGGGCGTGATCTCCCTCAAGACCCGGTCGATACCGGTCGAGGAAGCGGTCGCCCAATCATTGGCGGCGCTGGAATGGCTGCGATCGCAGGGATGCACGCAGTTCGTCTTCAAGTATTGCTCGACTTTCGACTCGACTCCGGCTGGAAATATCGGCCCGGTTGCGGAGGCGCTCGCGAACGCTCTCGATGTCAAAGGCGTCGCGGCGTGCCCCTCATTCCCCGCGACAGGCCGTACGGTGTTTCAGGGTCACTTGTTTGTCGGGGACCGCCTGCTGAGCGAGTCCAGCCTGGCGACACACCCGCTCACTCCCATGACCGATCCCGACATACGACGCTGGCTGCAGCGGCAGACCAGAACGGTGCCGTCGCGGGTGTGGTGGAAACGGATGGTGGCGTAGTTTCCGGCTTGTTCA
>CAXUJE010000501.1:0-3771 GCA_964251035.1 uncultured Acetobacteraceae bacterium
GCGTCTTCATCCCCATCGGCAACAACGGCTGGCTGATCTCCACGACCTCGCCGCAGTACATGCCCTCCTTCGACCTGAACCGCATGATTGTGGAGAAGGCCGAGCGGTTCGGCTTCGACTTCGCGCTGTCCATGATCAAGCTGCACGGCTTCGGCGGCCCGTCGGAGTTCTGGGACCACAACCTGGAGTCCTTCACCCTGATGGCCGGGCTGGCCGCCGTGACCAGCCGCATCCAGCTTTTTGCCACCTGCGCCGTGCTGACCATGCCGCCGCCGATCGCGGCCCGCATGGCGGTGACGGTCGACAGCATCGCGCCGGGGCGGTTCGGCGTGAACATCATCTCCGGCTGGCAGCGGGCGGAGTACGCGCAGATGGGCATCTGGCCCGGCGCCGACCATTACCGCCGCCGTTACCAGTACTGCGCCGAGTATGTCACGGTGATGAAGGAGCTGTGGTCCGCCGGGCGCTCCGACTTCAAGGGCGAGTTCTTCACCATGGAGGACTGCCGGTGCAGCCCGCTGCCGTCGCGGCCGATCCCGATCATCTGCGCGGCGCAGAGCGACGCCGGGACGCGCTACGCCGCCGAGCACGCCGACTACAACTTCTGCGCCAGCTTCGGCATCAACCAGCCCGCCGCGGTGGCGGCGAGCGTCGCGCGCCTCGTCGCGGCGACGGAAGCGACCGGGCGGCAGTGCGGCGCGTTGATCCTCACCATGATCATTGCCGACGAGACGGACGACGCGGCGATAGCCAAGTGGGAGCACTACAAGGCCGGCACCGATCATGAGGCGCTGGCCTGGCGCGACGCGCAATCGGGCGACGACCCCAGCACCGACCCGTTCGCGCAGCCGAACAAACGCAAGATCCTGGGCGGCGAGAAGCTGCCCACCAACCAGGGCGTGCTGGTCGGCTCCTACGCCCGCATCGCCGCCATGCTGGACGAGATGGCCGCGGTGCCGGGCGTGCAAGGCGTGATGCTGACCTTCGACGACTTCGTCATCGGCATGGAGCAGTTCGGCACCCGCATCATGCCGCTGATGCGCTGCCGCGACGCGCTGCACCAGGCGGCCTGATGGCGTCCGACACCACGGCTGGCGTCCGCACGGGCGCATGGCGGCCGAAGGTCCCCAGCCTGCGCCTGGCGCCCTGGGCAGTGTCCTGGCTCCAGGTGGGGCCGCTCGCATTGATCCTGCTGGTGCTGTTCGCGCTGCCCACGCTGCTGTTCTTCGTCGTCAGCTTCTTCGACTACGACCGCGTGGGCATCTACCCGGCCTTCATGCTGGACAACTACCGGGATCTGCTGACCACCCCGGCGACGCTGCGCATCTACGTCAGCTCTCTGAAGTTCGCCGTGATCGTCTGGGCGGTCACGCTGCTGCTCGGGTTCAGCGTCGCCCACTTCCTGGTGTTCCACGTCCGCAGCGGCACGGTCCGGATGGTGCTGTTCCTGCTGTGCGCCATCCCGTTCTGGACCTCCGGCATCATCCGCACCATCGCCTGGATACCCTTTCTGGGCCGCAACGGCGTGTTCAACACGATGCTGGTCGGGCTGCACATCGTGGACCATCCGCTCGACGTGCTGCTGTTCTCGGACCTCGCGGTCGTCATCACCTACGTGCATCTCTACACGCTCCTGATGATGGGGCCGGTCGCCAACTCGCTGTCCAAGATCGACCGTGCGCTGATCGAGGCGGCGCGGGACGCCGGGGCGAGCCGGTGGCAGGTGATGCGCCACGTCATCCTGCCGCTGTCGCGCACCGGGATCGTGCTCGGCTCCATCCTGGTGTTCACCCAGGTGATGGGCGACTACTTCGTGGTGAAGCGGATGAGCGGCGGACAAAGCGCCTCCATCGTCTCCGCCCTGTCCACCGAAATCCAGGCGATGCAGTACCCTCCGGCTTCTGCCAACGCCGTGGTGCTGGTGCTGGTGGTCGCCCTGCTGGTGGCGGCCATGATGCGGGTGGTCGATGTTCGGCGGGAGCTGGTGAACTGATGACGCGCGACCGCGAGCCGCGGCCCTATACCTTTTACCTGCTCGCAGGGGTTATGGGCGCATTCCTGCTGTTCCTCTACGGCCCGATGCTGGTGATCTACGTGCTGTCGTTCCAGGGGCCGAACGGGGGCGTGACCTTTCCGATGGTCGGCGTCTCGACCAAGTGGTTCGCCGACATCCTGAAGCCCGGGCAGATGGCGAACATCCCGGTGTCGTTCGGGCGCTCCATGGCACTTGCCGCCGTGGTCTGCGTGCTGACGGTGGTGATCTCGGTTGCCGCCGGGCTGGGTTTCCGCCGCCGCTTCCCCGGCGCCGCCCTGCTGTTCTATGTCGCGGTCGCGAGCCTCGTGATGCCGAGCCTCCTGGTCGGCTTCGGCATCGGCCTCGGCTGCCAACTGCTCGGCGTGCCGCAGGGCCTGTTCACCTCCGCGCTCGGCGCGCAGCTCACCTGGACGCTGCCCTTCGGCCTGCTCGCCATGTTCGCCGTCGTCGCCCGGTTCAACCGGTCCTACGAGGAGGCGGCGACCGACCTCGGCGCGTCGCCGTGGCAGCGGCTGCGCTTTGTCACTTTGCCGATCCTGCTGCCCGGCATCATCGGCGTCGCCGTGGGCGCGTTCACCCTGTCCTACGACGAGTACGCGCGCACGACGCTGACCATCGGCAGCTACAACACGCTGCCGCTTGAGATCTACGCGCTGATCTCCAGCGACAGCACGCCCACGCTGTTCGCCATCGGCACGGTGACGACGGCGGTGTCGTTCCTGCTGATCGGCGCGACGCTGGCCTTCGTCTTGCGGCTGCAGCGCCGCCGCGGACCCGTTTGAGGAGAGCCGCCATGGACCCCCGCTTCGATGTCGAGCTGATCGGCGTCACCAAGCGCTACGGCGGGACGACCGCGGTGGACAACATCTCGCTCCGCATCCCGAAGGCCAGCTACTGCTGCCTGCTCGGCCCGAGCGGCTGCGGCAAGACCAGCACGCTGCGCATGATCGCAGGCCACGAGGGCGTGAGCGACGGCGACATCCTGATCGGCGGGGTGAACGCCACGGGGATGCCGCCGATCCGGCGCGGCACGGCGATGATGTTCCAGAACTACGCCCTGTTCCCGCACCTGACCTGCCGGGACAACGTGGCGTTCAGCCTGCGGATGCGCGGCGTGCGCGCGGCCGAGCGTGCCCGGCGCGCAAGCGAGTTCCTGGCGCTGGTGCACATGGAGGCTTTCGCCGACCGCCTGCCGGCGCAGCTTTCGGGCGGGCAGCAGCAGCGGGTCGCCCTGGCCCGCGCGCTCGTGGGCCAGCCGCGGGTGCTGCTGCTGGACGAGCCGCTCTCGGCGCTCGACCCGTTCCTACGCGCCCGGGTGCGGGAGGAACTCAAGCGGCTGCAGAGGGAGTTGGGCATCACCTTCATCCACGTCACCCACAGCCAGGACGAGGCGATGGCGCTGGCCGACACCATGGTGGTCATGCAGGACGGCCACATCCGGCAGGTCGGCGCGCCGCGCGCCGTGTTCGGCCACCCGGCCAGCAGCTTCGTGGCGCGTTTCATCGGTGGCCACAACGTCTTGCCGGGGGCCATGGGTCCAGTGGCGGTGCGGGCCGACCGCTGCCGCCTGGCCGACGCCGGGGAGGGGGTTCCGGCGCAGGTGCAGGCGGTGGAGTACCAGGGCGGCACCGTCCGCATCGCGCTCACGACCGAGGCCGGGGAGACGGCGTCGGTGCTGCTGCCGGACGACGTGTACGATGCGGACCCGGTGCAGGCCGGGGCGCGGACGCGGCTGG
>CAXUJE010000502.1:0-3770 GCA_964251035.1 uncultured Acetobacteraceae bacterium
CACCAGCGCGCCACCCAACGCCACGGCCAGCTTCGGCCCGCGCCACGGCCCCAAGGCATCGGCCAGCCAGCCGCCCGCCGGCGTCAGCCAGGTTCCAGCGCGATGAAGATGCTGAACGCCCACTGGATCTCGGCCACCGACCAACCCTGCGCCTGCCGGATCGGCTGCACGAACAGCGTCCAGCCATACTGCAGGTTGGCGATCAGCATCATGCACACCACGCCGAACACCAGCTGCCACCACCGGAGCGATGCGGCCGGCGGCCTTGTCACACCCTGCATCCCATTCCCTGTGCGCCGTTCTAAGCAACCTTTAGAAGCAATGGGGGATGTCGCGCCCAATAGCTAGGCCTGCAACGTACCAAACGGCCCGAACCCGTTGGCCTAAACAGGTGGGTTCAAGCGCCCTGATCACCGGGTCTGGCACTCCGCCCGGTCCACCCAGCCCTGCCCCGACCCGGCGGCGGCATGCACGTCGAACGACAGCCGCAGGAGCTGGTGGTCCCCGGACACCACCGCCTCCGCCGAAGACGGCGCGTCGCCCCCGGGATGCCGCAGCGCCATGCGCCAGCGCCCTGGCCCCTCCGGCGCGACCTGGGCATCAAGGCGCGCATCCCGCTTCCAGCCCGGCATGAACACCGGCACCGTGCCGCCCGCATCCGGCAGAAAGCGGGACCAATAGAACGCGAGGGCATACGGCGTTCGCGTCCGCGGCGGCATGGCCGCCCGGGCGAGGTCGAGGTCCGGCCGCCGCTCCGGCTGCGCCGCCGGGTAGTCCGGCAGCCAGGGCTGGCCGAAGCGGGCCGGGTCCCAATGATCAACGAAGGCGGGATGCCGGCGGCGGAGCTCGGACAACGACCGTGACTGCACCCGGCTCGCCAGCAGCCCGTCCGGCCCACGGGTGAGCACGTCCCATTGCTGGCGGCTCGGCCGGCCGTTGACGATGTACCGGTTGTTCGCCGCGACCGATTGCAGCTCGCCCGCCTGCCAGGTGCTGATCTCTTCCGCCAAGTACTGGATTGTCCAGAACCACCACGGTTTGGCGTCGAGGCGCGCGGTCACGTCGACCGTGGTGACGCCCCGCGCTTCGGATGCCTCGGCCTGCACCGCCAAGTGTCCGGAGTAGCTGGTGGTGCCAGCGTAGCGGCACACCTCCGCCGCCCGCGCCGGGACGAGGGAGAGCGCAAGCAGCCCGGCGGCGAGGCCGCGCGCGGCAAATCTGGACGTGACCATGGCGACCCATTCCCGCGAACACCGCGCCGGGTTAGCATGGCGGCATGGAAGACGCCTCGATGTTTCACGACGGCATGCGCGCCCTGCAGGACGAGTTCGACGGCCGCCGGGTCGCCGACGCGCTGGAGCGGCGGCGCAAGCACCGCGAGTTCTGGCCCGACGACATCGCCCTGATCACCGAAGCGTCGTTCTTCTTCGTCGCCTCGCATCACGGGGACGCCGTGGATTGCAGCTTCAAGGGCGGCGTGCCGGGCTTCGTGCGGGTGGTGGGGCCGGCCGCGCTGGAATGGCCGGACTACGACGGGAACTCGATGTACCGGACGCTCGGGAACATCAGCCGCAGCGCGCGGGTCGGCCTGCTGTTCATCCGCTTCGACGGCGCGTCCAGCCTGGTGCGCATGACCGGCGACGCCACGCTGGTCCGGGATGCAGGAACGCTGGCGCGCCACCACGGCGCGAAGTCCGTGGTGCGGTTCCAGGCGGACTACGTCTTCCCGAACTGCCCCCGCTACATCCCGGAGCTGCGCCTGGCCGCCCCCAGCCCACACCCGCCGGCGCCCGGCGTCACGCCGCCCGCGCCCTCCTGGAAGTCCCGCGACTACATCCTCGACGAACTGCCGGCCGATGACCCGCACCGCGCCGCCGCCGATCCGGCACCCTGACCCGCCAAGTCAGGCGGCCGTGCCGCCGAGCACCGGAATGATGCCGAGGTGCGGCGAAACATCCACGTAAAGGCCCGCCGCGCTCCGCGCGCCCGCCGCCTGGGCGATCAGGTTGATGTGCTCCTGGCTGTCGGAGATCGCCGCCAGCAGCCCCGCCCGGTCGAGCTGCCCCGATGCCAGCGCCCGGACGTAGAGTGCCTCCCCGGCCGCATCGGGCGCGCGGCGCAGGGTGTTCTGGTACAGCGCATCAACCAGCGCCTGATCGGACAGCGCGGCGCCGTAGCGGTTGGCGAACTCGGGTGAGGACAGGAAAGCAAGCGCCGTCTGCTGCAATGTCGTGCCGTTGACGATTTCGCTGGTGAACGTGTTGAAGCCCGCCGGGTCGGCATACCGCCCGAGTGCTGTGTCATACAACCGCGCGACCTGCGCCTCCGCCGTCGCGGCGTAGGTGACGTTCGGGTTGGCTGACAAGCGGCCCCGGGCCTCGTCGCTGTCAGCGACACTCTGCAGGATGGCGGCGCGGGTCAGGGGGTGAAAGCTTGGCGTGGATAGTTGCGTTAGATAAGAGCTCAGCAGCGGCGCGTCCGGCTGGTGGCCTACCGCGTTTTGATAGACGGTGCGGATGAAATCCGCATCTGACAGCGTGCCATAGCGCGCGGCGAATTCGGGCGAGGACACCAAGCTGTTGGCGATCGTAGTTTGACCCTCTATGTCAAAAGTGGACGACTCTCCGCGCAGTGAGTTGAGTTGCTGGACCAGCCCGGCGCTGTCGGCGATGCGGCCGAAAGCGCTGAAGTAAAGCCGGGCGATCTGATGCTCCTGCAACTCCCGGTCGCTTAACGCCGGCAGCCCGGCGTCCCGCAGCAGCGCCACGTCAAGCGGCTGCACCGTGCTGGCGCCCTGGGTGGTCGTGTCCACCGCCAACCCGCCGCCGACCGTGGTGATGTTCGTGCTCCCGTTGTCCACCGGCACCGGGCCGCCGTACGCCGCCTCGGCATACGGCCCGTTGAAGGTCGTGACGGCGTTGGGCGGGGACTGCACGAACAGAAGGCCGGTGTCGTACACCGTCGCCCGTGTCTGCGGCACCGGCCCTCTCACCACGTTGCCGAAGCGTTGTTGCGAAATGCCCAACGCATGCCCCAGTTCGCGTTCGATGGGCGCCACACCGTTGGCGCTGAACACCGCGCCGTTGAAGGTCGCGGGATTGATGTAGAGGATCGGCGTTCCAAAGACCGTCGGCGAAGCGGCTCGTGCCGCAAAGGTCAGCCCAAAGGACGGCTCAACGATAGTGACAAGGCGCGGGTCGGAGGCGACTTGCGTGAAGTCCTGCGCGTACAGGCTGACATCTGCCGGCTGGGTCAGGGCGCGGAACGAGATGTTGATGGTGAAGGTGCCGGCCGTATAGTCGAAGTGCCGCGTCCACTCGTTGAAAGCTACGTTCATCGCATACACGACCGCATCCCGGTTGGGGTCGCCGGGCGCCGGCGGGTCGGTAAACTGAACGTCGAGTTGCGCGGCCATGGCTGTTTCCTGAACGTATCGGCCTGACCATAGCCGCGATTCAGGAAACGAGCGCAACGAAAAATACGGCCGCCGTGCGCGGCCAGTCTGGCGTGGGGCGGGGAGATGCGCTACGGCGTCGCGGCCCGGATCGCGGGGGCGCCGGGCAGCTTTTCCTCGCTGGGACCCGAAGGGTTTACGGCGTTGTCACCCGCACGGCTGGAGGGTACCGGGATGGGGCCGGTCATGCAGCCACTGACCAACAGGGCGGCGGTGCAGGCGATCATCGCAGCGGTCGACATCATATCCCCATAAAGCCGTCCCTACCCCAGCCACTGCGGGTTCTGCACCGTGCCGTCGAAATGGGTCGAGACCT
>CAXUJE010000503.1:0-3758 GCA_964251035.1 uncultured Acetobacteraceae bacterium
TTCCTTGCTGGTCGCTCTCGAAGAACGTGGAAACGTTCTCCGGGCGCAGCAGGAGGCCAGCCCCGCCCCTGGCCCCGGCCCGTGCCGTCCGGAGGACGTTCTGAAGTGCCTCGACGTGTTGTACCGCCGACGCCGGATCGAGTTGCTGCACGTCCGCATCCTGCGCCTTTGGGGCTGGCGCGGCACCGCGCCCAACCCGGCCTGGCCGCGCGAGCGCTGCGACGCCCGGCTGTGGCGCGAGGCGCTGGACCGGCTGGACTGGCCGCTCCGCGTCCGCGGGATCGTCGCTGGCGGGACATTTAGTGGCGTGTCCAGCACAGATGTGTCCAGCGGGACGGGGCGTTAGGAACTGGCGGCCGCAATCGTCGGCGCTCGCGCTCGCAAACCGTGCCCACAGGATTTGGAGATGGCCGAGCCATTGTCCGTTCCCACGGGACATTGACTATTGAAGACAGAGTCGGCCTTGCCGACCGATTCTGCCGTCGGCAGCGGGTGAGGGCGGCGCAGGAGGGTTAGAGATGACGGGATACTCTTTGGGACATAGCCCGATCGAGTTGCAGCGCCTCGCCTTGCAAGCCCAGCTGTTGCGTCCCATCGCGGAACGGCTGTTGCGCAGCGCTGGGCTACGGCCCGGGATGAGGGTGCTGGAGATCGGCTGCGGCGCCGGGGATGTCTGCTTCCTCGCGGCAGAGATCGTCGGCCCGGACGGTCACGTGACCGGGATCGACCAGGCGGCTGCGTCTGTCCAGTTTGCGACTGGACGCGCGCAGGGCCAGGGGGTCCAGAACGTCATGTTCCCCGAAGGTTCGGAGGCCGGCCGTCCCGGTGGGGAGCCGTTCGACTTCGTGATCGGGTGCTATGTCCTGGTGCATCAGCAAGATCCCGTCCGCTTCGTCCGAACGGCCGCGGCGAACCTGCGGTCTGGCGGCATCGCTGCGTTCCATGAGCCAGACGCAAGGATGACCACGGTGTCCCGACCGCCGGTTCCGGCCTATGACACGTTCAGCGCCGAGTACAACCGTCTCACGCAAGCCCGCCCTCGCGGGACCGGACGCGGGACCGCAGTTGGTAGCCACCTTGGCCGAGGCTGGCTTGGCTGCGCCCCATGGCTTCTGCGAGCGCCTGGTCGGCATGGAAGGGTCTCACCTGTTCTTCCGCCGGATGACGGCGGCCTATGCAGCCTTCAACTTTGTGGCGCACCCAGACTACGGGCCGATAGAAGCCGACCGGCTCGCGGCCGAACTCGAAGCCTCGGTGGCGGCGGTTCATGCACATGTGCTCGGACCCGACCAGTGGTGCGTCTGGGCGACGGCCTGACCGCGACCGCGCAAGAGCCCAACTCAGCTCCGACATGCTGCTGCAGTCGGCTTTCGAACCTCGACAGGACCTCCGGCGAGCGTGTCATGCGCCTTGCTGCGGGGACCTGCTCCGTTTGCGGGCGGCCAGGGTCAGGCCGGCTGCTTCAGGATTTCCGCATCATGCCGGGCATGGCCGGCCTCCGTCGCGTGATAGCGGCCGTCGTGTTCGGCGGCCAGGCCCATGCCGGACAGGCGCTCCAGGCACGGCCCGTCCTTCAATCCGCCCGGCCGGCCCGGCGCCTCGCACAGCAGCAGGCGGTGCAGCGCCGACCGGCAGCAGGTTTCCAGGTAAGGCTCGTTCCACATGCTGCCTCACCTGGCGGCGAAGCACGCACTTCTCAAGGCATTGAGGATGGGGCAGACCTGCCGCATGACGCCAAGCATTGCCTCCGCCCTCATGCCGCTGCTGCGCCGGACCGACGCGGAGCGCGCGCACCGGCTGGCCATCACCGCGCTGCGTTTGGGCCTGGCCGGGCAGGACGCGACGCCCGACGACCCGGCGCTGCGGGTGGAGGCGCTCGGCCTCGTGTTCCGCAACCCGATCGGCCTCGCCGCCGGGTTCGACAAGGATGCCCTGGCGCTGCGCGGCCTGCGCCGGGTGGGCTTCGGCCTGATCGAGGCCGGCACCGTGACCCCGCGCCCGCAGCCCGGCAACCCGCGCCCCCGGGTGTTCCGGCTGGAAGCGGACCGGGCGGTGATCAACCGTTACGGGCTGAACAACCGCGGCCTGGCACCCTATGTCGCGCGCCTGGCCGCCCTGCCGCGTGGGCGGGTGCCGGTGGGGGCCAACGTCGGCATCAACAAGGACGGCGCCGACCCGGAGCGCGACTACCCCGCCCTGATCGCCGCCGTGGCGCCGCACGCCGACTACGTCGTGATCAACGTGTCCTCCCCGAACACGCCGGGGCTGCGGGATTTGCAGGGCGAGGCAAGGCTCGCCGCCATCCTGGCCGCAGTGCAGGCGGAGGTGCCGCATCGCCCGCCGCTCCTGGTGAAGATCGCGCCTGACCTGCCGGAAGGCGGGCTGGAGGCCATCGTCGAGACGGCGGCGCGCCACGGCGTCGAGGGCTTGGTCGTGTCCAACACCACGGTCGCCCGGCCCGACACGCTGCGGTCCCGGGCGGCGGGCGAGGGCGGCGGCCTGTCCGGCCCGCCGCTGCTTGCGCCCAGCACGCGGCTGCTGGCCCGCGCCTACCGTCTGGCGGCGGGACGGCTGGTGCTGGTCGGCTGCGGCGGCGTGTCCACGGGGGCCGACGCGCTGCGCAAGATCCGCGCCGGCGCGCACCTCGTGCAGCTTTACACCGCGTTCAGCTATGGCGGCCCGGCGCTGGTCCCCCGGATCAAGCGCGAGCTGGCCGCGGCGCTGCGCGCCCAGGGGTTCCGCAGCGTGATGGACGCCGTGGGCGTGGACGCATGAGGCGCCTGCCCGGGTTCGCGCCCTTGGCGGCGGAGTACGACGGTTTCATCCTCGACCTTTGGGGCGTGATCCATGACGGGGTCACGCCGTATCCGGGCGCCGCCGAGTGCCTGGCGGCGCTGCGCGCGGAGGGCAAGCGGGTGGTGCTGCTGAGCAACGCGCCGCGCCGGGCCGGGGCGATCCAGGGGCAGCTCCGCAAGATGGGCATCGCCGCGAGCGAGTTCGACGGCGTGATGACCTCCGGCGAGGCGACCTACCTCATGCTGCGCGACCGGCCGGACCCGTGGTACCGGGCGCTTGGGCGCGCGGTGTTCCACCTCGGCCCGGAGCGCGACCGCAACGTGCTGCACGGCCTGGACCTCGATATCCGCGCCACCCCGGACGGCGCCGGGTTCATGCTCAACACCGGGCCGGATGACCACCTCAGCCCGACCGATCCGGCGGCCTATGACGACGTGCTGCGGGACTGCGCGGCGCGCGGCCTGCCGATGATCTGCGCCAACCCGGATTTGGAGGTGATCCGCGGCGGCGTCCGGGTGGTCTGCGCCGGCACGCTGGCGGTGCGCTACGTTGCCATGGGCGGCACGGTGCGCTCGCTCGGCAAGCCTGACCCGGCGATCTACGCGCCCGTGCTGGCGATGCTGGGGGTGCCGCGGCCCCGGGTGCTTGCGGTGGGCGACGCGCTGCGCACGGACATTGCGGGTGCCGCGGCGGTGGGGGTTGATGCGTGCTGGGTGCTGGGCGGGCTGCACGGGGCGCATGAGGGCGGCGATGCGGCGATCACCGCGGAGGCGACGGCGGCTGGGCTGTTTCCGGTGGCGGCGGTTTCGCATTTTGTTTGGTAGGGCGGTGTTGATGAGGACCATGACGTTTAGTACCAAATCTTTTCATTCGGCTATATGATGACGACCCATTTATGAAACATCTGGTGCTAGGGCCTGTTAGCCTTTGATCCAGTCGATGGCTGCGGCCATGCAAAGGAC
>CAXUJE010000504.1:0-3752 GCA_964251035.1 uncultured Acetobacteraceae bacterium
GCGCCGGACGGCGGCGCTGCCGGCCCCCTCGCGGGCACGGGCGGCCAGGTCCGCCTGCACGCGACGCACCCGGGCGCGCACCGTGTTGGCTGCAGGCGGCTTGGTCCCGGCCAGGCGGCAGCGCTCGCGCACGGCACGCACCCTGGACGCCGGCGTGACGCTCAGGCCCGCCATCAGCAGCACCGGGCCGACGACACCGCCCGCGAGGATGACCGCCGCCAGCCAGGGCAGGTCGGCCCGGCGCAGCGGCGCTTCCGGCGGCGCGACGCCCAGCACCTGGCGGCGGAGATGCACGGCGCCAAGGCCGATGCCGGACCCGAGATAGAGCAGCCCGGCCAGCAGCCAGGGATCGGCTTCGCCCACCAGCAGCTTGGCAAGCGGCGTGCTGGCTCCGAACAGGGCGGCAGAGGCCAGGCCCAGGATTGGGCCGGTGGATGTGAAGGCGCGAAGCAGCAACAGACTCTCCCGAATATTCGGTCACAACCTGTACATCCGACCTTGGCACCAATGGCTTTCCCCGGCCATTCGAAGCCCAAGCGGTCGAATCCGACGTGTCCGCGAGGGCGCGTGCCTTAAAGTTCGGGCCGGAACACGAGAAGAGCGGCGTCCGACCCCAGCAGCCCGGCACGGGCGGCGACGAACAGCCGGTCCAACTCGGGCACGTACAGGGATGTACGTGCGCCGGAGTGCGTCGGAATGTGCGCGAGCGGGCGGTACCCCGTCGTATCAGCTTGCAGCACGTCCACTAGATGTTTAGTCCCGGCATTTGCTGGAGCGGATCGAGCTTGAGTCGCTTTCTGTCAGACGTCCATGCTTTGCAGATGGCTTCATAGGTTGTGAGCCCTTTGAGGGTCTTCGGGCGTCGGCCGAAATTGTAGGCGTTGACGAAGTCGGCCAGGTGACCTCGGAGCTGGTCATGGGTGTCGTAGTGGAAGCGTTTGACGGTGGCGTCCTTGATCGTGCGGTTCATGCGTTCGACCTGGCCGTTGGTCCACGGGCGACGCGGCTTGGTCAGGCGATGGTCGATGTGGTTTTGCGCGCAGGCGTATTCGAACGCATGCGCAAGGAAGAGTTCGCCATTGTCCATGGCGCGCCGGATTTCGGCGGCTGCTGAGCAGATGTTGCCTGGCGAGGTGAAATGGGTGCCGTTGTCGGTCAGCACGATATGGATGGCGTAGCGCACGGCCTTGATGAGGGCGCGGAGGAAGCCGCCTGCGACGCGCCGTGTGGCTTTCTCGTGCAGTTCGACGAAGGCGAACTGGGTGGTTCGGTCGATGGCGACCCGCAAGTGAAGCCTGCCCTGTGCGGTGTGGACTTCGGCGATGTCCGGCGAACCCAGCGAAACCGCGACGCGGTTTGCGCGGGTTCGACGTCGACATGGAAGCAGCCGGGCGGATGGGTCTTGGACTTGCGTTTGGCCGGGGCGGAGCCCTCGGCCTCGGGCAGCCGGGAGGTGTCGTGTCGCTGTAGGCAGCGGTGCAGCGACGACCGGGTGAGGTGCGGCAGGGTGGCCTGCAAGGCATACAGGCAGTCGTCGAGCGGCAACAGCGTATGCCGACGGAAGGCGACGATGATGGCCTCGTCCTCAACGGACAGCACGGTCGACTTCGCCTGTTTCGGCCCGGTCGGTTGGCCGTCAACGGAGCTGCGCTACCGCCACTTGGCGATGATCTTCTGGTTGACGCCGTAACGGGTGGCCAGGGCTCTCAGGCTTTCTTGACTACGCTGTATCGCTCGACGGACTGCCGCTGTCGTTGTGGCGCTGCCGTGGAGAACTTGGCCCATAGTGCGTCCTTCCATCCCAGGGAGAATACTGCACCATCAAACCCCGGGATCAAACAACTAGCGAGCTTGCGCGCGATTACGGGCTTGGTCGGGCTGACGGCGGCGCAAACCTTCGAGGCCACCGGCCTGTACGCTGCTTCTGGTGGGATCGGGCCGAGGCTCTACGACGCGTTGATCGGCAGGGCGGCTGTCGTGCACGGCATCCCTGGCATCGTGACCTGGAACGTGGGCCACATGCGCGGCCTGTTCCCGAACCTCGACGTGCTCACGCCAGAGGCGTTCGCGGCGGGGCAGGCAACGCAAGGGTGAAGCGGACGCGAGCGACGACCGAGGTGGATCGGCAGATCGGAAGAGATTGGCCGAAACCAGATCGACAGCTTTCAGGCGGAGAGCGCGAGAGGCTGACGTTCCCAGAGTTCAAGGCCGACCAGTGAGTCTGAGGCCTTTTGAATGAACGTTTTCGTTCAACGCTTGCTCCGTGCTCAGTCCAGCGTGATCCGGTCGATCTCGGCCAAGTCGTCCTCGGCCAGTCTCCACGCCCCGGCCCTGGCGTTCTCCTCGACCTGCTCCGGCTTGGTCGCCCCCGCGATCACGCCCGCGACGGGCGCTTGGGCGAGGAGCCAGCCGAACGCGAGTTCCACAGGCGTGCGCCCGCGCGCCTCAGCGAAGTCGATCAGCTTTTCCGACGTCGCCCAGTTCTTCTCGGTGAGGTAGCGGTCGGCAAGCCGCTGCGTCTTGGTCAGCCGCGCCTCCTCAGGCAGCGGCATGTTGCGCCGGTACTTGCCGGTGAGCAGCCCGCTGGCGAGCGGGAAATACGGCAAAAGGCCAAGCCCACAGGCGCGCATCGCGGGCAGGAGGTCGCGCTCGGCCTCGCGCACGACCAGCGAATACTCGTCCTGGCAGGACACGAACCCGGCAAGGTCCAGCGTCTTCGCGGTCCATTGCGCCTCGACCACCTGCCACGCCGGCAGGTTCGAGCAGCCGTAGTAACGGATCTTGCCCGCGCGTGAGAGGTCTTCGAGCGTGCGCAGCGTCTCCTCGATCGGCGTGCGCGGATCGGGGCGGTGCAACTGATACAGGTCGATCCAATCGGTTCTCAGGCGCCGCAGGCTCGCCTCGACGGCGGCGAAGATGGTGCGGCGCGAGGCGCCTTCGTTCTCCCCCGTGTCGTCCATCGGCATGCCGAACTTGGTCGCCAGCACGATGCGCTTGCGCGCGTCGCCGAGGACCTGCCCCATGCAGGTCTCCGACCCGCCGCGCTCGCCGTAGACGTCGGCGGTGTCGAGCAGCGTGATGCCGACATCGAGCGCCTTGTGGATGACCCGGCGCGTCGCCTCAAGGTCGATGCGCCCGCCGAAGTTGTTGCAGCCCAGGCCGATTGCCGAGACACGCAGGCCAGAACGGCCGAGGTTGCGCAGTTCCATGGGAGCCTCCGAAGGGTCGTCGCTGCCAAGAGTGTCGCCGCCTCAACTCCGTTTGTCACCCTCGCAGGCAGACCGACGGGTTTTGAGAAGAATGCGAAAGGCTGCCTCCGGATCAGCCCGGCCATGACATACGCCAACGTGATGGAGCAGCTGAAGAGGGGCCGTCACAGCCTCGAGCTGCGGCCCCCGCCACCGCGGGACGCCGCCGTTCCGACGATGCGCCAGGATGGGCGCTCCGGCCCTTCGCTCACTTCTCAGGAGCGTCGCCGTCAGGAACGCCATCACGTCTGCCCGCACCGCCTCGGTCGCCTGTGCATTATGCCCGACATGCGCGCCGATCGCGACGCAGGACACGGTTTTCAGCTCGTAGGGCTGCCCCGTCTCTGCGTCGATCAAGGCGCCGTCCGGTCCCTCCTTCAGCCGGCAGTCGCGCGTGCTTTGCGCCTCCGGCACGGCGAGGTCAGGCTGACTGTCCGCGTACTCGGTCAACCTCGACTTTGCCCATTCCTGCTGGGCTGATCCGGGCATGGCTCACCGTCACTG
>CAXUJE010000505.1:0-3751 GCA_964251035.1 uncultured Acetobacteraceae bacterium
ACGCCCACCCCCTCGCTTCCGGCGACAGCAGCTTGCCGCGGCTTGACGCCTGCACCTGCCGATCGACCGCCTCGTGACGTATTACGGGCGGGACGGGCGCGGCGCCCACCTGCCGTTCAATTTCCAGAAACGCCGATTCCCGCCCGCCGAGGTGCGCGACCCGGCGGAACTGCGCGAGCCCGGCCAAGGGCTGGGCCGCGACCCCGAGCGCACGCCGTTCCCGTGGCAGGGCGGCCCGGGCGCCGGCTTCACGACGGGCACGCCCTGGCCGCATCGGCACCGATGCGCCATTGGACCGGCAAGCGGCCGATCCCGAGTCGATGGCGTCGCTGTACCGCCGGCTGATCGCGCCGCGCCGCGCCCATCCCGCTTTGGTGGCCGGGTCAATCGACGGCGTGGCGGTCCAGGGCGAGGTGCTGTGCTACGGACGCCATTATGACGAGGAGCGCCTCCTCGTGATGCTGAACACGGGCGGCGAGGTCGCAGAGGCGGCCGGTGCGGCCTGCACCGCGATCGCCTCCACATACGGGGACCGGACCGGCTTGGCGGTCGGCGCCCGCCTGACCCTACGTCCCTATCCGGCGCGTCCTCAGCCTTTGGGTGCGATTTTGTCCTGCGTCTTGGTGGCGAAGTCGCCGGCATCGTGGCGCTCGTGCAGTTGGCTGGACGGCTCGCCGGAGACGCGGTTGACCATCCGCCCGCGCTGCACGGCAGGGCGGGCAGCGATGGCAGCAGTCCAGCGCTGCACGTTCGCGTAGTCCTGCACCTGAAGGAACTTGCCTGATTCCCCGTAAATCTCACCTTTGGCGAGGATGCCATACCAAGGCCATACGGCGATGTCGGCGATGGAATAGTCGCGTCCGGCCAGATACTCGTTGTCCGCCAGACGCCGGTCCAGCACGTCAAGCTGCCGCTTGGCCTCCATCGCGAACCGGTCGATGGCATACTCGATCTTGGTCGGCGCATAGGCGTAGAAGTGGCCGAAGCCGCCGCCCAGGTAAGGCGCGCTGCCCATCTGCCAGAACAGCCAAGACAGGCACTCGGCGCGCATCGCCGTGTCCGTCGGCAGGAACGCGCCAAACTTCTCGGCGAGATAGAGCAGGATCGCGCCAGACTCGAACACGCGGACCGGCGTGGGGCCGCTGCGGTCCATCAGCGCCGGGATCTTGGAGTTGGGGTTCACCGCCACGAAGCCGCTGCCGAACTGGTCGCCGTCGTTGATGCGGATCAGCCAGGCGTCGTACTCCGCGCCGCCTTGGCCCAGCGCCAACAGCTCCTCCAGCATGACCGTGACCTTCACGCCGTTCGGCGTGGCCAGGGAGTAGAGCTGCAAGGGGTGGCGGCCCACCGGCAGCTCCCTGTCGTGCGTGGCGCCCGCGACCGGACGGTTGATGGACGCGAACCGGCCGCCGTTCCCCTGCTTCCAGCTCCAGATGTCCGGGGGCGTGTAGTCGAGGGGTTCGCTCATGCTTCGGCTCCGGGTGACTGGCTCGCTTCCGCGGCGGCGCGCCGGCTCGGGCGCGGACCATGCCACCATAATCGGTGCGGCGCGGGGACGCCAGGGTAGCGCCACGGACCTCCTACGGCGACGCGCCGTCCCGCTCAGGCACCCGGCCCCGGCCCTGGACGCGCGCCAGCTTGTAGCCGACGCCCCGCACGTTCTGCACGGTGACGTCCGCCCCCGCCGCGGCGAGCCGCCGCCGCAAGCAGCTGATCCGCGCCTCGATCGAGTTCGGCCCGACCTGCATGCACGCGCCATAAAGGTCGTTTTCCAGCAGGCTCCGCGTCACGATGCGTCCGGGCTTGCGCATGACCAGCTCCATGATCCTGAACTCCTGCGGCGGCACCGCGACCGGGTCGCCGTCCACCGCGGCTTCCCTGTTCGTGCAGTCCATCCAGAAGTTCCCGGTCTGCATCACCTGGTCAAGGCGCGTCCGGGGGCGTCGGAGAAGGGCATGGACCCGTGCCACCAGTTCCCTGCCGCTGAGGCCGTGCGCCAGGCAGTCATCCGCGCCGGCCTCGAAGGCGGCGAGCCTCTGCTCCTCGTTCCTGGCCGTCAGCATGATGTAGGACGTGGCCGCCGGCTTGCCGAACCGCTTGAGCCAGGCCGACCAGTCGAAGGACGTGCTGCATTCCAGCAGGGCCAGGTCGTAGGTCGCCATGAGCAGCGCCTCGCTGGCGTCGTCGGGATCATCGAAATAATCCACCCCGAATCCAGCCGATTGCAGGCATTGCAGCGAGGATGCGGGAAACAGCAAGCCTTTTGTCAGCATCAGTCGCATAGGATGTCCCCAAGGTCGTTCGATTTCGTCTGGCGTCCCATGGATGCCGGGGGGACGCACTTGCGTCTGTGCGAAACCCCACAGCAGCGCCTGTGCGCGGGGGCGTCCCTGTCCGCCGTGCCCGCCAGCCGTCAAAGGAACCTCCAGTCGAACCGGTCGCCGCGCCGGGCGACGCGGCCCGTGGAGGAGCGGCCGAAATGCGCGGTGAACACCGCCGCCTGCCGCTCCGCGGCGTGGTCCAGCAGCCAGCGCCGGGACGCGCGGGCGGCGTCGCCGTCCTCGCAGAACCGGCTGTTCCATTCCGGCCGCCAGACCTGGACGGGATGGTGCATGATGTCGCCGCTGAACACGGCCTCCTGTTTCTCGGACAGAAGCTGGATGGCGACATGGCCGGGGCTGTGGCCGGGCGTGGGGTGGAAATGCAGCCCGTCGCCGACCGTGGCCTCGCCGTCGATCAGCAGCGCCTGCCCGGACTCGACCACCGGCAGCACGCTGTCGGCGTACACCCCGGCGTGGAAGCCCTCGCGGCCGGCCGGGCCGGACCAGTGGTCGTTCTCCGCCTTGGAGAACACGTAGCGGGCGTTCGGGAACGTCGGCACCCAGCGCCCGTCGAGCAGGCGGGTGTTCCAGCCGCAATGATCCGCATGCAGGTGGGTGCAGAGCACGAAATCGACCTGTTCCGGCACAACGCCCGCCGCGGCCAGGCGGTCGAGGAACGGGAGCTGCAACTGGTTGAACCGCGGCAGCGACGGACGGTGCTTGCCGTTGCCGGCGCAACTGTCGATCAGGACCGTGTGGCGCCGGGTCCGCACCACCCAGGTGTGGATGCTGGAGATGAACTTGCCCTCGGCCTCGGAGAACAGGTCCGGCAGGATGTCGCCGCGGCGCCCCTGTAGGATGGCCGGGTCCCAGTCGGGGTAGAGGAAACCGGGCGCGAAGCCCGGCCCGTGCTGCTCGGTGACGCGGGTGACGCTCACCTGGCCGACTTGGAACGGCTGCCCAACGCTCAGGGCGGGAGGTGCGATGCTCATGGATGTCCTCCGTGGGGGTTGCCGGTCGCCGCGCCAGACGTAGGATGAGGGCATCCATCAAGCAAATCGATCCAACCGATGAACGGCCACCGACCATTTCAATCTGCGCTCCTTCGACCTGAACCTGCTCCTGGCATTGGATGCGCTGATCGAGGAGCGCAGCGTCACCCGGGCGGCGTCGCGGCTGAAGATCGGCCAGCTGTTCGTCCGCACCGGCCAAGCCATGCAGCCGACGCTGCGGGCGGAGGCGCTGGCCGCCCGCGTGCGTGACGTGTTGGCGCAAACCTAGGACGCGCTGCTCGAGCACAACCCGTTCGATCCCGCTCGCTCGACGCGGGAGTTCCGGATCGGCTTTTCGAGCGAGTTGGAGTTGGAGGTCCGGTGGCGAGCGATCCGGAGGCATGGGTTGCATTCCTGCGCAGGCTCGGGCTGTTGACC
>CAXUJE010000506.1:0-3737 GCA_964251035.1 uncultured Acetobacteraceae bacterium
CCCCCGCCCAGCGCCGCCAGCGCCCCCGGCAGCACGGCGGCGGCGTTCAGCGTCGGCACCACCGCCGTCACGGTTCCCTCCGGCCACGGCCGCACCTAGATACCCTCCATGCTCCAGCACGCCCCCACTCTCAACCCAGCCAAATTCCGCGATCCCCGCACCACCGCCAAGGGCGAGCCGCGCGCCCACGTGGCGCTGCATGCGCTGGAAACGCTGTGGTTCAACACTGGCACGCTCTGCAACCTGACCTGCCGCAACTGCTACATCGAAAGCTCGCCGCGCAACGACCGCCTGGCCTACCTGACCCGGGCCGAGGTGCGCGCGTACCTCGACGAGATCGGGCGCGACGCCCTGCCGGTCCGCACCGCAGGCTTCACCGGCGGCGAGCCGTTCCTGTGTCCGGACCTGCTGGCCATGCTGGACGACGCGCTGTCCCGCGGGCTGGAGGCGTTGGTGCTGACCAACGCGATGCGGCCGATGGTGAAGGCGGCGGACGGCCTCGACGCGCTGCGCGCCCGGCACGGCGGCCGGCTGCGCCTGCGCGTCTCCCTTGACCACTATGGCCCCATGCAGCATGAGGCCGAGCGCGGCCCGCGCACCTGGGAGCCGACGCTCGACGGCCTGCGCTGGCTCGCGGCCCGCGGCTTCGCACTAGACGTGGCGGGCCGGCTGTTCTCGGGCGAGCCGGAAGCCGAGATCCGTGCCGGCTTCGCCCGCCTGTTCGCCGAGCACGCCATCCCCATCGACGCCGCCGACCCGGTGCGCCTGATGCTGTTCCCCGAGATGGACGCGGGCCAGGACGTGCCGGAGATCACCGAGGCCTGCTGGGGCATCCTCGGCAAGTCGCCGGCTTCCGTCATGTGCGCCTCCTCCCGCATGGTCGTGCGCCGGCGGGATGCGGCGCGCCCGGCGGTGGTCGCCTGCACCCTGCTGCCGTACGAGCCGGAGTTCGAGCTGGGCCAGACCCTCGCCGAGGCGTCCCGCCCGGTGCCGCTGAACCACCCGCACTGCGCCCGGTTCTGCGTCCTGGGCGGCGCGGCCTGCAGCCGCTGAGGTTTTGAGCCGCCCCCATGACCTCGATGGCGGCCCTGTTCGCGCTGTCCTGGCTGTTGCCGGTGCAGGAATGGGTGCAGGCGCTCGCCGGGTGGATCGGGGGCTTGGGCGCCTGGGGCGTGCTGATCTACGCAGCCGCCTACGCGGGCGCGCTGGTCGTGCTGCTGCCGGCGGCGCCGTTCACGGTCGGCGCCGGGCTGATCTACGGGCGGTGGGGGTTTCCGGGGGCGCTGGGCGGGGCGACGCTCGGCGCGTCGCTTGCCTTTCTCGTGTCGCGCCACTTGGTGCGCGGCCGGGTCGCCCGGCTGATCGCGGGCCGGCCGCGCCTGCGCGCCATCGACCGCGCGGTGGCCGAGGAGGGCTGGCGCGTCGTGGCCCTGCTGCGCCTCAGCCCGCTCGTGCCGTTCAACCTGCAGAACTACGCTTGCGGCGCGAGCAGCGTCGCCTTTTGGCCATTCGTGGCGGCGACCGGCTTGGGGATCGCGCCGGGCTGCCTGCTATACGTCTACTTGGGCGTGGCCGGCCGGGCGGCGTCGGGCGGGATCGGGCCGGTGCGGTGGGCGCTGGTCGGCCTGGGTCTCGCGGCCACCGGCGCGGTCACGCTGCTGGTCGGACGCCGGGCGCGGGCAGTGCTGGCGCGGAAGGGCGTGGACGCGGCATCTTGACCCGGCCATGATCGCCCTGCTGGAAGCGTTTCGCGCCGGCCTGTTCCGGCGCCGCCAATGGCTGCCCAACGTCGTGGCCACCCTCGGCAGCACGTTCGGAGACATCCCTACGGGCCTGCCGCGCTTCATGCTGCCGAAGGTAAGCCTCGACCGGCTGATCGCGCTGCTGCCGTCCGCCTTCACCATCGCCATGCTGGGCACGATCGAGTCCCTGATGTCCACCATGGTGGCCGACGGCATCACCGCCCGGCGTGCTGGTGCTCAGCATCGAGGGGCCGTTCTTCTCCGGCGCGGTGGACAGCCTGGAGCGCGCCCTGGCGACGGCTCACGTGGAGGCCCGCGCCGTCGTGCTGCGGCTCGGCCACGTCCCGTTCATCGGCGCGACGGGGCTGCAATCCTTGGGCCTGGCGATGCGCGGGCTGGAGCGCCGCGGCGTACCGGTGGTGCTGTGCGAGGCGAATGCCCGGGCGCTTCGAGAACTGCTGCGCGCCGGGCTGGCGCGGCTCGGGCCGAGACGGCGCTATCATGGCACTCTGGCGCACGCGGTGGCGCATAGCGGGGACGCATGAGGGATTTCGATCTGGCGGTGATCGGCGCCGGGGCGGCCGGGCTGTCCACGGCGTACGTGGCGGCGCGGCTCGGCCTACGCGTCGCGCTGATCGAGCGCGGGCGCATGGGCGGCGAGTGCCTGAACGTCGGCTGCGTGCCCAGCAAGGCGCTGCTGGCGGCGGCGCACGCGGCCCATGCGGTCCGCCGCGCCGGCCGCTACGGCGTCCGGGCGCCCGCTCCCAGCATCGACTGGGCCGCGGTGCAGGCGCACGTGCACGGCGCGATCACGGCGCTGGCGCCTGCGGATTCCGTCGAGCGTTACACCGGGCTGGGCGCCACGGTCTTGCAAGGCACGGCGCGCTTCGTGGCGCGGGATGCGCTGGCGGTCAGCATCGGCGCGGACACCCGGCGCGTCACCGCCCGCCGCATCGTCATCGCCACCGGCAGCCGCCCCGCCGTGCCGGACCTGCCTGGCCTCGACGGGGTGCCGTTCCTCACCAACGACACCCTGTTCGACCTGGCCGAGGCGCCGGAGCACCTGCTGATCCTGGGCGGTGGCCCGATCGGGCTGGAGATGGCGCAGGCGCACGCAAGGCTCGGCTGCCGCGTCACCCTCGTGCAGTCGGGTGCCATCGGGGCGCGGGATGACCCGGAGCTGGTCGCCGGGCTGCGCGCCGCGCTGCGAGCGGATGGCGCCACGATCCTGGAGCACGCCCGCGTCGCCGAAGTCCGGCCCGGCCCCGTCCTTGTCCTGGCAGACGGCCGCACCGTCGCCGGCAGCCACCTGCTGGTCGCCGTGGGCCGGCGACCGACGCTGGAGAGGCTGGACCTCGACGCTGGCCGGGTGGCGGCGACGCCGCGCGGCATCGACGTGGACGGGGGCCTGCGCAGCCGGACCAACCGCTTCGTCTATGCGGCGGGCGATGTCGCGGACCCTCAAGGCTTCGGACCCCGCTGTTTCACTCATGTCGGCAGCTACCACGCCGGCATCATCGTGCGCCGCGCCTTGTTCCGTGCGCCAGCCCGGATCGACTACGCCGCCCTGCCCCGCGTCACCTACACCGACCCCGAGCTGGCCCAGGTCGGCCTGACCGAAGCAGAAGCTCGCGCCGCCGGGCATGCGGTAGAGACATTACGTTGGTCGCTCACTGAGAACGACCGCGCGGTGGCGGAGGGCGACACGGCCGGGCTGGTCAAGCTGGTGGTGGCCGGCAACCGGGTGCTGGGCGCCGGCATCCTGGCGCCGCACGCGGGCGAGATGATCGGCGCCTGGACGCTGGCGATCACGCAGCGGATCAAGCTCTCGACGCTGGCCGGCATGATCGTGCCGTATCCGACGCGGGCGGAGGCGGGGAAGCGCGCCGCCGGTACGCACTTCACCCCGCGCCTGTTCGCGCCGAAGCCGCGGCTCGCGGCGCGGCTGCTGGCGCGGCTGCCTTAAAATTCCGAATGCGTGGCATCGCTTTGTAA
>CAXUJE010000507.1:0-3734 GCA_964251035.1 uncultured Acetobacteraceae bacterium
CCCGCGCGCCGCCTGCGCAGCCGGCGCTGGTTCGACGAGCCGAGCGACCCCGGCATGACGGCGCTCTACCTGGAGCGTTACCTAAACTTCGGCCTGACACGGGGCGAGCTGCAGTCGGGGCGGCCGATCATCGGCATCGCACAGACCGGGTCGGACCTGTCGCCCTGCAACCGGCATTTGGTGGACCTCGCGAGCCGGGTGCGCGACGGCATCCGGGACGCGGGCGGGGTGCCGCTGGAGTTCCCGATCCACCCGATCCAGGAAACCGGCAAGCGGCCCACCGCGGCGCTGGACCGCAACCTCGCCTACCTCAGTTTGGTGGAGGTGCTGCATGGCTATCCCATCGATGGCGTGGTGCTGACGACCGGGTGCGACAAGACGGTGCCGGCCTGCCTGATGGGGGCGGCGACGGTGAACATCCCCGCCATCGTGCTGTCGGGCGGGCCGATGCTGGACGGGTGGTACAACGGACGGCTCGCTGGAAGCGGCACCATCGTGTGGGAAGCGCGGAAGCTGCTGGCCGAGGGGCTGATCGACTACGCGGAGTTCATCGATATGGTGGCGGCGTCCGCCGGGTCGGTCGGGCACTGCAACACCATGGGCACCGCGCTGTCGATGAACAGCCTGGCGGAGGCGCTCGGCATGTCGCTGCCCGGCTGCGCCGCCATCCCTGCGCCGCACAAGGAGCGCGGCTGGATGGCCTACCATACCGGGCACCGCATCGTCGGGATGGTGCAGGAGAACCTGCGGCCCTCCGACATCATGACGAAGGCCGCGTTCGAGAACGCCGTGGTGGCCGCAGCAGCCCTTGGCGCCAGCAGCAACTGCCCGATCTCCATGATCGCCATCGCGCGGCACATGGGCGTGGAGCACACGCTGGACGACTGGCAGCGGTTCGGCGACGGCATCCCGCTGCTCGCCGACGTGCAGCCGGCCGGGCGCGTGCTGGGGGAAGGCTTCTTCCGCGCCGGCGGCGTGCCGGCGGTGATGCGGGAGCTGCTGGACGCCGGCAAGCTGCACACGGACGTGATGACCTGCACCGGCAAGACGCTTGGGGAGAACCTGGCCAAGCGCCCGGCGGTGGACCATGAGGTGATCCGCCCTTATGGCAACCCGCTCAAGGAAAGCGCCGGGTTCGCGGTGCTGTCGGGCAACCTGTTCGACGCGGCGGTGATGAAGCTCAGCGTCATCGACCCCGAGTTCCGCAGCCGCTTCCTGTCCGACCCGGACCAGCCCAACGTGTTCGAGGGCCGCGCGGTCGTGTTCGAGGGGCCGGAGGACTACCACGAGCGGATCGAGGACCCGGACCTCGGCGTGGACGAGCACTCCATTTTGGTGATCCGCAACTGCGGCCCGGTCGGCTACCCCGGCGGCGCCGAGGTGGTGAACATGCAGCCGCCAGCGGCACTCTTGAAGGCCGGCGTGCACACGCTGCCGACCATGGGCGACGGGCGGCAGTCCGGCACCTCCGGCAGCCCCAGCATCCTCAACGTCTCGCCGGAGGCCGTGGTGGGCGGCGGACTGGCGCTCCTGCACACCGGGGACCGCGTCCGCATCGACCTCAACAGCCGCAAGGTGGACGTGCTGCTGCCCGAGGGCGAGCTGGACGCCCGGCGCCGCGGCTGGACCCGGCCTCAGCTTGAGAACAAGACGCCCTGGGAGCAGATCAGCCGCAGCATGGTCGGCCAGCACGCGACGGGCGCCTGCCTGGAACCGGCGACGCTGTACCTCAACATCGTCGAGGAACGCGGCGAAAGCCGCAACAACCACTGACAAGGGACATCCCATGGCAGGCAGGCTGGCAGGCAAGACCGCGTTCATCACCGCGGCGGCGCAAGGCATCGGGCGCGCCACCGCGCTGGCCTTTGCCGCGGAGGGCGCGCGGGTGATCGCCACCGACCTGAACGAGGCGAAGCTCGCGGAGATCGCGGGCGACAACATCGCCGTGCACCGGCTGGACGCGACGCAAGCCCCCGACATCGCACGGGTGGCTGCAACGGCTGGGCCGGTGGACGTGCTGTTCAACTGCGCGGGCTTCGTGCACCAGGGGACCATCCTGGACGCGACGGACGCCGAGTGGGACTTCGCCTTCGCGCTGAACGTACGCAGCATGTTCCACACGATCCGCGCCGTCCTGCCGGGCATGATGGAGGCCGGGCGCGGCTCGATCATCAACATGTCGAGTGCGGCCAGCAGCATCAAGGGCGCGCCGAACCGCTTCGTGTACGGCACGACCAAGGCGGCGGTGATCGGCCTCACCAAGTCCGTCGCGGCGGACTTCGTGAAGCAGGGCGTCCGCTGCAACGCCATCTGCCCCGGCACGGTGCAGACGCCGAGCCTCGACGACCGCATCGCCGCCAACGCCGCCGCCGCCGGGTCGCTGGAAGCGGCGCGGACCGGGTTCATCGCGCGCCAGGCCATGGGCCGGCTGGGCACGCCGGAGGAGATCGCGGCGCTTGCGGTGTATCTCGGATCGGACGAGACGCAGTTCATCACGGGACAGACGCTCGTCATCGACGGCGGCTGGACGCTTTGAAGGCGCGGCCATCGGGCCGCATGGGATCAGGAGTCTAAGTCATGAAGCTGCTGCGCGTGGGCGCCCCAGGCGCCGAGACGCCGTGCATGGTCGGGCCGGACGGGCAATACCGGGGCCTGTCGGGCACCATCCGGGACTTCGATGCGGAGGCGCTGTCGCCGGCCGGACTGATGCGCCTCGCGGCGCTCGACCCGGCGAGCCTGCCCGTCGTGCCGCCCGGGCGCATCGGCCCCTGCGTGCCGCGCCCGGTCAACTTCGTCTGCATCGGGCTGAACTACGCCGACCACGCCGCCGAGACCGGGGCGGCGATCCCCAAGGAGCCGATCGTGTTCCTGAAGTCGCTCGGCGCGTTCCAAGGGCCGAACGACGACGTGCGCCTGCCGCGCGGGTCGAAGAAGACGGACTGGGAGGTGGAGCTCGGGATCATCATCGGGGAGCGCGCCAGCTACGTGCCCGAGCACGAGGCGATGCGGCACGTCGCCGGGTATTGCGTGGTGAACGACGTGAGCGAGCGCGAGTACCAGACGGAGCGGGGCGGCACCTGGGACAAGGGCAAGGGCTGCGACACCTTCGGCCCCACCGGGCCGTGGCTGGTGACGCAGGACGAGGTGCCGGACCCGCAGAGCCTGCATCTGTGGCTGGACGTGGACGGACGCCGCATGCAGGACGGTAGCACGAAGACGATGATCTTCGACGTGCGGAAGCTGGTGAGCTACGTGAGCCACTTCATGACGCTGCACCCCGGCGACATCATCAGCACCGGCACGCCGCCGGGCGTGGGCCTGGGCATGAAGCCGGAGCCGGTGTTCCTTAAAGGCGGTGAGACGATGCGCCTCGGCGTCGAGGGATTGGGCGAGCAGGCGCAAAGGGTCGTGGCGGCCTAACCTCCTCTGCATATGGACTGAATTTGCACACTATCCCTACAACCGCTCCTTGCAGCCCGGGCCGACGCGGCGTTAGATTTCCTGGACGGCTTGAGTGCGCGAAAGCCCGGGGTCCGGAGCCGCGTCGCCACCAACGCGCGTCATGCTTCGGTGCGGTTTGACGGGGGACAGCATGGAGTCTTCTACCCAGGTCATCCTGAGTGGTGTCCTGACCTTCGGCGTGCCCCTGGCGTTCGCCTGCCGGGAGCTGCTGCTAGCCCGGCGCCCGCCGCGGGGATCCTGGGGCGGGGGGGGGCCGCCCCGCCACCCCCGCC
>CAXUJE010000508.1:0-3733 GCA_964251035.1 uncultured Acetobacteraceae bacterium
GCAGGACAATGCACCAACGAGCGAAAAGTTCAGACGCTAACAGGCCCTAGTTGCACGGCAACGTAGGAGATCTTCGTTTGTGAAGCACCCCTATATTTCCCATCGCAAACCGGCCAGCGCAGCATCCAATTGCCTACCAGTCGTCAAGCTCTCACCTGGCTGTAAGGCCAGGCCCAATATTGCTCCTCCAAGCCGCAAGGTGGTGCGAGGGCACTCAACTGAAGTGAAGCGGTAGGCTACTACCGCTGTTCACCGGATCTCAAATACTCGACGAACTCCTGCCTGACTCACTCTGAGTCAGCGCGCGATATCCGTAGGGTTGGGCTTATCTTCATTTCGCAAGGTTCCTATTGACGTAACGCATTTCGGTGTGCTGAACATCCTGAGCCATGAAACTCACGACCTTCCTTTCGCGGTTCGGAACAGACGAAGTCTGCCGCACCCATCTGGAGAGCGTGCGCTGGCCGCACGGCCCGGTGTGCGACCGCTGCGGCTCGGTCGATAACGCATCCTCGGTCGCCAAGCGGCCTGGCGTCCATCGCTGCCGCGACTGCGGCAAGGATTTCCGCGTGACGGTGGGCACGCCCATGGAGGACAGCCGCCTGCCGCTCCGGGTCTGGTATCTCGCCATGTATCTGGTCCTCGCATCCTCCAAGGGGATCAGCAGCGTCAAGCTGGCGGAGCACCTTGGCATCACGCAGAAGTCCGCGTGGTTCCTTGGGCACCGCATCCGCGCCTTGCTGGCCAGCGGCGAGAAGCTGCCGCTGTCCGGGATCGTTGAAGCGGACGAGAGCTACATCGGCGGCAAGGCGTCCAACCTGCCCAAGGACGCCCCCCGACCGGAAAAGCGCGGGCGCAGAACCAAGAAGCCCATGCTGTTCGCCGCCATCGAGCGCGGCGGCGAGGCGCGCGCCACCACGATCAATTCGGCGAAGATCGACGACATCGCGCCTCTGCTTTGGCAGTAGACCGGCGGCGGCGCGGCTGTCCTGTGCTCGGACGAACTGGAGACCTACCGCTGGATCGGGCGCAAGATGCTGGCGCACCATCCCGTGCACCATGCGCGCGGCGAGTATGCCCGGACGGTCGGCGGCACTCGCGCGCACGTCAACACTGCCGAAGGGTTCTTCGGCCTGTTCAAGCGCGCAATCGTCGGCGTCTGGCACCGGGTGAGCGAGAAGCACTTGCGCCGCTACGCGGCCGAGCACGAGTTCCGCTGGAACCACCGCCAGACCGACGTGGCCGACCGCGTGGCGCGCTGCCTGATCGGTCAGCACGGGCGGCTGTCTTGGAAAGACCTGACGGCATGATTCCCGTGATGCAGGCCGCCAAAGGGCGGATGTATGGCGGCCCCGTCGCGCACGCGGCCCGCGTCGGAGGGCAGTGCCGCGCGCTGTGGAACCTGTTCCTGGCCGAGACCGCCGACCGCTACCGGGCCGAGAAGAAGTTTGTGTTCTACGCCGAGATGTCGGCCCGGCTCCCCCGGCTGCTCAAAGAGGACCCGCGCCTTGCGGGCCTGCCGCATCGCGCGGCGCAGATGACGGTGCAGCGGCTGGACCGCGCGCTGCGCGACAGCGCGAAGTCGAATGGCGCGGCACGCAAGGGTTTCCCCCGGTTCAAGCGGCGCGACGACCAGGCGGACGCTTTTTCCTTCGTGGGTCGCGAGTGCCGCTTCGCGTCCGGCCGTGTCCGGCTGCCCCGGATTGGCTGGGTGCGCGTGCGCGGCCTGTCGCTGCCTGACGGCGCTGATCCCAAGGTGGTCGCGGTGACGCAGGAGCCGGAAGGCCGGCACGTTTCCGTCCAGTTCGAGGCCCCGCCGAAAGCGTATGCCGAGCCGGCAAAACCCGTGGTCGGCGTGGACGGCGGGCTGTTGCACCTCGTTGTGCTGTCCGATGGCACCCGCCTTGAGGCTCCCCGCCTCGCCCGCAAGGCGGCGAAGCGCGTCCGGCGGTTGAACCGCGAGCGGGACCGCAGGCGCAGGGGCAGCGTGAACCGCCGCCGCACAGTGGCGAAGCTGGGCCGCACGCACCGGGCGGTGCGGAACCGCCGGCAGGATTACCTGCACAAGAGAACCCGCGAACTGGTGGGCACCTATGCCGGCTTCGCGGTCGAGACGCTGAGCCTCAAGGGGCTGGCACGCACGCGGCTGGCGAAGTCCTTCGCCGACGCCGCGTTGGGCGAGATGCTGCGGCAGCTTGCCTACAAGAGCCGGTGGGCAGGGCGGGAGTGGCGCGAGCTTCCCCGTTTCCAGCGCAGCACGGGCGTCTGCCCGTGTTGCGGCCATGCCGGGCCGAAACTGCCGCTCTCCGTGCGGGAGTGGCGTTGCAAGACGTGCGGCGCGGTCCCAGCCGCAAACGCTTCGCGTTTCGGCGAGACCGCGACGTTGCAGCGGCCGGCATCGTGCTGAGCCGCGCGGTAGGGCGAGTGTCGCCCGAACCGGCCGGGGCCGCTCGGCGAAAGCGAGGCGCTGCCGTTCGTGGCGGGGGCCGGGCATCCGTCCGGGCTAGTCACGGCGGGTCACCTGCGAATGACGAAGTGGCGCAGGAATGCGTTACGTAGTTAAACACGTTTCGCAGTTGCCGGGCGACGACGATGTCGATGCTTGATTTGCGGCCTTTGTAGACATCAAGGGTCGGCGGGGGCAGTGACTGTCGCGGCTGTCACGTCGGCGAACCTGGCCATGTAGCCGAAGCGCCAAAAAGTTTTGAGTAGGACCAGCAACGCCAGATGCGGGTCAGGGCGGCGGGTGCGCTACCGCATGCAGGCGACCTCGGCCGCGTCCGGTGTGAACGCATCCAGTTCGGCCAAGTCAGGGTTGGCCGGCAGGCAAGATATGCCGTGTCGGCAATGACCCACATCGTGTGCCCGTCAAGGAGCCGCGGCGGGCCTGCCGCGGCGGCTGGTCCGAAATCGTCCTGACTGGGATCGCGACGGGGGCCTGCGAAGCGGGCCCGGCGTGTGGTTCCAAGGTGTCCGACGAAGGTCGGAGGCGGTGATGGCGTGGCGGCGTGGACAGGCGTATGGGCAGGATTTGCGGGACCGGGTGTTGGCTTGCCCGGACCTGACTTTGGTTGAGGCTGCTACCCGGTCCGATGTCAGCCCGTCGTATGTGTCCAAGATGCGTGCCCGTTTGCGCGGCCCGGGCGACGCCGCCCCTGGGCCTCAGCACAACCATGTCCCGTTGCGGCTCGCATTGCTGACGGACGTGGTGCGCTTCTCCGAACTCAAGCGCCTGCTGCGAGACGCCGCCGAACGCACCGTCGAGGCGTTATGGCAAACCATCGGACGCCTGCTCGAACAATCCAGTCCCCAAGAATGCGCAAACTACATACGCCACTGCGGCCTTGCACAGTCAGGACGATGAAGGTCTAGGACCTGCACCCTTCCTCAAGGAAATCGATACAGGGCCGGCGTCTCAGCAGGAGGCTTCGATGTCCGATGACCGCTCAAGGTCGCACAGTTCTAAGTTTCCAGTTGTGCCAATCTGGCCTCATCCGCGTTGCGGCTGGGTCCTGAATGGAACGGGGGGGCAATGCTTGGGCACGCACGGCGCCGTGGCAGACGCGAGGCGCTCGGACTGGGCGTCGTGCTGTGCACGTCACTTGCCGCTGTATGGGCCGTAACCAGAGCCGGGGACACCTGCGAGCACGCCATCGTCGTCGCCCGCGTGCCTTCTCCCGATGGGGCATGGGAGGCCAGGGTGGAAGAGGCCACGTGCGAGGTCGGGCTGGGC
>CAXUJE010000509.1:0-3731 GCA_964251035.1 uncultured Acetobacteraceae bacterium
GAGGCGGCGGACGGGCCGGCGGGGCTGTCGGCGCTGATGGGGGGTGCGGAGGTCGCGATGCTGGTGTCGGACCTGTCCATGCCGGGGATGGACGGGGTGGCGCTGATCCGGGCGGCGCAGCGCATGCGCCCGGGGCTGCCGGCGATCCTGCTCACGGGCTATGCCGGCGGCGGCGCGTCCTTGACGGCGGCGGGCGCGCTGGATGGCCCGGTGTCGCTGGTGCAGAAGCCGGTGTCCGCGGCGCAGCTGGCCGACCGGATCGCGACGCTGGTGGAGCGGCGGGAGGCGCCGGGCTGACGGCGGGACGCCGGGGCGCGTCCGCACCAAGAAAAGTGTAAAACATTCTGACAGGCGCGCATAGGTTGCTGATGTCCTGCGTCGCGATATCAGCGGTTTAGTATTCTGGCACGGATCTTGGATTGTCTGCCATCGTGCGTTGCGGACGCCGCGCTGGGCGGGAAGGGGCAGGAGCAAACGATGCGTGTTCTCATAGGACTTGCGGCGCTGTCCGCCCTCAGCCTCGCCCCCGCCGCGGCAGGGGCGGCCTCCCTCAGCTACAGCGCGTTCTACCCCGGCGGCAACAACCTCGACGCCAGCCAGAACCCGCAGACCTTCACGGCGACCGACTGGGACGGCACGGCGCAGAGCGTGACGCTGCCGCGGTTCGACCCGTCGCTCGGCGTGCTCACCGGCGTCAGCCTGCTGCTGTACGGCAACATCAACGCGACCGGGTCCCTGACCAACACCGGCACCGCCCCGGCCCAGGTCAACAGCTACCACGCGACGGTGGACATCACCCTGCTGGACCCGAGCACCCCGGTGCCGTCCGACGGCACGAGCGGCGGGCTGGTCACCGTCAGCCCGGTGCTGCTGGACATCGCCAAGCCGTTCACGCTGCAGGGCGGCCAGTCCCTCGCCTACGGCGGGGCCACGCCGGTCAACACCTCCGACAGCGCCTCGGCCTCGCCCACCGACTTCTCGCCCTACGTCGGCGCGGGCAGCGTGGTCCTCCCGCTGGCCGCCGTGACCACCACCACGTCCGACTTTACCGGCGGCAACCTCCAGATCACCCAGGGCACGGCGGCGCGGGCGGAGGCGACCGTCACCTACACCTATGACGCGGCCGCACCACCCGTCGGCGTGCCGGAGCCGGCGTCCCCGGCGCTGCTGGGAACGGGCCTGCTGTGCCTCGGCCTGCTGCGCCGGCGGGGCTGAGGGCGCGGGCGCCGGGCCGGCGCCGGCCACGATCGGAAAGGGAGCCTCCCATGCGCCATGCCCCCCTGCGCCCCGTCCTGCTGACAGCCGCAGCACTGCTCGCGGCCGCCCCGGCGTCCGCGGACGTGCTCACCTACAAGTCCTGGTACTCCGCCGCCAACGGGCCGGACCCGGCGACGGCGCCGCAGACCTACACCCAGACCGACTGGACCGGCGTGTCCCAGAAGATCCTGGTGCCGCAGTTCGACCCCTCGCTCGGCACGCTGACGGCGGCCACGCTGTCGCTGTACGCCGACGCCAATTCGACGGGTTCGGTGCAGAACACGGGGACCGCGACGGCCACCGTCAAGAGCTACACCGCCAACCTGCGCGTGCGCCTGCTCGCCCCCAGCAGCAGCACGACCGGCCCCGGCATCGACAGCCCCGCCACCCTGAGCACGCCCTATCTGCTGGAGGCGCTGCCGCCGCTCATCACCATCCCCAACAACACCAAGCTGGCGGCGGGCGGCTCCGTGCCGTTCAGCCAGACGGCCACGAACGCCACGGCCAGCCCGACCGACCTGTTCCAATCGAGCTACCTGACGTATTTCGAGGGCACCGGGCAGGCGACGCTTCCGGTCTACACCGGCACGCGCACCGTTTCCAGCTACACCGGCGGCAACCTGGCGATCACCCAGAACACGGCGGCGCGGGCGGAGGCGGTGGTGAGCTACACCTACACCGCGGCGCCGCCGCCGGGTCCGGTCCCGGTGCCGGAGCCGGTGTCGGCCGTCCTCCTCGGCACCTCGCTCGCGGGGCTGGGCCTGGCGCGCCGACGGCGGTAGGGCGGCGGGCACGGTTGCGGCCGGGTCGCCATCGCCGGGATCGCGGCAGCCTTGCCTGGCCTATGGAATCCGGTCGGTGTCGGTGAACAGGGCTTGGTAGAGCGTCACCTCTTCCGAGCCGTCATGCCAGTTCATCCTGACCGTTCGGCTCACGAGCGGGCGGCCGAGCAGTTGGAAACCGGCGCGTTGCATGGTTTGCGCGACCAGGGCCGGCCAGCGGCGTCGGCGCATCCTCTGGCGCCACCCAGGAACGGTGTTCAGCCGCGTACCAGTGGACCAACGCGGCATAGGGACCCACTCCAGACAGCGCCAGGCCAACGTGATCCCCGGCGTGGTCCAGGACCAGACGGTTCAATACGCCAGGGTTGCCACGTGTCGTTTCGGTGATCTCGATGCCCTTGGCCCGCAGGTCTTCCATCAGCCGTCGATGAAGGAGGCTGCCCATCGTGACGTGAACTTTCCGGAAGTTTGGCTCGGCAAGGTTGCCGTAGCACGTTGCTCAGGCTGCGTAGATGGTTTTCTCGATCAAAGCGATTGCAGCAACGGCGAAATTGCAAAGCCGTCTGGGTCATCGTTTTTGGTCCCCAATGCTTCACCAAGTCGGCGTATGAACCCGGGTCCGCTCGAAGCAGGCGCTTGACCCTGATCCACAACTCCGTGGAGACCTCCTCTCTGTTGGACAGGTCTTCAAGCGAGCCCAAGATGAGTGCCATGAGGGCGTGTTTTTCGCCCTCGCTCGACGTATGGCTCTCGAAACAGGCGACAAACTCATCCACTCGGTCCGGGTCCGCCAATTCGATGTCCCAGTCTTGTTCCTGACCGGTCGCGGGCAGGCGCAAGGCTTGGTTCAGAGCTGCCATCGCTTCTTTGGTCGGATATGTCATCGCGGTCCTCATGGCTCGGGATATGCCGTCTTGACGCCCTTGCAGCGTGCGGCAGGCATTCCCATGGCCCCGGTGCGGTTCGTCAGGGATGGCGTGGCGTCTTGCCCACGCACCCGAGAAATGGGCCGAAGCGGGAATGGCTTGAAAGGCTTGAGCCTATCGCGCCGGGGCGGAGGACATGTCCAAGACGTCAACTTTCTTCATCAGGTGGCGATGCACTCCACTCAAGTTCCAGGTCGCTTTCCTGCATCGTGAACGTTTCGTACGAGTTGCCGGCCTCGTCCATGAACTCCACCTCGTACGCTGGCGGCGTCGCTGGATAGATGATGAGGACCGTGCCGCGCGTGCCGACGGGAACGCCGGGCGCGTTGGATGCGGATCGAAGACGCACGACATCGTATTCTGAAAACATGGCTACCGTCCTGGGAATGCGGTTACAAGTCTTGCCACGCCATCCTCTCCTTTGATCCAAACCGTCTTGACGGGAAGCGTTCGCCCGTTCGCACCGACGACATCGATGGTCTGATTGAATTGAGTGCCGAACTTCGTCACGCCAGTCTGAACCGCCGTCTTCTCATTGAACACAAGCTGCCGAGCAAGCCCCTCACTGTTTTCCCGCGTGAAGCCCAAAGCTTGCTTGAACCATTGAGCTTTTGATCCGCCAGTGGGATGTTCCAGATTCAATGTATATCGCGCGAGCTTATCGCGAACGCTCGCGGCCGAAGCGGCAGCTATGTCAGCCTCCGATATCGCCGCAGCCGCATTCCCCGCCGATGGCCGGCTCTCGGGCATCGCCCGTCTCAGGCCG
>CAXUJE010000510.1:0-3712 GCA_964251035.1 uncultured Acetobacteraceae bacterium
CCCTACCCCAGCCACTGCGGGTTCTGCACCGTGCCGTCGAAATGGGTCGAGACCTTGTAGCGCTCGGTTTGCCCGTCCCGGGCCACCGCCTCGGTCTTGGCCAGCAGCTCCGCCCGTTGCTCCGGCGTGAAGGGCTGGAAGCTGCGCACGGCGATCAGCGCCTGCTGCAGGATCGGCAGGCTGTCGATGCCGCAAACCTGCAAGCTGATCGGCAGGCTCATCGGGTAGTGCAGCATCTCCAGCGGCGAGGCCGCCTTGGATTCCAGGATGAACGGGTCGCCGAAGGTCTTCATGCCGAGCACCCCGGTGCCGTGCGCCGTCGCCACCGGCAGCACGCCCTGCTCGAAGCTGTCGAAATGCGCGTCCATGACGTTGAGCGGCATCTGCACGGTGTCGAAGTGGAAGCCGTGCTGGTCGGCGACCTCGAACATGTGGCGGTGGATCGCCGGGCTTTTGTGGCCGGTGAAGCCGATGTAGCGGATCTTGCCCTGCTCCCGCGCGCGCAGCGCCGCTTCCAGCGCGCCGCCGGCCGCGAACACGCGCTCCGGGTCGTCCATGCGGATGATCTCGTGGAACTGCAGCAGGTCGATGTGGTCGGTCTGCAGGCGCTTCAGCGATTCGTCGATCTGGCTGGCCGCCGCCGTCGCGGTGCGCCCGTCGATCTTGGTCATCAGCAGCGTGCGGTCGCGCCAGCCGCCCGAGAGCGCCCGGCCCAGCCGGATTTCGCTCTCGCCCCCGTTGTAGTCCCAGCAGTTGTCACAGAGGTTGAGGCCGGCATCGAGCGCCGCGTGCACGATCCGCACCGCCTCGTCCGCGCTGGGTCCGCCGGGCTTGGCGAGGTGGAAGCCGCCGAGGCCGATCAGCGAGACCCGTTCCCCCGTGCGGCCCAGCGGGCGGTATTTCATGTCCGCGTGCTCGGCGATCTTCGACGTCACCGGGCCGGTCGGCTCGATCTGGCCGCCCTGGGCGGTTTGCCCCAGCACGTCCGCCGAGGCGCCGAGCGCCGCCGCGGCCACGCCCGCCACGGTCGCCTTCATCAGGTCGCGTCGTTCCATGATGCTCTCCCTATCCCTTGCCCAAGACCCGTAGCGCGGCGCAGGCCGCGCCGTAGCCGTTGTCGATGTTCACCGTGACGATGCCCGGCGCGCAACTCGCAAGAATGGCATTCAGCGCCGCGTGCCCGCCCGCCGCGACACCGTAGCCCACGGAGGTCGGCACCGCGATGACCACGCCGCCGACCAGCCCGCCCACCACGCTGGGCAACGCCGCGTCCATGCCGGCAGCGACGATCACCACCCGCATCTCGCGAAAGTCTTCCACCCGGCGCAGCAGCCGCCACAGCCCGGCGACACCGACATCGGCGATCAGCCGGGCGTCCTGTCCCTGAAAGCGCAGCGTCCGCACCGCTTCCCGCGCCACCGGCACGTCCGACGTGCCGGCGGTCAGCACCGCGACCTCCGCCGGGCCGGCGGTCGGGGCCGGGTCGCCGGAGTATGCGGTGCGGGACACCGGGTCGTAATCCAGCGCCTCGCGCTGCGAGCGGGGGAGTGCTGCGAACCGCTCGGGGTCGAGCCGGGTGAGCAGCATCGGGTTGCGGGCGGCGCCGAGGATGGCCGCGATCTGCTCGGGCGACTTGCCAGCGCAGAACACCGCTTCCCCGAAGCCGAGCCGCTGCGCCCGGGCCTCGTCCAGCACGAACTCCGGCTCACCCTGGCTCATGCCGGCACCAGGAAGGCGCTGCCGTTTCGGTAGGCGGCGAAGCGCACCGGCGCATGCAGCCCGGCGGCGTCAGCCAATTGCTGCACCTCCGCCCGCAAGCCGTCCTGCATCACGTCCAATGCCTGGAGCGCCGCCGGGTCCAACTCGATCACCACTCCGTTCGCGCGCACCCGGCAGCGCACGGTCCGGGGCGACAGCCGCGCGCCCACGAGCTTTTCCGCCTCATGCACCATGGCAAGCACCGGCGCCTCGATGCGGATGCCGGTCTCGATCCGGCTTGACAGGCACGGCGCGGAGGGCAGTTCGGCCAGCGCGCCCAGCCCGAGTTCGGCGGCGAGCGCGCGCACGGTGCGCTTGTCGATCTCCGCCTCCACGAACGGGTGGCGCACCGCGTGCGCCCGCGCGGCAATCAGCCCCGGACGGTACTCGCCGAGGTCGTCGAGGTTGGTGCCGGAGACGATCTGCCGCGCGGTGCGGCCTGCGACCGCGCCGTATAGGCTGGTCTTGCAGAAGAAGCAGCGGTTGACGGGGTTGGCGCGGTAGGCCGGATCGGCGAACTCGCCCGCGTCGAACACGTCGAGTTGCCAGCCCTCCACCGCCGCCAGCGCGTGAGTCCGCTCCGTCGCCTCGGGCGGCACGGCAGGCGAGGTGGCGTGGTGCATGGTGACGCCGCCCGGCCGGGCGCGGTGCGCGGCGGTGGCGAGCGTCAGGCTGTCAATGCCGCCGCTCACCGCGACGGCGATGCCGCCCATGTCCCCGAGCGCCGCGTGCAGGCGGTCGAGCGGCGTCATGCGTCCCCCGGCTCCCGGCGCGCGGCCAACTGCTCGGCCTGCTGACGCAGGCGGGCACGGGCGGCGTGGGAGGCGACCGGGCGCAGATGGTCGGCCTCGGCCTTGCCCGTCAGCACCTTGGCGCCGTCTCCGCCCGGGCGCTCCACCAGCTTCACCGACATTTCATGTCCCTCCACCTCGACGGCCGCGAACCGCCGGGCCAGAGCGCGGCCTTCGACCATGTGGGTGCGCAGCCCAATCGTGGTGGTCTCCTGGAAGCACGCCTCGACGGCGGCATCGAGCGCGTCCGGCGCGGCCAGCACCTGCACGTGCGTCGCCAGGCGCCCCTTCTTGCCGAACGCCGCCATCTGCAGCACGTCGTGTACCCCCGGCACGGCGCGCAGCCGTTCCAGCCCGGTTGCCAGGTCCTCGCCCGACTGGTCGTCCACTTCGAAGCTGATCACCGCCAATTCCCGATGGCCCAGCGCAGACGCCGCGCCCTCATCTTCGAACACCAAGGCGCGCAGGCAGTTGCTGAGGCCCGGCAGGCGGCGCGTGCCGAAGCCATAGCCGGAGCGGCGCAGCGTGGCGCGGGTCGGGGCCGCGCCCCCACCACATCCGAGATAGCGCAGGATGGCCGCGCCCGTGGGCGTGACGCGCTCTCCGGCAATCCCGTCGTCGTGCATCGCAAATCCCTCCAGCAGCAGCGCGGTGGCCGGGGCGGGCACCGGCATCGTCCCGTGCGCGGTCTGGACAGTGCCGCCGCCGAGCGGCAAGGGCGCCACGCTCCAGCGCGCCGGCGCCAACGCCTCGATGACGGCGGCGGCGGCCACGATGTCGGCGACCGAGTCGGCCGCCCCCACCTCGTGGAACGTCACCGCGTCGGCCGGCACCCCATGCATCCGGCCCTCCGCCTCCGCCAGCACGGCGAAGATGCCGATGGCACGGGCACGGACCGCCGGGGCGAGCGAGGCGTCCTCCAGCCGGGCGCGGATGCTGCGCCAGTGCGCATGGCTATGGCCGTGCCCATGGCCATGGTGCGCGTCCTCCACCACGAAGCGGCTGCCGGTCAGCGTGCCGTCCCCATGCGGGACCAGACGGCATTCGACATGGGCCAGGGCCGCCGCCGTCTCGATGGCTGCCGCGCGGTGTTCCGGGAAGGCGTCCAGCAGGCAGGCGACGAACATGTCGCCGGCCGCGCCGCCGAGCGGATGAAGATGGAT
>CAXUJE010000511.1:0-3694 GCA_964251035.1 uncultured Acetobacteraceae bacterium
GATCCGCAGCGGGATGGGATGGCGGTTGGGTTGGGCTGATTGCTGCTCCCTGTCCGCGCCGGCTTGTTCCAACGACTCTTGGCTGAACAGCGGGCTCTAGCCGAAAAGCGCCTTCGTCGGCCATCGGGCAGCCCCGTCAAGCCGGCGGCGCAACCAAAGGAGCCAGCGCCCTGTAATCGTCCGCCCGCGGCGAGCGCGGCCTCCAGGCCAAGCCGATCGTGCGCCACGCAGAGCCGCCGCTCAGCGGCCGCAGCTCGATATCCGCCCCCGCCACGACTCCCGCATCCACCGCCATCCGGGGCAGCAGCGTCACCCCCAGCCCGCCGGCCACCATCTGCGCCAGAGTGTGCAGGCTGGTCGCAGCAAAGCCCTCCTGCTCGCCCGCCACGCTGCACAAGGCCAGCGCCTGATCGCGCAAGCAGTGCCCGTCCTCGAGCAGCAGCATGCGCTCCCCCGCCAGCGCCGCCGCTGGCACGCGCGCCCGGGCTGCCAGCCTGTGGCCTTTCGGCAGGGCCACCACGAACTCGTCGCGCAAGACCGCCAGCGTTTCCGCGTCCCCGCACGCGCACGGCAGCGCCACCAGCAGCAGGTCCAGCCGGTTGCTGGCCAGCCGTTCGACAAGCGCCTTCGTCACATCCTCGCGCACGAACAGGCGCAGGTTGGGGAAGGCGCCGCGCAGCACCGGCATCAGCCGCGGCAGCAGGAACGGTCCCACGGTCGGGATCACGCCCAGCCGCAGCGGCCCGCTCAGCGGCGCGCGCGCGGCCGATGCGGCTTCGGTCAAGGCCTCGAGCGCCACGAGCGCCTTGCGGGCGCGCAGCACGATCTCCTCGCCGAGCACGGTGAACACGACGTGCTTGCCGGCGCCGCGGTCCAGGATGGCCGCGTCCAACTGACGCTCCAGGGCCAGGATTCCAGCCGATAGCGTCGACTGGGTGACGGCGCACGTCTCCGCCGCCCGGCCGAAATGCCCGGACTCCGCCAGCGCCAGCAGGTAGCGGAGCTGCTGCGGACTGGGCAACGGGGTCATCGAACGCCTCGATGAAGATGTCCAAATTTATTCATTGGATCGGTGCGCATGGAGCGCTCATACTCCGCATCGCAAAGACGAAGATAGGGCAACACCATGGATACGAACGTACCAGCCGAGGGCAAGTGCCCGGTCGTGGGACACACGACGCGCTTGGCCCGAATGAACCGTGACTGGTGGCCGAACCAGCTCAACCTGCATGTCCTCTACCAGAACCCTCCCCAGGCGAACCCGCTGGGCGAGGCGTTCAACTACGCCGAGGAGTTCAAGACCCTCGACCTGGACGCCGTCATACAGGACCTGCACGCGCTGATGACGACGTCGCAGCCTTGGTGGCCGGCCGACTACGGCCATTATGGCCCGTTCTTCATCCGCATGGCCTGGCACAGCGCCGGCACCTACCGCACCGGCGACGGCCGCGGCGGCGCAGGCGCCGGCACGCAGCGCTTCGCCCCCCTCAACAGCTGGCCGGACAACGCGAACCTCGACAAGGCGCGCCGGCTGCTGTTCCCGATCAAGCAAAAGTATGGCCGCAAGCTCTCGTGGGCCGACCTGATCGTGCTCACTGGCAACGTCGCCCTCGAGTCGATGGGCTTCAAGACCTTCGGCTTCGCCGGCGGCCGCGCGGACGTCTGGGAACCCGAGGAGGACATCTACTGGGGCCGCGAGGGCACCTGGCTGGGCGACGAGCGTTACGCCAACGAGCGCGACCTCGAGAACCCGCTCGCTGCCGTCCAGATGGGCCTCATCTACGTCAATCCCGAAGGCCCCAACGGCAAGCCCGACCCGGCCGGCTCCGCCCGCGACATCCGCGAGACCTTCGGCCGTATGGCCATGAACGACGAGGAGACGGTCGCCCTCGTCGCCGGCGGCCATACCTTCGGCAAGACCCACGGCGCCGCCGAGCCTGGCCAGTACGTCGGCCTCCAGCCCGAAAGCGCCGGGATCGAGGAGCAGGGCCTCGGCTGGAAGAACACCTACGGCAGCGGCAACGGCGTCCATACCATCACCAGCGGCCTGGAAGGCGCCTGGACCACCAACCCCATCCAGTGGGACAACAACTACTTCGAAAACCTGTTTGGCTACGACTGGGAGTTGGTCCGCAGCCCGGCCGGCGCCTACCAGTGGACCCCGAAGGACCCTGCCGCGGCGACCACCGTGCCTGACGCCCATGACCCCACGAAGCGTCACGCCCCCATGATGGCGACAACGGACATCGCCCTGAAGGTTGATCCGGCCTACGCGCAAATCTCGAAGCGGTTCCACGAGAACCCCGACGAGTTCGCCGACGCCTTCGCCCGCGCCTGGTACAAGCTGACCCATCGCGACATGGGTCCGCGGCCCCGCTACTTGGGTAAGCTCGTCCCCGCCGAGGTGCTCCTTTGGCAAGATCCCGTCCCCGACGTGGACCATGCCCTGGTGGATGAGCAGGACGTCGCCGACCTGAAGGCCAAGGTGCTCGCCTCCGGCCTGTCGATCGCCCAACTGGTCTCGACCGCTTGGGCATCGGCCGCCACCTTCCGTGGTTCCGACAAGCGCGGCGGGGCGAACGGCGCCCGCATCCGCCTTGCGCCGCAGAAGGACTGGGACGTCAACCAGCCGGCCGAACTGGCAAAGGTCCTGCAGGCGCTGGAAGGCATTCAGGCAGCGTTCAATGCCGGCCAGTCCGGCGGAAAGAAGGTCTCGCTCGCCGACCTGATCGTCCTTGCCGGCGGCGCGGCGATCGAGGCGGCGGCGAAGAAGGCCGGGCACGATGTCACCGTTCCGTTCACTCCCGGGCGGACGGATGCGTCGCAGGAGCAGACCGACGTCGTGTCGTTCTCCGTGCTTGAGCCGGTCGCGGACGGGTTCCGCAACTATCTCGGGCGCGGCGACGGCCGCTTCCCGGAGGAACTGCTGGTCGACCGGGCGCACCTGATGACGCTGACCGTTCCCGAAATGACGGTGCTGGTCGGCGGCCTGCGCGTGCTGAACGCGAATGCCGGACAGTCCGCGCACGGCGTGTTCACCGACGCGCCCGAGACGCTGAGCAATGACTTCTTCGTCAACCTGCTCGACATGGGAACGGCGTGGGGGGCGTCCCCGACGTCCGAGAACCTGTTCGAAGGGCGCGACCGCGCGACCGGTCAAATCAGGTGGACCGGCACTCGCGTCGACCTGCTGTTCGGTTCGAACTCGATCGTCCGGGCCGCCGCGGAAGTCTATGCCTGTGACGACGCGAAAGAGACGTTCGTGAAGGATTTCGTGGCTGCGTGGACCAAGGTGATGAACCTTGACCGCTTCGACCTCGCCTGATTCCAACGGACGGGTCTGCAAGGGCCAAGCAAGCGGAAACCCTTGAAGGCTGCGAACAGCACGGGCAAGCAGTCAGGCCGGCGCTCCGAATCCTCGGGTCGCCGGCCTGAGGCCAGGGCCGATAGTCGGCGGATACGTGACCCAGGCGGACGTCCGCAACTGTTAGCCGACAAAGCCACAGGCATCATCCCGCCTGAATGCACGCGACCTCATGCCCAGCCCCGTGCTGCACAAGCCCCGGCACCCCCTCCGCGCATCGTGCCACCGCAACCGGGCACCGCGTCCGGAACACGCACCCGCTCGGCGGATGGGCCGGGCTGGGCGGCTCTCCCTGCAACAGCCCGCGCGGTCCCCGTTGCGCCGGGTCCC
>CAXUJE010000512.1:0-3693 GCA_964251035.1 uncultured Acetobacteraceae bacterium
CGGGATGACGCGCCGGCAGCGCCGCCAGGCGACGACGCAGGGTCGCAAGCGCCTCGACCGGCACAGCGACCCCCTTGGGCATCACACGCCGGCGACGGCTGGCGGCTGACCCTGCATGGGCTTGGGCCGCTTCTTTGCCGCAGCACCTGTCCGGTGCGTGCCGTCGAGCACCGCCTGGCCGGCGGCCTTGGGCGAGCCGTCGCCGTTGACGTAGGCGTAGAGCGTGGTGGTGGTCACGCCGAGGCGCTTGGCCACCTCGGTCGCGTTGGCCTTGGGGTCGCTCATCGCCGCCATGGCCATGGTCAGCGTCGCCTGATCCATCTTGCGCGGACGGCCCCCCATGCGGCCCCGGGCGCGGGCGGCTTTGAGGCCCGCTTGGGTGCGCTCGGCGATCAGCTCCCTTTCAAACTCGGCGAATGCCGCGAAAATGCCAAAGGCGAGCCGGCCGTTGGCGGTGGTGGTGTCGATCTGCGCCCCGGCGCCGGCCAGCACCTTCAGGCCCACGCCGCGCTTCCGCAGCTCCTCGGCCGTGTTGACCAGGTGCTTGAGGTCGCGTCCGAGCCTGTCCAACTTCCACAGCACGAGCGTGTTGCCGGATTGAAGTGCCTTGAGGCAGGCTGCCAAGCCTGGCCGAGCGTCATGCCGGCCAGAGGCCAAATCCTGGTAGATGCGTTCTGGCTTGACCCCGGCGGCGAGCAGCGCGTCATGCTGGGGAGCGAGGGTCTGGGTCCCATCGCTCTTCGAGACCCGGACGTAGCCGATGAGCATGGGCATAGGACCACCAGAAAAGAACCCTGGTAGGGTGCAAGCTGACCTTCATAAACGCAATGACTTATTTGGCGCTTTTGGGGATGTAAAAGGCTGGGTTGGGCAGTCACGAGAAAACCGCTCGTTTTCCTGGCGCCTGGTTTGCCTAACTGGCAGCCAAGAACGCGCCTATGCGGTCGTGCCCACACTCCAGGTGGCGGACCTGACCAGTGGCGAGCGCTCCAGCGCCGCCACCACCGCGTCCAGCTCGGCCGGCTCCGCCGTGGTCGGCACCAGCACCGCCGCGAGTTCGACCTGCTCCTCGCTGTCGGACAGCGTCTCGACCTCGCGCACCGGGTAGCTCGCCCGGTCCAGCTCCGCGTCGAGCAGGTCGCGCACGTCGGACACGGCGTCGGGGCGGCAAACGACGTGGACCTGGTACTGCGCCTCGGTCACGTCGGCGGTGATCGGCCGGCGGTTGACCCAGTTCACCAGCGGGCGGAGCAAGGTGTTGGCCCCGAGCACGGCGGCAGTCAGCAAGCCAGCGTCGGCCACCAGGCCGCTGCCGCAGAACGCGCCGACGGCGGCCGAGCACCACAGGGTCGCGGCCGTGTTCAGGCCGCGGATGTTGGTGCCGTCCTTCAGGATGACGCCCGCGCCCAGGAAGCCGATGCCGCTCACGACGTAGGAGATGATCTGGGTGCCGCCCTCCACCCCGCGCAGCCGCAGTCCCATGTCGGCGAAGGCGGCGGCGCCCACCGCGACCAGGACGTTGGTGCGCAGCCCCGCCGTGCGCTGGCGCCACTGCCGCTCGAAGCCGATCAGCGTGCCGAGCAGGAAGGCGGCGGCGAAAGCCAGCGCGGTGCGCAGCTCCGCCGCGGCGCCCGGCCAGCCGAGCAGGGCCACACCCTGACCCATGCCGTCCTTACGCCGCCCCGCCGCGATCCGCCTTGGCCGCGACGGCGGCGACCTTCTGCACCGCGGCGGCGATGCGCTCCCACTCGGCGCCCGCCTGCTCGGACTGCGCCGTGGCGGCATCGGCCAGCCCGGCGGCGAGCAGCGCCTCCAGCTCCGCCGTCATCAGCCCGGCGCGGCGCAGCGCCGCCGTCAGCACGCCGGCCACCGAGGCGAGGGCCGTCACCTGCTGGCGCAAGGCGGCCACCGCTTGCTTGAGATCCTCATCCGCCATGACGCAATTCTCCCACGCGCACCGGAGCGCCTGCCCCCGTCAGCCTCCGATTGCTGCCTGGACGACCTTCCAGGCCACCAGCAGCACGGCGATGGCCAGGTAGCCCCGCAGCACGCCCATCCAGGCGCGCGTGGCCATCGTGAGCCGGGGCCGCGGCAGCTCGGCGAGTGGCGGCATGCGCCAGCTCGCGCGCAAGGCCGGCGCATAACCGCCCGCGCCGGCCTCCGCCAGGCTGAAACGCCGGCTGCCGCCGCGCCCCCGGCGGCGCAGCGCCACGACCCCGGCGCCGGCCAGCCCGGCCGCCGTGCCGGCACCGAGGAAGCCCAGGATGGCCTCCCCGCTCAGCTCCGGGAACACGGTAGCCGCCGTCAGCACCAGGGACAGCATGACCAGCACCCAGATCACCGCGCCGGTGAACAGGTTGAGCCACCGGCCGTTCACCCACGGCCCGAGCACGGCGCGGTCGTTGCACAGCAGCAGCAGGAACACGGTGGCGGACGGCAGCAGCACGCCCGCCAGCGTCTGCACGGCGTTGGTGAGCAAGCCCAGCAGCGCGTCGCTGCCGAGAAGCACCAGCGCCGCGGCGGCGGCGATCAGCCCGGCATACACGGCGTAGAACCCCCGCGCCTCCGAAGCCGGGCGGTGCAGGGAATGGTTCACCGCCAGCACGTCGCCGATGGCGTAGGCGGTGGCCAGCGACACCGCGGCAGCGCCGATGATGCTGGCGTCCAAGAGGGCCAGGGCAAACATCACCCCGGCCGCGCGCCCGGCATGGGCTTCCAGCGCCTGCGCCATCGCCCCGGCATCGGTGAAGTGGCCGGCCGCCTCCGTGCCCGCACAAGCCGCGGCGGTGAAGGCGATGATCGCGACCGCGCCCACGAGCACGGCCGCGATGCCGATCCACAGGTCCGCTTTGGCATAGGCCATGAAGCGCGAGGTGATGCGCTTGTCGATGACATAGCTCTGCTGGAAGAACAACTGCCAGGGCGCGACCGTCGTGCCGACGATGGCGATCACCAGCAGCATCACGTCGGCCAGCTTGGCGCCGTCCGGGAAGCGGGGCGCCACCATGTCGCGCGCCGCCTCGGCCAAGGGCGGATGCGACAGCAGCAGCACCGGCACCAGCAGCAGGCTGCCGGCGCAGAGTGCCAGCGAGAACCGCTCGAAGCGGCGGAAGCTGCCGGTGGAGGCGGCGGCGATCACCGCCCCAGCCGCGGCGAGGATGCCCCACAGCCGCGGCAGGCCGAGATAGCCCAGCGCCAAATTAATGCCGATGAACTCGGTGACGACCGTCAGCCCGTTCAGGATGAACAGGTCGATGACGCTGAACATGCCCCAGAAGCGGCCGAAGCGCTCCAGGATCAGCCGGGCATGGCCTACGCCGGTCACGGCGCCGAGGCGCAGCACCATCTCCTGGTTCACGTACAGCACCGGCACCAGCAGCAGCAGGGTCCACAGCAGCGCCGTTCCGTAGTTCTGCCCGGCCTGGCCGTAGGTGGAAAAGGCGCCGGCGTCGTTGTCGCCGACCATGACGATCAGGCCGGGACCCACGATGGCGAGCAGCGTGCGCAGCCGCGCCCACAGGCCGCGGCGGGACGCGGTGTCGCCGAGGCGGATGGTGCCGAGCGCGCCCTGGATGTCGCCCAGGTGGGCGGCGTCGAGCACGGCGGAGGCGGGCATGGGGGAAGCGGGCGCCGTCGCGGGCGCGCGGAGGAAGTCGGACATGGGAACTCTCCCGACTGGAACGGGGGTGGGAC
>CAXUJE010000513.1:0-3671 GCA_964251035.1 uncultured Acetobacteraceae bacterium
GTCCTTGCCTGGAAACCGCATCCTATGGTTCTGGGGGCGTCCGGGCCAGCCGGCCGGGACCCGCCTTCCGACACTGGCCGGGCGCCCTGCTTCGTGACAGGCTGGGCGCAGTCGCATGAGGGAGGCTTCGGGCATGGAAAAGATCGCGCTGGTGACGGGCGCCGGCAGCGGCGTGGGGCGCGCGGCGGCGGTGGCGCTGATTCGGGCGGGCTGGACCGTGGCGCTGGTCGGGCGCCGGGCGGATGCGCTGGAGGCCACGGCGATGGAGGGTGAAAAGGCGGCGGGCGAGGCCGGGCGGTCGCTGGTGCTGCCCGCCGACGTGTCGCAGCCCGCGGCGGTCGATGCCGTCTTTGCGGAGGTCGAGCAAGCCCATGGCCGCCTGGACCTGCTGTTCAATAACGCCGGCATGGGGACTCCGGCCAAGCCGATCGACGAACTCTCGGTCGAGCAGTGGCTGGCGGTCGTCGGCGTGAACCTGACGGGGTCGTTCCTGTGCGCCCGCAACGCCTTCGCCCTGATGCGGCAACAGGCGCCGGGGGGCGGGCGGATCATCAACAACGGCTCGATCTCCGCCCACGCGCCGCGGCCCGGCTCGGTCGCCTACACCGCGACCAAGCACGCGATCACCGGGCTGACCAAGTCGCTGTCGCTGGACGGGCGGCCGTTCAACATCGCTTGCAGCCAGATCGATATCGGCAACGCCGCGACCGAGATGACGGAGCGCATGACCGCCGGCGTGCCGCAGGCGAACGGCACGACCATGGTCGAGCCGCGGATGGACGTGCGCCACGTCGCCGACACCGTGGTGCACATGGCCAGCCTGCCGCTTGAGGCGAACATCCAGTTCGTCACCGTGATGGCGACGCAGATGCCGTTTATCGGCCGGGGCTGACGGCGGGCGCAAGCCGCGGCTCGGCCAGCGCGCGGCCGATCAGCGCCGCCATGGCGGCCCAGATGCCGTCCCATGACATGCCGGCCAGCAAGGCATCCGCCGCCGACCGCCACGACGCGGGCCGGAGCGCCAGCGCCCGGTCAACGCAGCCGGCGAAATCCTGCGGCGTGCCGGCGACCTGCACGCCGGGGCATCCGCCGTATTGCCGCACCACGTCCGCGATCGGCGTGGACACCACCGGTAGCCCGGCGGCGAGGTACTCCGGCGTCTTGGTCGGGCTGATGAACCGCGTCGCCTCGTTGATCGCGAACGGCATGGTCGCCGCCTGCCAGTTCGCGACGTAATCCGGCAAGGCGGCATAAGGCTTGGCGCCGAGGTAGTGCAGGTTGGCCCGCGCCGGCAGGCTGGCCGGGTCGATCTTCGCCGTGGGGCCGAGCAGCACGAACTGCACGCCGGGGCGCAGCCCGGCCGTGGCGGCGAGCAGGTCCGTGTCCAGCCGCTCGTCCAGCACGCCGTAGAAGCCGACGCGGGGATGCGGGATGCGGCGCTGGTCGTCCGGGTCCGGCATTCCGTCCCGGGCCGGCCGGAAATGCGCCGCGTCCACGCCGCTCGGGAACGCATGCACGTCCTCGCGGTCGCGGCGCTTCGCCTCGTACAGGCTCTGCCCGCCGGTGAAGACGAGGTCGGCACGCCGCAGCAGCGCCCGCTCGCGCGCCGGCAGGGACGGGTCGGCGCCGGCGAAGGCCGACAGCTCGTCCATGCAGTCATAGACCGTGACGCCCGCCTTCAGATGGTCCGAAAACGCGAGCGCCTGGGGCGTGTAGTACCACAGGATCGGGTCGGCCACGCTCCCGTCCCGCAGCATCGCGTCGAGCAGCCGGCGTTGCGCCGCGTCGGGATCGCAGCCGTGCGGCAGATGCGGCTGCACGATCAGTACGCCCTCGGGCGATAGGCTGGCATGGAGGCGGGGTGCCGCCGCCTCGGCCCAGACCGGCTCTTCCCAGTAGATGACCCGCATGGCGCGGGCGGCGCGGGTCAGCAAATGCTGCGGGCGTTGGAACACGAATGCCCAGCGGAGGTGCGAGAAGCACAGGAGCGTTTGCCGGCCTTCGGCCCCCCAAAGTCGCCAACCATCCCGTCCTGCGTCCAACTGCATACGCATCTCTTTCCAAGCTGTGCGCCAACGTGGCCCTCCTTGTCGGGTTCGTTCACAATAAGTTCTGGAGAAACCCGCGGCGCGCCCGGGTGTTTGTGCCCTGCCCGGCCGTTCCGCCGGGCGAACGGGATGAGAACCGATGCCGCAAGACGCCGACGACGACCTGAGCGATCCCCAAGCCGCCGCCCGCGCCGCCCGCCTGCGCTACGTGTCGGACCGGCGGCCCGGCATCCGCCGCACCCGGGACGGCGAGGGCTTCGCCTACCACGACGTGGACGGCAGCCTCATCACGGAGGAGCGGACGCTCGACCGCATCCGCAAGCTCGCGATCCCGCCGGCCTACACCGAGGTGTGGATCTGCCGCGACCCGCGCGGGCACCTGCAGGCCGTGGGCCGCGATGCGCGGGGCCGCAAGCAATACCGTTATCACGCCCGTTGGCGCGAGGTGCGGGACGAGGCGAAGTACGGCAAGATGCTGACCTTCGGCCGCGTGCTGCCGACGGTCCGCGCGCAGGTGCGGCGCGACCTGGCGCTGCACGGCCTGCCGAAGCGCAAGGTGCTGGCCGCCATCGTGGCGCTGCTGGAAAAGACCATGATGCGGGTCGGCAACGAGGAGTATGCCAAACAGAACAAGAGCTTCGGCCTGACGACGCTGCGCAACCGGCACGCCCGGGTCAAGGGCGGGCACCTGACGTTCGACTTCCGCGGCAAGCACGGCGTCGAGCACCACATCGACCTGCAGGACCGCCGCCTGGCCCGCGTCGTGGAGCGCTGCCGCGACCTGCCGGGGCAGGACCTGTTCCAGTTCGTGGACCAGGACGGGGACACCCACGGCATCGGCTCCGACGACGTGAACGAGTACCTGCACGAGATCTCGGGCGAGGACATCACCGCCAAGGATTTCCGGACGTGGGCCGCGACCAACTTGGCCGCCGAGGCGCTGGCGGTAGCGGAAGTGCACGACACCAAGACCAAGGCCAAGCGCGCCCTGGTGGAAGCGGTGGAGAACGTTGCCAAGCGGCTCGGCAACACGCCGGCGATCTGCCGCAAGTGCTACATCCACCCGGCGGTGTTCGAGGGCTACCTGGACGGCAGCCTGGCGGAGGGCTTGAAGGCCCGGGCGGATGCGGTGCTGGGGGACGACAGCGCCGGGCTGTCGCCTCGGGAGGTGGCGGTGACACAGTTCCTGAGCAAGCGCTTGGGCGAGGTGATCGAGGAGCCGCAGCGCGAGGTGGCTTAATTCAACCCACGAGGTGTGCGCCGTTTCGCCGCCCGGCGCGGTGGCTGCGGCGACGCACTCGATGAACGGATAAAGGCAGACCACAACGTCCGTTTCCGCCCGCATAACCTGATTGCTGCGGCTATACGCAACTTCTTTGATAGCCCACGACCACGACCCATGCCGCGGCATCAGGATCTATCATTATAAGAAACGAAGCGGCATAACGACCGTAACTGATACAATGCAATAGAACACAGGAACCACCTTTGCTAGTCAGGTTGCACAGGCGGTGTACCGCCTGGAGCATAGTTAAATATGTCTTCCTTAATTTTCCACTCCGTTCCATCTCATACCAACGGCGTTAGGCCATGCCCTGTTTTGCCCATTCGCGGCTTGCGATC
>CAXUJE010000514.1:0-3658 GCA_964251035.1 uncultured Acetobacteraceae bacterium
TCCCCCCAGTGGGACAGATCGCCGCGGACAGCCCAGCCCAGCCCGCGGCCATGCCGGCCGAAAAGACGGCCGCCGCGCCTCCGGCGGCGACGCCCGACGCAGCCCCCTTGCCCTACAGCCTGATCGTGCTGCATCCCCGGCCGGCGTCGGCGGCGGGCGATGCGGCCAACGGCCGGATCACCGCGCTGCTCCAGCCCCTCGCCGCGCGGATCGAGCTGCAGAAGCAAGCCGGACCCAAGGGCCGGCTGACGGTGCACTACTTCCACGACGAGGATGCGGAGGCGGCAAGGGCGCTGGCCGACACGGTCCGCACGCCCGGCAGCCACGTGCACGTGCGGGGACCGGTCCGCACCCGCGCGCCCTGGCCGCGCAACGCCTTCGAGGTCTGGCTGCGGGGACCGTAGGCGTTGGCTGGGCCAGGCTCGACGGCAGCGACCCGCGCAACCGGCCCGGGTGTTGATCGGCGGGCCGGCTTGGCTTAGGCGTGGCACCCATGCCGGGCACCCGGCCCGTCTTCGACCCACACCGTCTGGAGAACCCCATGGACCCCGTCGCCGTCGCCCAATGGGACCTGTCCGGCCCGCCCCCGGACGCCATGCCCGGCGCCGGCGCCACCCTGCGGCAGGTGCGCATCAAGGCCGGGCACGTCGCCACCCGGCATAGCCACCCGCACGAGCAGTTCCTGCTGGTGATGAACGGCGCCGGACGGCTGGAGTGCGAGGCCGGCAGCGTGCCCCTTCATCCCGGCACCGCCATCCGCTTCGCGCCAGGCGCCTGGCACAGCGCGGAGTTCACCGCCGACACTGTGCTGACCGAGTTCAACCTGGCGGAGGCGGCCGGCTAGGCCCTGCCGCCGCTATAGCGCACGGAGGTCGTGCACCACCATCTGCCGCGCCAGCTCCCGCGGCTCCAAGCCGAGGCAGCGGGCGAGGCTTGCCTGGTCGCGGACCAGCCATTCCTCCGTCGCCTGCTCGGTAGTACTTGTCCAGCTTGCCGCCGGTGCCGCGGTCCTCCCAGATTTCGCGGGTGATGCCGTAGATGAACGCGGGAACGTCGGGGTAGCGGCCGACCTGCGGACCCATTCTGCACTCTGCGAAGGGTGGCGGAGGCAAACCGCCGGTCAGGCCAGGATGACCCAGAGCGCCGCGGCGCCGAAAGCGATGCAGTAGATGCCGAACGGGTTCAGCCCCGCGTCCTCGTGCCGCCGGAACCAGCGCATCAGGAACGCCGTGCTGAGCCAGGCGGTGACGCCCGCGACCACGGCGGCCAGCGCTGCGGTCTGGAACACGCCGGGGCCGACCTCCTCGTGCAGCAGGTGCGGCACCTCCAGCACGGTGGCGCCCAGGATGATCGGCGTCGCGATCAGGAACGAGAAGTGCGCCGACCCGGCATGGTCCACGCCGCGCAGCAGCCCGCCTACGATCGTCGCCCCGGACCGCGAGATGCCCGGGATCAGCGCGAGGCACTGCCAGAACCCGATCACCACGGCGTCGACGACGCCCAGGGTCGCCATCGGCCGGGCGTTCGCCGCCCGGGTCCGCAGCCGCTCGGTCGCCAGCAGCATGACCCCGTTCACGATCAGGAAGCTCGCGGCCACCACCGGCGAGCCGAACAGGCCGCGCACGAACTTCTCCAGCACGAAGCCGATCACGACCGCCGGGATGGTGGCGATGATGATCAGCAGGAACACGCGCCGGCTTTCCCGCGTGCGCTCCGCCCCCGACACGCCGAGCACGCCCAAGGCCAGCGCCAGCCAGTCCCGCCAGAAGTAGGCCAGCAAGGCCACTGCGGTGCCGAGGTGCAGCAGGACGAGGAACGGCAGGAACTCCGCCGACCGCTGATCGACCGCCCAGTTGACGAGGGACGGCAGGACCACCGCGTGGCCCAGGCTGCTCACCGGGAACAGCTCCGTCGCCCCCTGGAGGATGGCGATCAGCGTAGCATGCACAGCGTTCATAGGGTTCTCCGGTCGCCGCGGGGATAAGATGCCCGGCCATGGGGGTCAAGGCAGGGAAAGGTTACGATAGGGGGACCACATGGCCTGGGCCGCCGGGCGGGCGCCTTGCCGTTGCGGAGCGCCGCCGCCGATACCATGTCGATCAATGCAACGCACCGGGCGCGTTTCCGTTATGCCCGGCAGCAACAGGAGGCTTCCATGACCATCCACCCACGCATACGGCGCCGCTTGATCCGGACGCTGGCGGCGCTCGGCATCGCGGCGACGCTTGGCGGCTGCATCTTCGTCCCGGTCGGCGGGCCCGGCTACTACCGCCCGCACTACTATCATTATTACTGACCGCCCCCGCAGCGGCGGGCGTCCGACCGCCGCTGCGTCCGCCGAGCTGGCGGTGCGCGTGCTCGACGCCGCCGCCGGGCTGTTCCTGCGGGACGGCTTCGCCGCGACCAGCATCGAGGCGATCTCGGCCAAGGCCGGCGTGTCCAAGCGCACCCTTTATGCCCGCTTCCCCGACAAGGAGGCGGTGTTCCTCGCCGTGGCGCAGCGCCTGATCGCCACCTGGCTGGCCGGGTTCGACGCGGCGATGGAGGGCGCGCCCTCGCTCGATGCCGCCCTGCTGGCGGCCGGGCGGCGCATGCTGGGCGTGGCCTTGACGCCGTCCGCGCTGGCGCTGCACCGTTTGATGGTGGCGGAGGCCGGGCGGTTCCCGGAACTCGCGGAGGCGCTGCGCGACGCCGGCGCCCGCGCGGGGATCGAGCGGGTCGGTCGCGTGCTGCGCGCGCACCGCCCGGATGACAGCCCGGCGCGCCTGGCCTTCCTGGCGGAGCAGTTCCAGCACCTCGTCCTGGCTGGCCCGCAGGCGCGGGCCATGGGTCTCGGCGAAAGCCTGGACCGTGCGGCGCTCGATGGCTGGTGCAGGGACAGCGTCGCGCTGTTCCTGCGGGGGCTGCCCGCGCCTGCGTAGGCGCTACTTCGCCTCAACCCCCAGGCAGCCGAGACGCGGCCCCAGCTCCTCCATCCGGCGCAGGATGGTCGCGGCCCGCTCCGTGACGTAGGGGCCAGGGTTCGCGGCGGACCAATGCAGCGGGCTGGGCAGCACCACGGCGAGCCGGGCCGCCTGCTGCGGCGTGAGCCGGGACGCCGGGCGGTGGAAAAAGCGCTGCGACGCGGCCTCCGCCCCATAGATGCCGGGACCGAACTCGACGCTGTTGAGATACACCTCCATCACCCGCTGCTTCGGCCACGCCAGCGCGATCTGCGGCGTCAGCGCCGCTTCGGCCAATTTGCGCACGATGTCGCGCCCCGGCCACAGGAACACGTTCTTGGCCACCTGCATGGTGATGGTGCTGGCCCCCCGCGGGCGGGCGCCGTGCCACCAGGCGGCGGCCTGGCCGAGCAGCGCCGTCTCGTCGAAGCCCAGGCGCTCGCCGCAGAACAGGTTGTCCTCCGACGCGACGACGGCCCGCGCCAAGGCGGGGGACATCTGGCGCAGGGGGACCCAATCGTGCTCCCACCCGTAGCCCTGCGCCGCGCGGACGGCCATCAGCGGGGTCGCGGGGACGGGCACGAAGCGGAACGCCAGCACGAGCACGGAGGGCAGCAGAGCGGCGCCGAGCAGCAGGCCCAGCACGGCCCGGCGCCACCGCCGCCCGCGCGTCCACCCCGGCGGGGGGGGGGGGGGGGGGGGGGGGGGGGGCGGGG
>CAXUJE010000515.1:0-3655 GCA_964251035.1 uncultured Acetobacteraceae bacterium
ATCAGCTTGTGCTTGGCATCCACCGCAACCTGAACGTTGTAGCCCACGGCCACCCACGTATGCGCCGCCATCGCCCGGCTGTCGGGGTCGGTCAGCGAGATCTGGTCCTCTCCGCTCCGGTCCAGCTCTGCCAGCATGTCCTGGCACCGCGTACGCCGCTTGCGGATGGCAGCGATCTTCGGTCCTGTCGCATCATTCCGGCCGGCTCGCTTGCCCTACCGCGCGAGCGCCCGCATCGACGCGGGCTGGCCCGGCAGCTTCAGCGTGACGCCCGTCGCCGTGAGCTTGCCGTCGTCGATCCGGAACACCTGCAGGTTCTGGTCATTGAAGTTGGCGACATAGGCATACTGGCCGTTCGGGCTGAACGCGATGCCTTCGGGCAGGCTCCCGGTCGGCAGGCGGCTTACCGCGCGCAGTTCTCCCCCGGTGCCGACCGACGCCAGCACGACCTCGCCGTTTCTCGTGTAGCCCCAGTCGCCCTGCTTGTCGCCGGAGCCGAGCAGCAGCGGGATCGCCGCCCACCGCCCGTCCGGCGACAGCGCGAAGCCTTCGGGGCCGCGCCCGACCGTGGTCAGCCCCGCCACGTGCGGGTGCGGCCCGCCGGCCTCGATCACCGTCAGCCCGTCCACGTTGCTGCCGGTCGCGCCGTTGGCGGAGACGAAGGCCCACCGTCCGTCCGGCGTGATGTCGACGTTGTATGGGTTGAACCCGGCCGACATGTCGAGCGACTTGTCGTAGGTCACCGTGGTGCCGTCGATTGCCAGCACGCCGACCTTGTTCGCGAGGTTCATCACCGCAAAGGCACGCCGCCCGTCCGGGGTGATGGCGACGGCGGCCACGTCGTTGCCCATCGGCACCTCGCCGACCGCACGCACGCCCGTCCCTTCGATCGACAGCACCGAGACGCTCTTCCCGGCCCGGTTGGCGGTCAAAGCGAGGTCGCCCTTGCGCGAGATGGCGAGCCCGGAGGGCTGCTTGCCGACCGTCACCGTGTCGATCAGCTTCGGCGGCGACGCGTCGAGGTCGATGACAAACAGCTTGTCGTCCGGCGCGGGCTTCCACGCCTCACCGTCCTGCACCGAGTTCACCGAGTTGGCGACCAGGCCAAGCCTTCCGTTCGGCGTGATCTGCAAGTTGGTCGGCGGACCAAGCAGGGAATTCGTGAGCTTCAGGCTGGCGCGGATGCGCGGGTGGGCCGGGTCCGCGACATCCATGACCAGGACCGCGTCGTCGCCAGGCTGGACGAATTTCTGCCCGTTCTGGTCATAGGCGACCTTGGAGTCGAGACCGATCAGGATGTCGGTCGCGCTGGCCCGGGCCTGCCGCCCGGACGCGAGGACAGCGCTCGCAAGCGCGAGCGTCAGGCCAATCCGCCTCGGTGTCATCTTATGCTCCCTCCCATCCGGCCCGTTGCCCGGGCGTGTGCGCCGAGGATGGCAGCAACCCGCGGCGACGCGCAACAGCCGTGCATCACAGGCTTCACGGCCCGGCCGCCACCATGGGTATCCGCGCGGGTGCTCTCGACGGCCCGTGCCCGATCAATGTGCCAGCGGGTCGGGGCGGAGCTGGATCTTGTAAACGCGCGGGCTCTCGCCCTTGCCGGTTTCATTGTGGAACATTGCCCGGGTGCCGGAAGTGGTCCAGAGACCGCGGCCTTTCCAGCCGGCACCTGGGTCGTCGATCCGGCCGTCCACGTTCTTGGTGAAGAACCCGGCGGGGTAGGGAACGTGGAAGGTCAGGAACTTGCCATCGACCAGCGCGGTGATCGCCTCGCCGCCGTTCGTCATCGCCAGGGGCACGTTCTCGCCCAGGCCGAACGTGTTGAAGCGGTCCACCCAGACGTAATAGGCATGGTTGGCGCTGCCGCGCTCATCGACGCCCCCGAATTGCGGGCCGGGAAACCGGTATAGCGTCCAGCCCTCGGCGCACTGCTTGCCGGTCACGGCGTCCAGGCCCTTGATCGGCTCCTTGCACTTCGAGCGGTCGAAGCTCGCCAGGTGGCCGCTCGACAGGGCGGTCCAGACAAGGCCTTTCGTGTCCACGTCGATGCCGCGGGCGCCGAACGCGCCCTCGGGCGGCTGGAACAGCTCGGTGAGGCCGGTGCGGGTGGGGTCGGGACCAGGGATGAAGTGGACGAGGAAGCTGGGCTGGTCCATGCGGGAAAAGCCGGTGTCCATGGACTGGCCCCAGACGGTGTCGTCGACCGGGCTGGGCTGGACGCCGTAGAGGCCGGCCAGGACACGCTTCTGCTTGGCGGGATCGACGGGCTGGCCAAGCTCGACGTAATCGCCCCGCTTGCCCCAGCCCGGCACGTCCACGACCATCGGCGCCCAGCCCTGGGCCGTCTTGGCATCGCCGGTGTCAAGGAATTTCTTGGTGTCCAGCCAGCCGATGACGGGGCCGGAGGGCGGGCCGTAGCTGGTCCACAGCGTGTTGTCGGCGTCATGGCCGAAGTAGAGGTGCTGCGTGCCGAAGCAGGTGTCGATCAGCGTGAACTTCTCCGTCTTGGGCTCATAGAGCGACAACTGCCGCCCGGAGGTTTCGAGGGGCGCGACCTCGGCGGACGGCAGGTTGGAGCCTTTCTTGCAGTAGGCGGGGTCATCGGGCGCGCGGCTGCGCGCCGCGAACCAGACGCGGCCCTGCTCGTCCAGGATCAGGTTGTGGTTGCTGGTGTGGCCATCCCAGATCGGCTCGTCGCCCCAGAATACGGAGGTGCCCATGGGTTCGTCCTCGGAGCTGGGCGTGCCCGGCAAGTAAGGGTGCTTGATCGTCCAGGTCCTGTTGGCAATGGGGTCGAGCACCGGCACATCGTCCGTCGACTCTTCCGGGGAGCCGTAGATGTAGCCGTGGGCGTTGACCGTGGGGTGGCGCTTGTCGGTGGAGATGGCGTCGTGCATGTAGGCGGTGGGCTTGCTCCAGTCCCACACGCTGACAACCATGTTCCGCTCCGGGCCGGCGGGCCGCGGGGGCTGGGAGGCTGGCAGCTCACCGGCGGCGATGCGGTCGGTCCAGTCGGCGTAGAGGGACAGGCCCTTGTCCGGGCCGAGGCGGGCGATGGAGACCGCCATTCCGGTCATCGCCTGGCCCGACTGGATGCGGCGGGTCCACATGTCGGTCGAGTTGGCGAACTCGCCGAGCAGCTTCACCTTGGGCGAGCGGATGTTCTCGCTGCCCAGGGCGTGGCAGGACTGGCAGGAGTTCTTGACGGTGTCGATCCAGGCAGCCTGCGTCTTGATGAAGGGCGGGATGCCGTTGCCGTGGTCGCCGGTGCCGGGGAACTGGTCGGCCGCGGGGATGTGGAGCATCGAGTACCAGTACATGCCCGGGTAGTACTTCGCGGCGGCTGCTTGCGTCGGCGCCGGGGTGGCTGCGAGGTCGAGCGTCTTACCAGGCTCGCCATCGACGCGGGGAGAGTCGACCAGGCCGTAGCCGCGGACCCAAACCTTGTAGCTCGCCTTGGGCAGGTCGGGGATGACGTAGCGTCCGGCGTCGTCGGTCACGACGATCTTGGCGAACTTGGTCGGCAGGTCGGTCGTCTCGGCGATGACCCAAACGCCGGCCTCCGGGCCTTTCGCGCTGGCCACGGTGCCGCCGATATCGGCTGCGCCGATGGTGGGCGCGGCCGCGGAGGAGGAAGCGGGCGGGCTGGTTTGGG
>CAXUJE010000516.1:0-371 GCA_964251035.1 uncultured Acetobacteraceae bacterium
CCGGGGGGGCCACTCCCCAACCCCCCCCCCCCCCCCCGCGGGGCCTACGCGGGGGGGGGGGGCGGCGCCGAGCGCCCAGCGCGGGCCGAAGCGGTCGGCGACCCAGCCGGCGACCGGGGCGCCGATAGGCGTGCCGCCCAGGGTGATGGCCAGGCGGATCGCCATCACCCGCCCCCGCATGGCCGGGTCGGTGGAAAGCTGCACCAGGCTGTTGGTCGTGGTCATGAAGGTCAGCGCCGACACCCCCACGCCCACGAGGGCGAGGCCGAACAGCCAGTAATTCGGCATGACCGCCGCGACAGTGCAGCCGACCCCGAACGCCGCGGCGCCGCCGCACACCAGCGTGAAGCGCGGCGCCTCCCGCCCGGCCG
>CAXUJE010000516.1:381-3647 GCA_964251035.1 uncultured Acetobacteraceae bacterium
TCCCCACCGCCATGGTCGAGGTCAGCAACCCATACTGCCCGGCCCCGGCGCCGAACACGGTGACGGCCATGGTCGAAATGAAGATCGGGAAGTTCAGCCCGAACGTGCCGACGAGGCCCAGCATCGCGAGCACGGCCATCAGGTCGGGCCGCGCCCGGACGTAGAGGAACCCCTGCAAAAGGCTCCCGCGCGTCCGGGCGGCCCGGTGGTTCCGGTGCAGGTCGCCGACGCGCAGGAAACCCAGCGAGCAGATCACGGCCCCGAAGGAAGCCGCATTGATCAGGAACACCCACCCTGTCCCCACGGACGCGATCAGCACGCCGGCCACGGCCGGGCCGATCATCCGCGCGGCGTTGAAGGAGGTGGAGTTCAGCGCCACCGCGTTCGACAGGTCGGCCTCCCCTACCAGCTCCGAGACGAAGGTATGGCGCGCCGGCGCGTCGAACGCCGAGGCGCAGCCGAGCAGGAACGCGAACACGCCAACGTGCCACAACTGCACGGCCCCGGCGACCGTCAGGATGCCCAAGACCAGCGCCAGCGCCCCCATCGCCGCCTGGGTGCCGATCAGCAGGCGCCGCCGGTCGAGGTGGTCGGCCGCGAAGCCGGTCCATGGCAGCAGCAGGAGGTGCGGCCCGAACTGCAGCGCCATCACCACGCCCACCGCCGTCGCGTTCCGATGCGTCAGCACGGTCAGCACGAGCCAGTCCTGGGCGATGCGCTGCATCCAGGTGCCGATGTTGGACACCAGCGCGCCCCCGGCCCAGACCCGGTAGTTGTAGGTGCCAAGCGAGCGGAAGGTGCGCTTCAGTGGGCCGGACTCACGCCGCATTCGGAGAGCGTGCAGCCGGCGCCTCGCGGGTGCAACGTCAATTCGACAGGCGGTAGATACGCTCGGCGTTGTCGCGATACAGCTTGCGCGCCTCGGCCTCGCTGCAGCCAGCGACCACCCCATCGACCAGCGCCACCCAGGTCGGGTAGGCGTGGGTCAGCGTGGCGACAGGCCAGTCGCTGCCGAACAGCACGCGGTCGAAGCCGAAGCACTCGATGGCATGCGCGACATAGGGCTTGACCTGGTCTGGCCGCCAATGGGCGTGGTCGGCCTCGGTGATGACGCCGGAGATCTTGCAGGCGACGTTGGGCAGGGCGGCGAGCGCGCGCATCTGGCTCCACCATGGCTCCTTGAGGCCGTGCCTGATGCCGGGCTTGCCGATGTGGTCGAGCACGAGCTGCACGTCAGGGCAGCGCTGCGCCAGCGCGACCGCGGCCACCATGCCCCAGTGCTTGACGCAGATGTCGAACGGCAGGCCATGGCGGCCGACGCGCCGCACGCCCTCGGTGAAGCCGGGTTCCAGCGCCATCGTCGGGTCCCGCTCGGTCTCGATCAGGCGGCGGATGCCTCGCAGCGCGGCGAATTGGCTCAGGGCCGCCAGGTCGTCCTCGACGGCTGCTCCCTTCTCGACCGGTGCATAGGCGATGATCCCGGCGACCCGGCGGTCATGGTCCGCCTGCTCCTGCGCGAACCGTGCCTCCTCCAAGTGCAGGCCGGTCTCGACCAGCACCTCGGCGAAGACGATGCGTTCCACCTCGACCGCGCCGCGGGCCGCATCGAAATCGGGAAGCAGGAAGCTGCGGTTGATCTTCGGCACGTGCTGCAGCCAGGGATAGGGCAGCCGGTCCAGGTCGTAGAGGTGGACGTGGCTGTCGACGATCGGGAAATCCGGCATCGTATCCCTCCATGTCTTATGTTTGCGTCATTCATCGCATGGCGGTTCGCTGACAATCAAAACGGGGTTGCCGACAATGGGCGAGGACAGATGCCCGCGGCGTTGCATCGCGAAGCGAAGGCCGGCACGATGCTCCGCCAGGTTTGACCCAACGCTTGAGGAGACGCCGGTGCGCCGGATCAGACAGCTTGTCCTTGCCGGGCTGCTCATGGCAACGCCCGTGATGGCGGCGGACGCGCCGGGCCTGATCGAGATCTCGAACGCTTGGACGCCGGCATCGGCGCAAACCCGCGTCGATGCGCCGGTGTACATGGCGATCACCAACCGAGGCGACGGGCCGGACAGCTTGCTTCGGGTCCGGTGCCCGGTCGCCGACTTCGCCGAGAAGCACGTGACGGACCGTGGGGAAGGGGGGTTCGCGATGCGGGAGGTGAAGGCGGTCGCGATCCCCCCCGGCGCCACCGTGACGCTGGCTCCCCGCGGCGCCCACCTGATGCTGCTGCACACGAAGCAGGCGCTGCAGCCGGGCGAGACGTTCACGTGCTCTGTCACCTTCCAGAAGGCCGGCGCCGTGCCGGTCGAGGTAACGGTGGCGCCCGGCGACGCAGAGGACAAATCCTGAGCCGCCGGGCCGCCCCGATCAGGCGCGCAGCATGTCGTTCAGGTCCTTGAGCATGACGAGGTGCATCTCGATCACCGCCTTGGCGAGCGTGGCGATGTGGGCGGTGTCGGAGGCGAGCAGGCTGGCCGTGTCCTGGCCCTTGCCCTTGAGGAAGGCGTCCTGGATGCCCAGCAGCTCCGAATGCCCGTCGATCTGCGCCAAGACATAGGCCTTGTCGAAATCGGCGCCCGACGCGCCTTGCAGGGTCCGCAGCACCGCAGCCCGCTTGTCGTCGAGCGTGATAGCGGCGGGGTTCTGCTGGCTGGTGAGCGCCTGGGCGACCGCGGTTTGCTCGGCCACCTCGAAGCCTGCGAACTGCTTGACCTTCGCGTTGCTGGCCTTTTGCGCCGCCAGCTCGCTGGTCTGCTTGGCCAGCGTGCCCGCCATCAGCGTCATCCGCTTGTAATCGTCGCTGCCGATGGGCGTTGTCGGCGCGCTCGGGCTTGCGGGCTGCGCAAGGGCAGCATGCGGCCCAAGCCGGATCGCCCATGGCAGGATGGCGGCCCCGGACAGGCCGGCAAAAAGGCTACGTCGGTTCATGGCTTTGCTCCCCGTTGTGCCGGGTCGTGGCCGCAGCGCGCGCATGGCTGCGCCAACCTGGCTATTGCTTGAACGAGTTGTTCAAAGGACGCGCTCCCAAGCATAACGGCATGGCCAAAAAGCCGTGATCAATAAAAAGTATGCCGGCGCCTTGGGATTGGTCATTGAATATTCCGCGTCGTGCGGTCAGGCTGGCCTGCGATAACCCGCCTCCAGCTTCAGCAGGGCCGCCTCGGCCAAGAGCGTAGTTAAGCCGGAAAAATCCGGCAGGACATGGGAGTGATTCATGAGTCCAGGTCACAAAACGTTGCGCATTCTCGCTTTGGGCTGCACCGCGCTCG
>CAXUJE010000517.1:0-3635 GCA_964251035.1 uncultured Acetobacteraceae bacterium
CGGCCGGCTCCGCACGGGGCGGCGTGGCGGGCGCCTTCGGCTTGGGCCGCAGCGTGCGCGACCAGCGCACCTTGGCGACGAAGGCATTGTTGCCGTTGCTGCGTGGCCGGCGGGCACTGTGCCATCCGCGCCCCGGCACCTCCGATTCCTGAACCCAACCGGCAGCCCTGATGCTTGCCCCACGTTCATCAGCACGTAAGTACGATATGATCTTGGAATAGCCGGCGCGTTCGGCAGCTTGGGCTGCTCCGGCGTAGAGTTTGGAACAGCACCCGTCGCGCAGCATGGGTTCCGTGTCACGCCGGACGCACACGCGCGTTGCTTCGACCAGGTTGCGCCCCATCAAGGCCCGCGCCACGGGATTCGCCACCATGACAACGCCCATCAAGGCCCATCTGCCATTCCACACGCCCAAGGAAAACCGGTGCATCAAGGGCGGACCGCAATGAACGTGGTACTTTGCAACGAAGCCGGCCGCCTCCCGGAAGCTGATCGGTCGTACCTCCAGCTTGTAGTCGAGCAGGGTGGTTGTGCCCGTGTCGTCGCACACCCGGCGAAGGCGCTGCCCGGTCAGCAGCTCGGCGCCGAGGCGGCGCAGAAGGTCGCGCCCCCACGCGGGATCGTCGGCCATGTCCGCGCCGATGCGCTCCAGAAGCGCCGGGCAGCAGGTGCCGAGCACATACGTGTGGTCGGTGTAGATGTCGGCGATCTCCAGCACCTCGGGCTCGCCGCAGAACCAGCAGATCGGGCGTGCCAGGTGGGACGTGTCGGGCTCGTGCATGTCACGCCTCCGCGGCGCAGGATGGACGGATCGCCCCATGCGGGATGCAACCGGTGACGAAGGCCCGGCGCGGGGTGCCCCATGCCGCCTGGGTCCGGTCATAGGCGCGGGCCAACAGCAAGCCGTCACGGCCGAGCAGGTCCAGGCGGAGGCTCGGCCGGTAGCCGGCTGCGGCGGTGAGCAGCGCCACGAACGTTGGAAAGGCGGTCAGCCTGCGCGTGAGCGCGTCCAGCGCCGGCGTGGGCCGCGGCGCCGGCACGGTGCGGGTCCGAGTGCAGAAGGCGAACCCGTGCCCGAACGCGCGGGCCTGGTCGTAGGCCAGGCTGATCGCGGCGACCTGCCCCATCTTGCCGCGTACCAGCACGGTTGCCGCACGGCCAGGGTTGTTCCATCCCGAAGCGTCGAACTCAAGAATGTGCAGCTCAGTGGGCCGACGCCGGGCTGCGTGGCAGGCCTGCTCCTCGCGCCGGTGGGCGGATCGGGACATGGCGAGATCCTTTCAGGAAGAGGCGGGCGGCGTGGGGTCAGGCGATGGCAAGGGCGGTGCTGCCGTGGCTGTGGCGATGGCGGCGTTGATCTCCTCGATCAGCTCGCGCGGCACCCCGCACCTCGTGGCGGACCAGGCATCCGGCAGGGCGGCGCGGGCCTGCCGCAGCAGGCAAAGCAGCAAGGGCGCGGCGGCGATCAGGTTGGCATGCGCCCAGGTGTCGGCGCAGGCTTCGCCGTGGGTTTGGAAGCCCGTCACGCTGGCGACGTGGCCGCCCTCGGTCCGGTCCACGATGATGTCGATGACGTGCAGGCCGTCGCTGCCGTTCGGCAGGGCCGCCCAGCGGGTGGCGTCGGTGATGGTGCTCATGGGGAACCTCGTACGGGTGCAGGCCTGCCACCCTGATCAAGGTGGCAGGGTGCGACGGGATTGATGACGCGAGAAACGGCCGCTCGGCCGACGTGGCGGTCAGGCCGGGGTGGACGCGCCGGGGAAGTCGGGATGCAGGACAGGCAGGTCCTCCATCGGCACGGCGTCGCAATCCAGCAGCAGGTATTCACAATCCCGACGCCGCGCGAGACGCATCACGGCCGCCAGGTCGTCCGGAATGGGCGCGGCCGGGTCCTCGCTGGCGTAGACGAACCAGCCGTGGCGGGTGCGCCCGCCCAGGATCTCGGCGCTGCGGTTGCCGGGGTCGCGGACAGCTTCGTCACCAGTGACCCCATCCAACCATGCCCATGTTTCAGCCGAAAGATGGCCGCTCGACACGTCCAGGAACCGGCGCACGTTCATGCTGCGTGCTCCCGTTGCTCGATGGGCTGGTCGAGAAGGTCCCTGGCCTGCTGCTCGGGTGGGGCGGTGATCGCGTCGATCAGCGAAGCCGAAACCGGGAAGCGCTGGCCTGCGGCGTTCTCGACCGTGACGCAGCCCGGCGCCTCGGCGTCGTCCGACACGACCCGGAGGATGGAGAAGGCGGGATCGCCGGCCACGAAGGAGCGGTCCTCCGGCCCCGACGCATACCAACGCCCGACCCGCGTCGCCACCTTGTTATTCTGGATGCCGGCCCCGCCTGCGCCCTTGCGCGTGCCCATGGCCTACGCTTCCTTCTCGGGGATGGCCACGTGGTCGCTGTCCCGGTTGTAGTCGATCCCGTCCATGCCGCTGCCGACTTGATGCGAAACCCCGGTGTCCGTCACGGAAACTGGCTCGCCGCACTCGCGGCACAGCATGTCGTCCGGCGTGGCCGACACGGCGGCCAAACGCGAGCGGAGCTGGCCCGCGACGGTGGGATCGGCGGCGATCAGGCTGTCGACAAAGCCCAGCAGCACGCTCACCTGGGTGGCCGGGGTCCAGCCTTCCGCGGCTGCCACCGGCTCCAGGATCGTCTCCGCCGGCACCGTGCGCGGTTCTCCCATGCCGATCCTCTGTTCGAGCCAGTGCTGGCAGTCCACCCAGCCCAGGCTCCCGCGTCGGCCGAGGTCCAGCAGCTGCGCGCCTCCACCAAAAGAGCCGGGCCGGGCCTTTCTGCACGTCAGCGCCCAATGAAAACCCCAGAGTCCGGCAAGATCGAGGGATGCCGCAGCTCGAAGGGCAAACGATATGACGTTCTCGACGTCGCCTGATCCGTCCCCATCCCACAGCCAGAGGGTGCCGTCGTCGGGATCGTTCTGTTCCGCCTTGAAGCCGATTTCCATGCCGTCGGCGTCGAGCTCGGCCTGCATCTGCTCGTAAAGGGCGAGCGCAGCCTTGGCATTGCCAGGGCCGACCGGGAAGGTGCACGAAAACTTTGTGAAATAGTCTGCCATGATGGGTCTCCGGAAATGCGGAAGGCCCGCGCGATGGCGGGCCTTCGGGATGGTCGGTGTGATCGGGACTGTGCCACCGCGGGGCTGTCCCAGGACGCTCGCTTCAGGTCGCGCGGTCAGTCCATAGGGCGATGGTTGCCGTCCGGGGCCGAGGGCCGGGCGTCACCCAGCCGCTCGTCCCGCGCCGCCTGCATGGCGCGCAGCCTGGCCCGCGCCTCGCCGTAGTCCGTGCTGCTGGCGGCGTTGAGCGGGTAGAACCCCGCGAACCGCCCGTCGCGCACGGTCAGCCCGTCCCAACGCCCGGTGGTGTCGCAATACGCCACGGGCAGCGACAGGTCGAACCCGCGCTCCTGCAGGTCGGCGATGACGTTCTCCGCGTCGTTGGTGACGCTGCGGCCGAGGTCTCGGTCCTCGACAATGATTGCGCCGTCCTCGCGGCGTGCGGTGTAGCGGGCACGGAACATCGGTGTCTCCTTCTGGTGATCTGCCTGCCGCTCGGGTTTGCCGTGCGGCGCCGTCGGCCTGAACGTGAAAGGCCCGCACGATGGCGGGCCTCCAGGAT
>CAXUJE010000518.1:0-3633 GCA_964251035.1 uncultured Acetobacteraceae bacterium
AGGGCGCACCGCGGCATTCGGGCGGCAGTCCGTGCTTGCACGGTCCCGACACAGTTGGCCTGGGGCAGCGGGCGGCGCTGGCTGTCGGAGATGCTCGCCACCGGCACGTTCGGGAAGGCATCGGACACCGGCTGGAGTTCCGGAAGGTCGAGCCGGCCGTGCAGCGTCGTCAGGAACGGTGTCGGTTGCCGGCTGAACAGGCTGAACGGCCAATGGTCCATATGGAAGTGCAGGATGTCGAACTCATCCGCGCGCTGGCGCACCCGCTCCATCAGCAGCATGTGCGGCGCGATCAGGTCGCGGGCGGCCGGATCGAGGCGCAGCGCCCGCGGCCACACCGCTTCGAGCTTGTCGCTTGTCGTGGAGCCGCCGCTCGCGAACAGCGTGACCTGGTGCCCGAGGGCGACCAGCTCTTCGGTCAGGAACGAGACGGTCCGCTCGGTGCCACCGTACAGCTTGGGTGGAACCGCCTCGTAAAGCGGCGCAATCTGGGCGATGCGCATGGGAACGTATGCTCCGAAGGTCGCCGCACGGCCGCGACGCATTTGACGCACGGCACGTCCTGTCAGGGCAATCGCCACGCCTGTGTGAAAACACCACTTGATCACAGGACGGCGGCGGCAGGATCGGAAACTACTCAGATAGTTGGAGCTCCGGGATGAGCGGCCATCGCCATAGGTATATTCCGAGGCTGTTCCTGGCGATCTCCGGGCCTACAGTCAGCGCACTACCAGCGCCGAGCCGAGCGAATGGCAGGAAGCGCGCTGCGTTGCTTTGTCATGCCGCTGACTTGTCGTCCGTCCGTCGCGTGACTTGGCGCTGAACAAGAACAAACGGCCAGAAAACACGGAAGGTCACGGCAATGGACGCACCTGTTCCGACGCGCGAAGTTCCTACGCTTATTGATGACAGCGGAACCCTTGATCGGCCCGCGACGCTCGGCGCCGACGAGTTGCGCCGGACGAACGCCTATTGGCGGGCTGCCAACTACCTGTCCGTCGGGCAGATCTACCTCTACGACAACCCCCTCCTGCGCGAGCCGTTGACCATGGCGCACGTGAAGCCGCTGGTGGTCGGGCATTGGGGCACGACGCCGGGACAGAACTTCATCTATGTCCACCTGAACCGGGTCATCAAGCAGTACGACCTGAACATGCTCTACATCTCCGGTCCCGGTCATGGCGGCCCGGCGGTAGTGGGCAACACCTACCTCGAAGGCACCTACAGCGAGGTCTATCCGAACGTCAGCCAGGACGAAGCCGGGCTGAAGCTGCTGTTCACGCAGTTCTCGTTCCCGGGCGGCATATCAAGCCACGTCGCGCCGACGACGCCGGGGTCGATCCATGAGGGCGGCGAACTCGGCTACTCGCTCAGCCATGCCTTCGGCGCCGTGCTCGACAACCCCGACCTGATCGTCGCCTGCTGCGTCGGCGACGGCGAGGCGGAAACGGGGCCGTTGGCGACCGCGTGGCAGTCCAACAAGTTCCTCGACGCCGCGACCGACGGGGCGGTGCTGCCGATCCTGCACCTCAACGGCTACAAGATCAGCAACCCCACGGTCCTCGCCCGCATCACGCACGAGGAGCTGGAGCAGTTCTTCCGCGGCTGCGGCTGGACGCCCTACTTCGTCGAAGGCGACGATCCCGAGGCGATGCACGAGCGGATGGCCGCAACGCTCGAGGCGGCTATCGGGGACATCAAGACGATCCAGGACAGCGCCCGGCATGGGAACAACGCCGGGCGGCCGCGGTGGCCGATGATCGTACTCCGGTCGCCCAAGGGCTGGACCGGGCCGAAGGTCGTCGACGGCCTCCCGGTCGAGGGCACCTTCCGGGCGCATCAGGTGCCCCTCATCGTCGATCCCGGGCACCCCGGGCATGTCGCGCAGCTCGAACGCTGGATGAAGAGCTACCGGCCCGAGGAGCTGTTCGACGCCGATGGCCGGCTGATCGCCGAACTGGCCGACCTGGCGCCCAAGGGCGACCGCAGGATGGGCGCCAACCCGCACGCCAATGGCGGGATGCTGCTGCGCGACCTGCGGATGCCGGACTTCCGCGCCCATGCCGTCAGCGTGCTCTCGCCCGGCGGCACCGAGGCCCAGAACACCTCCGTGCTCGGCAAGTTCCTGCGCGATGTCGTCCGGCAGAACGAGGAGCAGCGGAACTTCCGCATCTTCGGCCCCGACGAGACGCTGTCGAACTTGCTGGGCGCCGTGTTCGAGGCGACGAGCCGCCAGTGGGACGCCCTCCAAACCGGGAACGACGAGTTCCTGGCGCCGGCTGGCCGCGTGGTCGACTCCATGCTCAGTGAGCACCAGTGCGAGGGCTGGCTCGAAGGCTACCTGCTGACCGGGCGGCATGGACTGTTCAACAGCTACGAGGCGTTCATCCGCATCGTGGACTCCATGTTCAGCCAGCATGCCAAATGGCTGAAGGTGACGCTCGAACTGCCCTGGCGGCGGAAGATCGCGTCGCTGAACTACCTGCTCGCCTCCCACGTCTGGCAGCAGGACCACAACGGCTTCACGCACCAGGATCCCGGCTTCCTCGACCACGTGGTCAACAAGAAGGCCGACATCGTGCGCGTGTACCTGCCGCCCGACGCGAACTGCCTACTGTCCACCATGGACCACTGCCTGCGCAGCCGGCACTACGTCAACGTCGTGGTGGCCGGCAAGCACGCGCTTCCGCAATGGCTGACTATCGACGCCGCCATCGCGCACTGCACGGAGGGCTTGGGCATCTGGCAGTGGGCCAGCAACGACCAGGGCGGCGAGCCCGACGTGGTGATGGCCTGCTGCGGCGACACGCCAACGCTCGAGATCCTGGCCGCCGTCTCGATCCTGCGCGAGCACCTGCCCGAGCTGAGTATCCGGGTGGTCAACGTCGTGGACCTGATGCGGCTGCAGCCCAAGAGCGAGCACCCGCACGGCCTGAGCGAGGCCGACTACGACGCGCTGTTCACCCGGGACAAGCCCATCGTGTTCGGCTTCCACGGCTACCCCTCGCTGGTGCAGCGACTGACCTACGGCCGCGCCAACCGCAACCTGCACGTCCGCGGCTACATGGAGGAGGGCACGATCACCACGGCCTTCGACATGCGGGTGCAGAACGGCCTCGACCGCTTCCACCTGGTGCAGGACGTCGTGGACTGCGTGCCGCACTCGGGTGCGGGGGCATACCTGAAGCAGAAGGTCCAGGACAAGCTCATCGAGCACAAGCAATACATCGACAAGCACGGCCGGGACCTGCCGGAAATCCGGGACTGGGTGTGGGGCGGCTCCAGGTGAGCGCGCAGGAGCTTGCGGGCACGGCGCGCCTGCTGGTGGCGGAGGGCCGGGGCCTGCTGGCGATGGACGAAAGCAATCCCACCTGCAACGCCCGGTTCGCCGAAGCCGGGATCCCGCAGACCGAGGTGGCCCGGCGCGCCTATCGGGACCTGATCGTGACCACGCCCGGCCTCGGCAAGTGCGTCAGCGGCGCCCTCCTCTACGACGAGACGATCCGCCAGCGAACCGCGGGCGGCGCCCGTTTCGTCGACGTGCTCATCGAGGCCGGCATCGTGCCTGGCATCAAGGTGGACATGGGCGCGATGGACTAGCTGTTTGGTTCCGGGATGGGGTGGCGCGGGTTG
>CAXUJE010000519.1:0-3624 GCA_964251035.1 uncultured Acetobacteraceae bacterium
CACGAGCCGCTAAGGGGCGCCGCGGGGGCGGGGGGGGGCGCGCGGGTCGGGCAAGAGCACCATCGGGGTGGCGTTGCTGCGGATGCAGGCGGCGACGGGGCGGGTGGCGTTCGCCGGGCAGGACATCTCGGCGCTGCCGCAGTCCCGGCTGCGCCCGCTGCGCCGGTCGATGCAGATCGTGTTCCAGGACCCGTACGGCAGCCTGTCGCCGCGCATGAGCATGGGGGAGATCGTCGCCGAGGGCCTGCGCGTGCACGAGCCGCGGCTGGGACGGCGCGAGCGCGACGCCCGCGTCGCGGCGGCTTTGCAAGAGGTCGGGCTGCCGGCCGATGCGGCCGGACGCTACCCGCACGAGTTCAGCGGCGGCCAGCGCCAGCGCGTCGCCATTGCCCGCGCCATCGTTCTCACTCCGCGCCTGGTGGTGCTGGACGAGCCGACCAGCGCGCTTGACCGGTCCGTGCAGGCGCAGATCGTGGACCTGCTGCGGGCGCTCCAGGCGCGGCACGGCCTGGCATACCTGTTCATCAGCCACGACCTGGCCGTGGTGCGGGCGCTGGCGCACCGCGTGATGGTGCTGCGCGCCGGGCGCGTGGTCGAGGAAGGCCCGGCGGACGCGCTGTTCGCCAACCCGCGCGACCCTTATACCGTCGCCCTGATGGCGGCGGCGTTCCCCATGCCCGCACGCGAAATCCCAGAAACGGAAGAAGCCTGATGATCTCCACGCGCCGCATTATCCTGGGCGCCGCCGGCGTCGCGGCGTTGGCGGCCCCGCGCGCCTTCGCCCAGGCTACGTCCGGTGCCGCGTCCGGCGTGGCGCCGGGTCCGTTCACCCTGCCGCCGCTGCCCTACGCGCCGGACGCCAACGAGCCGCACATCGACGCCGAGACGATGCTGCTGCACCACGACCGGCACCACGCTGCGTACGTGGCGGCGCTGAACGGCGCGGCGAAGGACCATGCCATGCTGCGCGACACGCCGCTGCACGAGCTGCTGGCGCGGCTGGGCGAAGTGCCGGAGGCCGTGCGCGCGACGGTGCGCAACAACGGCGGCGGCCACGCCAACCACAGCGTGTTGTGGCAGGTGATGGGTGGCCGTGGCGGCGCGCCGTCCGGGGACCTGCTGGCGGCGGTGAACCGCGACCTGGGCGGGATGGAGGCGATGCAGACGGCGTTCAACCGCATAGGCCTGAGGCACTTCGGCTCGGGATGGGTGTTCGTGACGGCGAACCGCGCCGGCAAATTGGGCTTGGCCGTGCGGCCCAACCAGGACACGCCGTTATTGGATGGTCGCCGGGCGCTGCTGGGCAACGACCTGTGGGAACACGCCTATTACCTGAAGTACCGGAACCGCCGGGCGGACTACCTGGCGTCATGGTGGCAGGTGGTGAACTGGGATGCCGTGGCCGCCCGATATGCCCAGGCCCGTGCAGGGACGCTTACGGTTTGAAAAGCGGGGAGCTGGAAAGCAGCGGGCGCTCCCTTGGCCGGAGCGCCCGCCCGATGGTTAGAGGACCTTGAGACGCACCGGGACGTTGTTCCGGGTGGCGTTGGAATACGGGCAGACCTGATGCGCCTTGTCCACCAGCGCCTCCGCCTCCGCCCGGTCCAGGCCCGGCAGCGAGATGGCCAGCTCGACATCGATGCCGAAACCGCCCTCGGAGCGCGGCCCGATGCCGACCGTGGCGTTCACCTTCGTGTCAGGGGGGACCTTCGGGCCACCCTGGGACGAGACGAACTTCATCGCGCCCAAGAAGCAGGCGCTGTAGCCGGCGGCGAACAGCTGCTCCGGGTTGTTGCCCGGGCCGCCCGCGCCGCCCAGCTCCTTCGGTGTGGACAGCGTCACGTCGAGCGAGCCATCCGTCGTCGCCGCATGGCCGTCCCGCCCGCCCGTCGCGGTGGCAGAGGTTGTATAAAGCACGTTAACTGACATGGCATGTCCTCCTCGGATCGAGCCGGCTATACGACGCGGCTGGACCTAAGCCAAGATGAGGGGCCGGCGCGACCCGGCCCCAAATGGTCGTTGCTCCGCAGCCTCGGCCACGGCAGGGGTGGGCTTCTGCGGCGCCGACACGGGGTCGGAGTTGGCCGGCTGCCGTGCGCGTGCGACCGCCTTTGCCGCGCCCTCGGCATAGGCCGGGTCACAGGCGCCCGGGTTGGACATCTTGGTCACAAGGTCGGGCAGCGCCGAGAGCGTCTTGAGGGCGTCGCGCCACTGCTGCATCCCCGCGGGACCGCGGTCGACGGGGCTGCCGCAATGATTGATGATGATCGGCAGGTCGGGCACGGCGTCGGCCTGATCCTGCACGGACGGGCCGGCGGGGGACAGCCAGGAGTGCTTGCCGAGCGACAAGTCCCAGAGGTGGTGACGGGGGTCGATGACCGGTCCCGCGTACACGTCCGGCTCCTCGCGATGCGGCCCGAGGCGGCGCAGGCCGCGCCGCCCGGTTGGCCATGACAAGCCGTTCCCGTCCATGGCCCTGGCGCACCGCTTCTGGCCGGAGCTCGACAGCCGCCCTTGCCTTGACGCGGCGGGCTGCCGGCCTTGTCGCCCTCCTTGCGGCCTTGGCCGCCCGCGCGCGGGCGCAGGCGCCATCCGCCGAAGGTGATCCGGACCGCTACCGCCCCCTGGTCCACTACGCGCCACGCAGCGGGTTCATGAACGACCCAAACGGCTTGATCTTCCACGGCGGCGAGTGGCACCTCTTCTTTCAGCTCAATCCCTACGGACCCAGGGCCGGGCGGGCGCACTGGGGCCATGCCGTCAGCCGCGACCTGCTGCGCTGGCGCGACCTCCCCATCGCCCTGGAGGAGACGGTCGCCGGCCAGGCGTTCAGCGGCAGCGCCGTGTTCGACGCCGGCAACACGAGCGGGCTGTTCGCAACAGGCACGGGCGGCCTGGTCGCCGCCTACACGCGCGCGTCGCCCGGGCGCCAGCGCCAGGAGATCGCCTTCAGCCGCGACGGGGGCCGCACGTTCACGGAGTACGCCGGCAACCCGGTCCTGGACCGCGGCTCGGACTCCTTCCGTGATCCCAAGGTGCTGTGGCACGCGCCGACCGCGCGCTGGATCATGGCCGTCGCCGCCGCGCGGGAGCGCCGGGTCCTGTTCTACGCCTCGCCCGACCTGAAGGCTTGGACGGAGACGGGCGCCTTCGGCCCGGCCGGCGTGCCCGGCGGGGACTACGAGTGTCCAAATCTTGTGCAGGTGCCGGTCGAGGGCGGCGGCGAGCGGTGGGTGCTGTTCGTCTCGACCGACCCCGGCGCGCCCCAGGGCGCGCAGCACGGCGGCGCTGTGCAGTACTTCGTCGGCGCGTTTGACGGCAACCGCTTCACGCCCGATGACGCGGCGACGCGCTTCGTCGACTTCGGCAAGGATTTCTATGCGCTGCAAACCTTCGCCGACGCGCCGGACGGGCGGCCCGTCGCCATCGCCTGGGCCAGCAACTGGCAATACGCCAACGACCTGCCCACGGGGTCCTGGCGGGGCGCGATGTCGCTGCCGCGGCTGCTGTCGTTGCGGGCGGCGGCGGACGGCTGGCGCCTGCGGCAAGGCTTCGCCCCGCTGGACCCGGTCCGCAGCACGGCGATCCCGGTTCACCGGACGGCCGGCGCCGGCCGGCGCGCCG
>CAXUJE010000520.1:0-3614 GCA_964251035.1 uncultured Acetobacteraceae bacterium
AAGCGGGATTCTGCTCTGCTATTCGCAACGCGTTCTCTGCTGCCGACAGAGGTGCAAGCCAGGTTGACCTGCAGGCGCCGCATGACCGACCGCCCCCCCCATGCCGCGGCCCGCGGCGGCGCCCCGGCACGACGCAGCAAGCGGCGTCAAGCGGAGCGCATCCCTTGAACGACCTCGGATGGGACCAGCACCAGTCCGTGCTGCGCCAGCAGGCCACCCTGGCCCAGTTCGGCGAGCTGGCGCTCAGGTCCGAGGACCTGGACGAGATCCTGACGGAGGCGTGCCGCCTGGTGGGAGAGGCCCTCGGCACCGACCTCGCCAAGGTCATGGAGCTGCTGGAGGACGGGCATACCTTGAAGGCGCGCGCCGGCGTCGGCTGGAAGCCGGGCGTCATCGGCGAGGCCACCGTGGAGGCGGAGGACGACACCTCGGAGGGCCATGCCCTCAAGACGGGCGAGCCGATGATCTCGCCCGACATCGGGACGGAGACGCGGTTCCGCTACCCGGCCTTCCTGACCGACAACGGCGTGAAGGCGGTCGCCAACGTGCTGATCCTCGGCGGCAAGGACCGCCCGCCCTTCGGCCTCCTGCAGATCGACAGCCGGGAGCCCCGCCCGTTCAACGACGACGACACGGCCTTCCTGCAAAGCTACGCCAACCTGATCGCCGCCGCGGTGGGCCGCCTGCGCGTCATCGGCGACGTGCGGAGCGCGGAAGGGCGGCTGCGCGCCAGCCTGGACCGGCAGCAGGCCGCGCTCGCGACCGGCCTGCTCGGCTTCTTCGAATGGGACGTGCCCGCGGGCATCGTCACCGCCGACAAGCACTTCGCCGGCTTCTATGGCCTCGATCCCGAGGCCGTCGCGGCCGGCGTGCCGGTCGCGGAGCTGATGGCGCTCATCCATCCCGACGACCATGCGGCTGCCTTGGCGGACATCGAGCCGGCGCTGGCCACGCTGGCCGACTACGCCAAGGAGATCCGCCTGCTCCACCCTGACGGCACGATGCGCTGGGTGCAGGTGCGCGCCCGCTGCTACGAGCAGGAGAACGGGCGTCCGCTGCGCTACACCGGCACCGCCACCGACGTGACCGCGTCCAAGTCGGCCGAGGCGGCGCTGCGCCAGGCCAACGAGGCGCTGGAGGCCCGGGTCGCCGAGCGCACCCGGGAGCTGGTCGAGGCGAACAGCAGGCTGCGGGCGGAGGCCGAGGAGCGCGAGCGGGTCGAGGAGGCGCTGCGCCAGTCGCACAAGATGGAGGCGGTGGGCCAGCTCACGGGCGGGATCGCGCACGACTTCAACAACCTGCTGACCGGCATCTCCGGCAGCCTGGAACTGATGCGCGCCCGCGCGGCCCAGGGGCGCACGGCGGAGCTGGGCCGCTACCTCGACGCCGCGCTGGCTTCGGCGGACCGCGCGGCGTCGCTGACCCACCGCCTGCTGGCCTTCTCGCGCCGCCAAACGCTCGATCCCAAACCGACCGACGCGAACCGCCTGGTGCGCAGCATGGAGGACCTGATCCGCCGCACGGTGGGACCCGGCATGGAGGTGGAGACGCGGCTTGCGGACAGGCTGTGGCCGGCGCTCTGCGACGCGAACCAGCTTGAAAGCGCGCTGCTCAACCTCGTCATCAACGCCCGCGACGCCATGGCGGACGGCGGGCGGCTCGTGATCGAAACCGTGAACGCCGTCCTGCCGGGTCCGCGCGGGACGCCGGGGACGCCGTCGTTCGGGGGCGTGCCGCCCGGCGAGTACATGGTCCTGTCGATCACCGACACCGGCGCCGGCATGACGCCCGAGGTGCTGGCGCGCGCCTTCGACCCGTTCTTCACGACCAAGCCGCTCGGCCAGGGCACCGGGCTGGGCCTGTCCATGATCTACGGCTTCATGCAGCAGTCGGGCGGGCACCTGCGCCTGCGCAGCGCGCCGGGCCAGGGCACGACGGCGACGATCTACCTGCCCCGGCATTCCCGCGCCGCGGGCCATGCGGCGGAGGCCGGCGCCGTGGCCAGCCCGCCCTCGGCGGAGGCCGGCGCCGTGGTGCTGGCGGTCGAGGACGAGCCGGCCGTGCGCATGGTCATCGCCGACGCGCTCTCGGACCTCGGCTATTCGGTGCTGGAGGCGGGCGACGCGCGGTTGGGCCTGGGCATCGTGGAGTCCGGGACCCGCATCGACCTCCTCCTGACCGATGTCGGCCTGCCCGGCGGCATGAACGGCCGCCAGCTCGCCGATGCGGCCCGGAGCCGGCGCCCCGGCCTCAAGGTGCTGCTCGTCACCGGCTATGCCGAGGCCGCGGCGACAAGCCACGGCCTGCTCGATGGGGGCATGGAGGTGATGACCAAGCCGTTCGCCGTGGACGCGCTGGCAACCCGGGTGAAGGGCATGATCGGCGGCTGAAGCCGTTGCTCGCCCCTCTTACTCGCCCCCCTTACTCGCCGCGGGGGTCGAAGGCGTGGCGCAGCCCGTCGCCGAGCAGGTTCACCGCGGTCACCGACAGGAAGATCAACAGGCCCGGCAGCACCGCCAGCATCGGTGCCGTCGTCACCAGCTCCTGCGCGTTGTTCAGCATGTTGCCCCAGGACGGCGTGGGCGGCACGATGCCGAAGCCGAGGAAGCTCAGCACGCTCTCGAACAGGATCACCCGGCCCACGGTGAGGGTGAGCGCCACGATCAGCGGGCTGGCCACGTTGGGCAGGACGTGCGCGAGGATGGCGTAGCCCGCCCGCGCGCCGCTGACCCGGGCGGCGCGGATGTAGTCGGCTTCCCGGATCGCCAGTGTCGCCGCGCGCACGATGCGGGCGACGCCGGTCCAATCGACGACGGAGATGATCACCACCACCCGCCAGAACCCGGCCGCGCCCGAATGCGCGAACTCCGGCGAGAAGCCCAGCTTGGTGAGGTCCAACGCCCCCAGCACGATCAGCAGCGGCAGCAGCGGCAGCGCGATCATGCCGTCGGTGAAGCGCATCAGCACCGCGTCGAGCCGCCCGCCGAAGTAGCCGGCAGCCACGCCGATGGCGGTGCCCAGCAAGGCGCCGAACACGGTGGCGATCAGCCCCACCAGGAGCGAGATCTGGCCCCCCACCATCAGCCGCACCAGCTCGTCCCGCCCGGCGTCGTCCGTGCCGAGCGGGTGGGCGGCGCTCGGCGGGTCGAAGCGGGCCAGCAGGTCCGTGGTGGTGGTGTCCACCCCGAGCCACCATTGCGCCGGCCAGGCAGCCAGGCAGAACAGCACCACCAGCAGCAGCAGCGCCAACGCCGCCATCCCCGTCCGGTGCCGCCGGAAGCGGCGCAGCCGGAGGCGCCAGGGGCTTTGCGGCGCCTCCACCGCGGGCGGGGGCGAAACCGGAAGCTGGACGTTCATCCGACCGAAATCCGTGGGTCAAGCCAGCCGTAGGCGAGGTCGGCGAGGAGGTTGCTGAGCAAGGTGACGAGCGTCGCGAACAGCAGCCCGCTGAGCGCCAGGTTGTAGTCGTTCCCCAGAATGGCGTCGTAGATCATCTTCCCCATGCCGGGCTGCGCGAACATGGTCTCGGTGATCAAGGCGCCGCCGAACAGGCCGCCGAAGCCCAGGGCCATGCCCGGGACGACAGGGATCAGCGCCGGGCGCAGCGCGTGGAC
>CAXUJE010000521.1:0-3596 GCA_964251035.1 uncultured Acetobacteraceae bacterium
GGGCTGGCGCCACCGGCGCCGGGCCGTTCGGGGTTGCGGCCATGCGGCTGAAATCGGCGGGCGACACGAACTCGCCCGCTGCCGCCGGGGCGAAGCTGACGCTTACTGCCTCAATCAGGTTGCGATGCCCGGCCTCGTCCACCCCGGAGGAGCGCAGCAGGACGCCGTCATCGCTGATGCACATGGTGCCGCGGACGTTGTCCACCGCCACGTCCCACACCGTGCAGCGCACCGCGGCCACCGTGCCGGGAGCGCGCCGGGCGAAGCGCATCCGGTCGTTCAGTTGGAAGTACGTCTGCGGCCCGTCCTGGTAGGGCACGTCCAGCACCACCTGCTGCTCCGGCACCACCACGGCAATGCGCCGCGCCGCCTGGTCCACCAGCATGTAGGCGCGGTCCGGCAGGTCGAGCCGCATGAGGGAGCCGCCGGCCTCCGACGTGACCCGCACCTCGATGGGCGCCGCGTTCGCGTTGACCACGCGATACAGCACCGAGGCCTCCCGCGACGGCACCAGCGCCGGGCGGTCTGGCGCCGCGGCGGAGGTCAGGGCCAGGGCGCAGGCCCCGGCCACGGCGGCCAGCTTGCGCCGCATCGCGGCGACGGCCAGCGCGCGCCGCATCATGCCCCGGCCCCCGCCAAAACCGCATCGGCCCGCGGCGACCGGTCATACAGAAGCCTGATCTCCGCTGCCAACGCCGCCGGGTCGGGGTCGGGCAGCCATTGCGCCGGGATCTGCACTGCCTTGGCCAGCCGGGTCTTATACTCCTCCCGCGGGATTTCGTCGGCGCCGAACTGCGCCAGGTGCTTGGTGACGAACTGCGTGTCGAGCAGGGCGTAGCGGCCCAGCCGCATGCGCGCGACCAGGTGCACCAGCGCCACCTTGGAGGCGTCCCGCGCCACGCTGAACATGCTTTCCCCAAAGAACACGCCGCCCAGCGACACGCCATACAGCCCGCCCACCAGCGCGCCGTCCTGCCAGCACTCCACCGAGTGCGCGCAGCCCCGGCGGTGCAGGTCGCCGAACAGCCGCTCGATGTCGGCGTTGATCCAGGTGTCCTCCCGTCCCGGCGCGGCAGCGGCGCAGCCGGCGACCACGGCGGCGAAGGACTGGTTGCTTGTCACTTGGTACCGTCCCGACAGCACGGTGCGCAGCAGCCGCTTCGGCAGGCGGAACTCGTCCAGCGGCAGCACGCCGCGCAGCTCCGGATCGAGCCAGTACAGCCGCGCGCCCCGCCGCGTTTCCGCCATCGGGAACAGCCCGGCGCGGTACGCCCGCATCAGCAGCTCCGGCGTCACTTCGATCATTCTGCGCGACATGGTGGGATCGTGGCCTGCCTGCCCGGGTCTGCCAACATCCTATCACGTTCGTTTGCGCTGCGGGTTCCGAACTGCAGTGATTTCTGCCCGAGCCTTAATCACCAGAGACGAAGCGCTCCAGCCAGTGGATCGTGTAGTCGCCGCGCCCGAACTCCGGCGCGTCCATGATGCGGCGGTGCAGCGGCAGCGTCGTCTTGATGCCCTGCACCGCGAACTCATTGAGCGCGCGGCGCATGCGGGCGATGGCCTCCGGCCGGGTCGGCGCATGGACGATCAGCTTGGCCACCATGCTGTCGTAGTAGGGCGGCACGACGTAGCCGGCATACAGCGCGCTGTCGACCCGCACGCCCAGGCCCCCCGGCGCGTGGAACACGTCCACCCGGCCCGGCGTCGGCATGAAGGTCTCCGGGTCCTCCGCCGTCACCCGGCACTCGATGGCGTGGCCGCGGAACTCGATGTCCGCCTGCTCATAACCGAGCTTGTGCCCGGCGGCGACGCGAAGCTGCTCGCGCACCAGGTCGACGCCGCAGACCATCTCGGTGACGGGATGCTCGACCTGGAGGCGGGTGTTCATCTCGATGAAGGCGAACTGCTTGTCCTGGTACAGGAACTCCAGCGTGCCGGCGTTGCGGTAGCCGAGCCGCCGCAGCCCCGCCGTCACCACGGCGCCCAGGCTGTCGCGCTCCGCGGCGGTGAGCGCCGGGGACCCGGCCTCCTCCAGCAATTTCTGATGCCGGCGCTGCAGGCTGCAATCGCGCTCGCCGAAGTGCACGACGTTGCCGTGGGCGTCCGCCATCACCTGCAGCTCGATGTGCCGGGGCCGGTCGAGGTATTTCTCAATGTACACCGCGTCGTCGCCGAACGCCGTGCGCGCCTCGGTCCGCGCGACCGTCCAGGCTTCCTCCAGCTCGTCCGCCGCATGCGCCACCTTCATGCCGCGCCCGCCGCCGCCGGCCGCCGCCTTCACCAGCACGGGGTAGCCGATCCGCTCCCCCACGGCGCGCGCCTGGTCGAGGTCCGCCACTGCGCCGTCCGACCCCGGCACCAAGGGGACGCCGAGCGACGCCATCGCCGCCTTCGCCGCGATCTTGTCGCCCATCATGCGGATGTGCGCGGGCGACGGGCCGATGAAGGTCATGCCGTGCGCCTCCACCATCTCGGCGAAGCGCGCGTTCTCCGACAGGAAGCCGTAGCCCGGGTGGATCGCGTCCGCCCCGGTGACGGCGGCGGCGGACAGGATCGCCGGGATGTTCAGGTAGCTGTCGCGCGCCGGCGGCGGGCCGATGCACACGCTCTCGTCCGCGAGCCGCACGTGCATGGCGTCGGTGTCGGCGGTCGAGTGCACGGCCACGGTCGGGATGCCCAGCTCGCGGCAGGCGCGCTGGATGCGCAACGCGATCTCCCCCCGGTTGGCGATCAGGACCTTATGGAGCACTACTCGATGACCAGCAACGGCTGCGCATACTCGACCGGCTCGCCGCTCGTGATCAGGATGCGGGTCACGGTGCCGGCGTGCGGCGCCTTGATCTGGTTGAAGGTCTTCATCGCCTCGATCAGCAGCACCGTCTGCCCGGCGGCGACCTGGCGGCCGACGGTGACGAAGGGGGTGGCGCCGGGTTCGGGGGCGAGGTAGGCGATGCCGACCATGGGGCTGGTGACGGCGCCGGGCGGGATCGCCTCCTCGGCGGCCATGGCAGCCGCGGCGGGCAGGGGGGCCGGCGACGCGGCCGGCACGGGCCTTGGCTTGGCCATCGTCAAGCACGTGGTCAACCGCCATCGCGGCGGCTTGCTGGTGGAGAGCGCGCCGGGGCAGGGAACGGGCTTCACCGTCTGTCTGCCGACCGGTACGGGTAAGCTCGCCGGCTCGGCTCCTGTCGCCGACGTTACAAAAGCTATGTAAAAACGTCACACGGGCCCAGCACCGAAGGTGCAATGTAGAGCCCCATTCGAGAGTCGTCCCCCGCATGACCGAGCACACGCTGAGATTCTATGGCGAGGAGTTGAACCAGCTCAAAGCCGAGGTGATCCGCAGGGGCGGCCTGACCGAGGTGCAGGTCTCGGAAGCGGTGCAGGCGGTCGCCGAGCGCGACGTGAGCCTCGCGGAGTCGGTAGTCGGCCGCGACGAACGGCTGGATATTCTGCAGCACGAGATCGAGCGCCGGGCGGTGCGACTGATCGCGCTCCGGCAGCCGGTCGCGCAGGATCTGCGTCGGACGGTGGGCGCGCTGAAACTGAGCCTGGCGCTCGAACGCGCGGGCGACTACGCCAAGAACATCGCC
>CAXUJE010000522.1:0-542 GCA_964251035.1 uncultured Acetobacteraceae bacterium
GTGCCCCACCCCCGCCCCCCCCCGCGCCAGCCGGGCGGCGTGCCGGGCGAGCGCGGCGACGGCGGCGGGGGCGCCTTCCGCCGCCCGGCGCGCCGCCGCCGCCGCGTTCGGCGCATCGCAGGACCGGGCGAGGCCGGGGCCGGCCAAGTAGAGCTCTAGGCAGCCGGTCTGCCCGCACCAGCAGGGGGGCTGCGGCCACTCGTCGCCGCGCGGCCAGGGCAGGGGGGTGTGGCCCCATTCGCCGGCGACGCGGTTGCGCCCCGAGATCACCCGCCCGTCCACGATCACGCCGCCGCCGCAGCCGGTGCCCAGGATCACCCCGAACACGCAGCGGTATCCGGCGCCCGCGCCGTCCGTCGCCTCGCTCAATGCGAAGCAGTTGGCGTCGTTCTCCACCCGCACCGGGCGGGACAGGGCGGCGGACAGATCCTGGTCGAGCGCCACGACGCCGGCCTGCTGGACGATGCTCGGGGCGCAAACGTACGAGAACTGCTGGAGCTTGGCCATCTCTTCGAGGAGCCGGCTCGGGCCGTGCGCGTAGC
>CAXUJE010000522.1:552-3549 GCA_964251035.1 uncultured Acetobacteraceae bacterium
GCCAGGTCCTGATCGCGCGCATGGCCGCTCAGGACCTGGCTGTTGGCGTTCTTGATCAGCCCGGTGGCCGGGCTGATGACGCCGGGGATGCCGATGCCGACGCTGGCCTGCACGCCCGCCTCCGCCTCCGCCGCCCGCACCAGCCCGGCGATGCCGGCGATCACGTCCTCATAAACCCGCGGCGTGTCGATGCGGTGGCGCAACGCGACCTGGCCGGTGAGGTCAAGCATGGCGATCTCGATCTTGGTGCCGCCGAGGTCGATGCCGATGCGATGTGCCATGCCGGCAACATAGCGGTCCCGACCCCGCTTGCTCAAGCGGAGCAGTTGCGGAAGTATTGCGGGCGGAGGCAGCGCCATGGCGGACATCATCCTCGACGTGAAGGACATGAAATGCCCACTGCCGGTGCTGCGGGCCAACCGGGCGCTGCGCGGCATGGCGCCGGGGGAGCGGCTGCGCGTGCTGGCCACCGACCGCGCCGCCGTGGCCGATTTCCAGGCGTTCTGCCGGGAAACCGGGCACGCGCTGGTGGCGCAGGCGGAGGACGCGGGCGTGCTCAGCTTCACCATCCGCCGCCGGGCCGATCCCGCACCTGGCGCCGCGCCGGAGGACGCCGCATGACCGTCGCCCTGTTCACCCACCCGGCCTGCCTCGGCCACGACAACGGCCCGTTCCACCCGGAATGCCCGAACCGCCTGCGCGTCGTGCTGCAGGCGCTGGAGCATCCGGACTTCGTGCCGCTGCTGCGCGAGTCAGCGCCGGAGGCGACGGCGGCGCTGCTGGAGCTGGCGCACCCGGCCGATTACGTGCGGGCGATCCTCGCCATCCAGCCGCCGCCCGGCGAGCACGTCCGGCTCGACGGCGACACCAGCATGGGCCATGGCAGCCGGGAAGCGGCATCGCGCGCCGTGGGCGGGGCGGCCGCGGCGGTGGACGCGGTGATGGAGGGATGGGCGCGTGCTGCTTTTGTCGCCGTGCGCCCGCCGGGGCACCATGCGGAGCGGCGGCGGGCTATGGGATTTTGCCTGTTCGGCACCGCCTCCATCGCGGCGCTGCACGCCCGCGCCCGCTGGGGAGTGCGGCGGGTCGCGGTGGTGGATTTCGACGTGCACCACGGCAACGGCACGCAGGATATCCTCGAATCCGATCCGGACATGCTGTACGTCAGCAGCCACCAGTCACCCTGCTATCCCGGCACCGGCTTGCCGGAAGAGCGGGGGGTGGCGGGCAACGTGCTGAACCTGCCGCTGGCGCCGGGTGCCACGGGCGTGGAGTTCCGCCGGGCGTGGGAGCGCAACGGGCTGCCAGCTGTGGACGAGTGGGCGCCGGAGCTGCTGATCGTCTCCGCGGGGTTCGACGCGCACCGGGCGGACCCGCTGGCGGAACTGCGGCTGGACACCGAGGATTTCGGCTGGATGACGGACCGGCTCCTGGCGCTGGCGGACGCGCATTGCGGGGGGCGGGTGGTGTCGGTGCTGGAGGGCGGCTACGACCTCAAGGCGTTGGCGGCCAGCGCTGCCTTGCACGTCCGCCGGCTCATGCGGCAGTAAGGGGGCTGGTTTCCAGGGATTCAGGTATGGCGGAAGACGTGGCCGGGTTGTCGTTCGAGGACGCGCTGGCAGAGCTGGAGCGCATCGTGCGCGGGCTGGAAGGCGGGCAGCAGAAGCTGGAGGAGGCGATCACCGCCTATGAGCGCGGCGCGCTGCTGCGGCGGCATTGCGAGGCGAAGCTGGCGCAGGCGGAGGCGCGGGTGCAGGCCATCGTCGAGCGCGCCGATGGCGGCGTGTCGCTGAAGGCGATGGACTGATGGACACGCGGACGGCAGCCGACATCCCCGCGGCGCTGGCCGAGGTTGCCTCCGTCGTCGAGGAGGCCATCGACGTGCTGCTGCCGCTGCCGGACGGGCGGGAGCGGCGGCTGGTGGAGGCGATGCGCTACGCGACGCTCGGCGGCGGCAAGCGGCTGCGCGGCTTCCTGGTGATGGAGGTGGCCGGGCTGTTCGGCGTGGCGCGGGCGTCGGCGGCGCGGGTGGCGGCGTCCGTCGAGATGCTGCACGCCTACTCGCTGGTGCATGACGACCTGCCGGCGATGGACGACGACGACCTGCGCCGCGGCCGGCCGAGCACGCACCGCAGGTTCGACGAGGCGACGGCGATCCTGGCCGGGGACGCGCTGCAAACCCGCGCCTTCGAGCTGCTGGCCGGGCCGGACACCCATTCGGACCCGCTGGCGCGCTGCGAGCTGGTGGCGGCGCTGGGCCTCGCCGCCGGGGCGCGCGGCATGGCGGGGGGCCAGATGATCGACATGGCGACGGAGGGGGAGGCGCTCGACCCCGACGAGGTGACGCGGCTGCAGGCGCTGAAGACCGGGCGGCTGATCCAATACAGCGCAGAGGCGGGGGCGATCCTGGGCCGGGCGGCGGCCCCGCTGCGGGCGCAGGTCGCGGCGTATGGGCGGGACCTGGGGGCCGCGTTCCAGATCGCCGACGACGTGCTGGACGCGGTCGGCACCACGGCGGGCATCGGCAAGACCGCCGGCAAGGACCAGGCAGCGGGCAAGGCGACCGTCGTGGCGCTGCTGGGCGTCGGGCGCGCCCGGGCGCAGGCGGCCATGCTGGCGGAGCAGGCGGCGCAGCACCTTTCGGCGTTCGACGGGCGCGCGGGGCGGCTACGGGCGTTGGCGGACTATGTGGTGTCACGCGGGCATTGAGACCCTCGTCCCCGGAGGGGGGATCGGGCTCAGCGCAGCACGGTCTCCACCCGGCGGTTCTGCGGCTCGCGCACGTCCTGCGCCGTCGGCACCAGCGGCCGGCCCTCGCCGAAGCCCTGGGGCCGGGATCGCATCGCGCGGCACCCCGTCGCGCACCAGTTCCGCCCGCACGGCCTTCGTGATAGGCCATGGTTGTAGCGCGCGGTGCCGGACGTGCCGGTGTAGCCGCTGACTGATCCTCCATCGTGTTGGTGGACATCCCGCCGCAGGGTTTGCGCCGGAGGTGTT
>CAXUJE010000523.1:0-3526 GCA_964251035.1 uncultured Acetobacteraceae bacterium
TTCCAGGCCCGACAGCTCCGCGGAGAACGCGGCGTCGGCGGCGTCGAACAGTTGGTGCCCCTCGTCGAACACGTAGCGGCTCGGCACGGCGTCGTCGTCGAGGCCGCCCCAGGCCGCCTGCGCCATGACCAGCGCGTGGTTGGCGACGACCAGCTCGGCGCTTCGGGCACGGCGGATGGCGTGCTCGACGAAGCAAATCCGGTAATGCGGGCAGGCGCCGTGGATGCACTCGCCGCGGCGGTCGGCGATGGCGGGGATCAGCGCCGTGCCGAACAGCTCGGGGAACCAGCCCGGCAGGTCGCCGCCGGCGATGTCGCCATCCGCCGTCGCGCAGGCCCAGCGCGCCACCAGGCCCAGCGCCGTCGCCCCAGCGCCCGCTGCGCCCACACCCAGGTGCTCCTCCATGTTCAGCAGGCACAGATAGTTCTCCCGCCCCTTGCGGATCACCACGCGACGGCGGCGCTCGGCGGGATCGGGGAACAGCCGGGCCAGCTCGGCGTCGATCTGGCGCTGCAGGTGGCGGGTGAAGGTGCTGATCCAAACCGTGCCGCCGTTGCGCTCCGCCCATAAGCTGGCCGGCGCGACGTATCCGAGCGTCTTGCCGGTGCCGGTCCCGGCCTCCGCCAGCACGACGTGCGGGTCGCCTTCTGCCTCCCGCGGCGCAAAGGCGCCCGCGGCGGCGCTGGCATAGTCGGCCTGGCCCGGCCGCTGCTCGGCGTGGGCGCCCAGCATGCGCGCGAGCCGGGTCCGCGCCTCGTTTGCGCCGACCGGCAAGGCGCCTGGCGGTGGTGGGGGCGCCTTCTCCTCCCACTCCGGCAAGCGCCGCCAGACCTTCAGCGCATCAGCGGATGGCTTGGCATTGGGCTTGCCGAGAGCGGCGAGCACCAGCGTCGCCCACGGCCAGCCTGCCTGTCCCATATGGGCCGCGAGGCCTGCCGCATCCTTGTTGCGCGGCAGGTCGCGCCCGGCGGCGAGGTGCCGCAGCAAAGCGGCGGCGATGTCCGGGAGCAGGGCGGCCGCCTCCTCCATGCTGCCGGGCGGTTCGAGGTCGAGCGCATAAGCCAGCCCGCGCGGCGTCGGCGTGACCGGCCGCGCCGGCAGGGCGAAGGCGAACAGCTCCAGCAGGTCGAGGCTTGGCTGCCGGCCGCTCCCCAAGCGCCGCAGCGTGGCCGGGGCATGCACCAGGAGCGGCATGCTGCCGTGCAAGGCGGCGGCGGCGGCATCCGGGGCGAGTGTCAGCAGCTCGCCATCCGTGCTGAGCAGGGCGGCGCAGCCGTAGCCGGCCACCACCGCCGGCGCGTTCGGGATCAGGGAGGGGAGGGGCGTCGGCATGGATGGCCTGTGTACGGTCTCGGCAGGGGGCGGGCAATGCCGGCGCCGCTAATCGCCTTGATTCCGTAGATTCTTCCCCGGAGTCTCCATGCCGCGATTGACCCGGCTCCCCCCCATTTCTAGCTTGCAGCCATGCCAGACACCCGACGTGACGCAATCGAACCGATCCCGAAGGCATGGCCGTTCGAGGAAGCGGCGAAGCTCGCCCGGCGCCTCGACGCCAGCGGCAAGGACACGGCGCTGTTCGCCACGGGATACGGGCCTTCGGGCCTGCCGCACATCGGCACCTTCGGAGAGGTCGCGCGCACCAGCTGGGTGCGCCACGCCTTCGAGGCGCTGACCGGCCGGCCGTCCCGGCTGCTGGCGTTCAGCGACGACATGGACGGCCTGCGCAAGGTGCCGGACAACGTGCCGAACCGGGCGATGCTGGAGGGGTTCCTGGGCCAGCCCTTGACCCGGGTGCCCGACCCGTTCGGCACGCATGACAGCTTCGGCGCCCACAACAACGCCCGCCTCCGCGCTTTCCTGGACGGCTTCGGCTTCGAGTACGAGTTCGTGTCCAGCACCGACTACTACACCCAGGGCCGCTTCGACGCGGCCCTGCTGCGCACGGCGGAGCAGCATGCGGAGATCGTGGCGGTGGTCCTGCCGACGCTCGGGCCGGAGCGCCGCGCGACCTACTCCCCGTTCCTGCCGATCCACCCCCGCACCGGCCGGGTGATGCAGGTGCGGATCGACGAGGTGAATGCTGCCGGCGGCACCGTGTCCTGGCAGGACCCCGAGAGCGGCGAGCGGTTCCAGACCCTGGTGACGGGTGGTGCCTGCAAGCTGCAGTGGAAGGCCGACTGGGCCATGCGCTGGTTCGCCCTGGGCGTCGATTACGAGATGTCGGGCAAGGACCTGATCGACAGCGTGCGCCTGTCCGGCCGGGTGTGCAGCGTGCTGGGCAGCCCGCCGCCGGTCGGCTTCACCTACGAATTGTTCCTCGACGAGCACGCGCAGAAGATCAGCAAGAGCAAGGGCAACGGCCTGTCGGTCGAGCAATGGCTGCGCTACGCCCCGCCGGAAAGCCTGGCGCAGTTCATGTACAACTCGCCGCAGCGCGCCAAGCGGCTGTTCTTCGATATCATCCCGCGCACGGTGGACGAGTACCTGGCGAACGCCGCCAAGCTGCCGGAGCAGGACATGGCCGCCCGCTGCGTCAACCCGGCCTGGCACATCATGGGTGGCAGTCATGGGAGCGGCAGCAACCGCGGCGCTGCCAGCCCGGTCCCGTTCGGCATGCTGCTCAACCTGGCGAGCGTGGTGAACGCCGACACGCCGGACATGCTGTGGGGCTTCCTGCGGCGCTACAGCCCGGACGCAGCACCTGGCGCCAGCCCGTTCTTTGACGGCCTGGTCGGCTATGCCATCGCCTACTACCGCGACTTCGTCCGCCCGGCGAAGCGATACCGCGACCCGACGCCGCTTGAACGCGAAGCCCTTGAGGACCTGGCCGACATGCTCGCCCCCCTTGACCCTGGCATGTCCGCAGAGGCGATCCAAGACGTGGTGTACGAGGTCGGCAAGCGGCACCCGTTCCCGGAGCTCAAGGCCTGGTTCGGCTGCCTGTACCAGGTGCTGCTCGGCCAAAGCGAGGGGCCGCGCTTCGGCGGCTTCGTGGCGCTCTACGGCGTGCCGGAGACGGTCGCGCTGATCCGCAGCCGCCTGGAAGCGACGTGGGGCGCTGCGTCCGCAGCCGAACTGCCAAGGCCGGCGCTGCAGACGGCGGCTTTGCCAACGTCGGACGCACGCTGAGCATGGACCTGCTGAAGAAGGCGGCCCGGCAACTGCCGGCGCTGTTGGGCGTGGCGCTGCTGGTCGGCGCGATCTGGGTGGTGTGGAAGGAGTTCCGCCATCTGAAGATCGCGGACATCAAGACGGCCCTGTCCGCCATCCCCGACCGCGCGCTGCTGATCTCGTTCTGCTGGACTATCCTGTCCTATGGAGTGCTGACCTTCTACGACCGGCTCGCGACCATCTACGCCGGGCACAAGATCAGCTACGGCCGGGTCTCCTTCGCGTCGTTCTGCGCCTATGCGCTGTCGCACAACCTGGGTTTTGCCGCCGTGTCCGGGGCGGCGGTGCGCTACCGGCTTTACGCCCATTGGGGGCTGACGCCGTTCCAGATCGCCAAGGTGGTGGCGTTCTGCAG
>CAXUJE010000524.1:0-3503 GCA_964251035.1 uncultured Acetobacteraceae bacterium
ACAACACCTTCGTGCTCGGGGCAGGCAACAACCAGGTCATCTTCGGCAACGGCAACCAGGGTGGGTCACAGAGCAACACCGTCGTGTTCGGAAGCGGAGACGGCCAGGCGACGGTCAATCCGAACGGCGCCAGTGGCCGAATTCAGCTCGCTGCCGGCATCGCGTTCTCGGATGTTGCGCTCTCCCACGACCCTCAAGGCGATTTCGTTCTCGCGCTCAAGGGCACGGGCGACAGCCTGACGATCATAGGTGGGAATGCCGCGGCGGTGCAGGGCATTGCCTTCGCGGACGGAACCACATGGAATACGCGGTTCGGCGGCTCTGGCAACGACCGCCTCTACGGCGCGGGTGGTCCAACCATCTTCGACGGCAGGGGCGGGAGCGACTACGAGCAGGGCAGTGCCGGCGACACCTTCTTGTTCGATCCGGGGTATGGGCACCTGGAGGTGAACGAGACGGACGACGATGCCTCGCGTGTCAGCACGCTTCAGTTCGGCGCCGGCATCCTGCCTTCGCAGGTCAGCCTGAACGGCAACGCCGCGGATTGGAACCTGACCGCAACCATCGGCGGGGTTAGTAGCGGCGACGCGGTGGTGCTTGACAGCCAGCTTCTGTCATCCCGCTACGGCGTGCAGCAGATCAAGTTCGCCGATGGCACGGCTTGGGACCGTGCGGAGATCGTTCGCCAGACCGGCCTGGGCATGCCCGGCAAGCCTGTGCTCTATGGCTCAAGCGGCGATGACTTGTTCGCTCCAAAGGGCCAGGCGCATGAGATCTGGGGCTATGGTGGATCGGATACCTACTTGGTGGACCGCGGCGATGGGGCAGTAGCCATTCACAACGACTATCACTCAAGCAGCCCGCACGGCCACCTCGCCTTCGCGGCGACCGTCACGCCCGACCAGCTCTGGTTTGCGCAAAGCGGCAATGACCTGGTCGCCACGATTCTGGGCACGGCGGACGCGGCCACGATCAAGGACTGGTTCGCCAACTCGGGGGCGCCTACCGCGGACATCCAGGCCGCAGGGGGCGGGGCACGGCTGGACAGCGGTTTGGGCCAGCTCGTCTCCAGCATGGCCAGCTACCAAGCGGCCAACTCCGGCTTCACCCCCGCGACCACGGCGGCGATGCCCAACGATCCTTCGCTGCGCTCCGCCATCGCGGCTGCCTGGCACGGCTGACGCTCACCGGCCGGGGCGGAACGCTGCTTGTTTCGCCCCGCACGGCCTGTCCGCGCAGGGCTGCCGACGTGATCTGTCTCAATGATCGTGCGCCGAGCTGTACGGTCTCGCGTCCGTCTCACTGATTGTGCGTCCAGTCTCTAACAGCGTGCGTCGGGCGACCGCCTCGGTCTCAACGAATGTGCGCCGGAAAACAGCCTCGATTGCGCGTCGAGCCGTTCATCATTGCGCGCCGGTACAGGTAGAGAGGGTCCGGGGTTCCGTCGGGGAGCAGGGGCTGGGGAAGATGGGCTTCGTCCGGCACCGTCAGGTTCTGGAGGCCGCCGACCTGCTGGCTGATGTACCGGCGCAACTGCTCGGCGCCTCCCTCCTGGGCGGCGGCGGCGGCGGCGACGCCCAGTGAGCCAGGCCCCGGCCCGCCGGCTTCGCCATACGACAGGAACACGGTCAGGGCCGCGGCGGCCGATGTTGCCAGATAGAACTTCTTCACGGGCTTCCCCCCCCAAGCATTGGTCCGGTCAGCTTCGGTGCTCGGCAGGCGAGGGCGCCAGGGTCGGCTTGTACCCATGCGTCGGCGGGCAGCGCCTGGCCCCTGCGTGGTTTCCGAGCCTGCTGCGGCTGCCCGCCGCGTGCGAGGCTGGATTTTCCGGATTTCGGGCTGCGCAGGAGAGGCCCGGCAACGCGTTCGAAGCATCATCGGCACTTCGAGGAAGTTCAAAGGAGGCGAGCTTTGGGAAGCAGCGGCCGCACACCAACGGCGGTGATCGCCGCCCTCGGCGTCAGTCCCGCCTCAACCCTCTCAGGGCCTCCGCCGATCTCGGCATCCCAGGCCGCCCCGCCCTGAAGCGGCTTCGGCTGCGGGGTGGCCGAAGATTAGGCGCGCCAGCCGCGGCCTGCGCAGGGACCATCGTTTCAGGAGGCGGCAGTGCCCGACACCCATCTCGCAAGCCATCTGCTTCTGCCGCTCCCGCCCCATGTGCGCCCGCATGGGCACGCGCTGCCCTTGCGCGTCGGCACCCGCGGCAGCCCGTTGGCGCTGGTCCAGACGAAGCGGTTCCTGGCGCGCCTCGCCCAGTTCTGCCCGGCGTTGCGCATGCGCGACGTGTTCCGGGAGGAGGTCGTCTGCACCACCGGAGACCGCGTGCAGGACCGCAGCCTGGCCGAGATCGGCGGCAAGGGCCTGTTCGCGAAGGAAATCCACGAGGCCCTGGGCGACGGCCGGATGGACTTCGCCGTGCACAGCCTCAAGGACCTGGAAACGTGCCTGCCGCCCGGCATCGTGCTCGCCTGCACCCTCAAGCGCGAGGACGCGCGCGATGCCCTCGTCCTCGGCCCCGGCTGTCCGCCGCCTGATCCTGCGGACCCGCTGAACGCCTTGCCGGCGGGCACCCTGGTCGGCACCAACTCGGCCCGCCGCCAGGCGCAGCTCCTTCATGCCCGCCCGGACCTGCGCATGGCCCTGCTGCGCGGCAACGTCGGCTCGCGGATCGGAAAGGTCCGGCGCGGCGAATGCGCGGCGAGCCTACTCGCGCTGGCCGGGCTGCGTCGGCTCGGGCTGGAAGCGGAAGTGGCCGCAGTGCTCGACCCGGACAGCATGGTGCCCGCTGCCGGCCAGGGCATCGTCGGCATCACCACACGCGAGGACGACCCATCGCTCCGCGAGTTGCTCGCCGCCATCGAGGATCCGGCGGCGCGCACGGTCAGCACCGCCGAACGTGCCATGCTGGCCGAGCTGGACGGGTCCTGCCGCACGCCGATCGGCGGCCACGCCCGCCACCTGCCGGACGGACGGCTGCACCTCACGGGCCTGGTCGCCCGCGGCGACGGCAGCTTCCTGCTCAAGCGCAGCCTGCACGGCCCGGCCAGCGACGCCGCCCGCATCGGCGCCGAGCTGGGCGCCTCGCTCCGCGCAGACAGCCCACGCGACATCTTCGCATGAAGCGAGCAGTGCTGGCCGGCGCTGCCGGGCGATCGTGAGCGAGATTGTGGGCAAGACGGAGCTGGCCGGGGCGATCACGATCGGCCATCCATCCGGTACCCTGACATTGACAGCCGCGATCGAGAAGCAGGGCAAAGGCTACAAGGTTGCCCAGGCCGCGTTGATCCGAACGGCCAGGGGGCTGATGAATGGGCAGGTGTTCGCAGCCGCCGACCGGCTGCCGTGGCGCAAGGCTTCGGGCGGGATGCCGCACATGTTGGCCGAGCAGCCCGCGAGCCAAAAGAGCCTGCGCAACGAAACCTTCCACGCAAGCTGAAGGATAGCGACGATGCCGACCAGCGCCATCGACAGCCTCATCTTTCGCAACATGTTCGGCAGCGCCG
>CAXUJE010000525.1:0-3491 GCA_964251035.1 uncultured Acetobacteraceae bacterium
ACCGCGCTAGGTGGGCGGCGCGCTCGCGGCTGATCCGCGGAACCAAGTGGTCGTCCTTGCGGGCGTGGGGCATGGCGGTCGCCAAGCGGCGCGGCATGGCCCGCGCCCGGGTCGCGGTGGCACAAGCTGGCGGTGATCCTGCACCGCATGTGGGAGGACGGCAGCGAGTTCCGCCGGGGCAGGCAGGCCGCCGCCGGCACCGGTCGCCGCGTGACGCAAGGAGTTCCAGTTCCCGCCTGAGCAGGGCGGAGCCGCGTCGTTCCCGTGGGGACGATGGGGGGCGGTCTCGTTGCGGTTCGGGAACCGGGTCGCGGCAACGCGCCCAGGTCGCGAACCAGATTGAGACGCCCCACCCTCCTGACCCCATCATGCGGCGGCCGTGTGCCGACCGCGAAGAGAAGCGAGTGACCCGCGGGAAGGGCAGCCGGCGAAAGGAAAGAGGACCAGCTTGGCACCCACAACCCCCATCAGAGAAGGTTCTCAGACGATGACGCGCTCAGTATGCACGGCGCGGCAGTCCATCTCGAACTCTAGGCCCACTATGGGGGGACGACAGAAATGCCAATCGGCGCCATGCCGGGTCGCGCCCGGGGCAACCAGGGCCGACGGCAGTGATGGACGGATATCCTGAACGGTGTAGACGTGGGTTCCCGTCGTGTCCGCCCAACCAGCCCCGAAAACGGCCATTCTGGCTTCCATGGCCGCAACGACGTAACGCATCTTCTCGCCCATCGCCTCCGGTCCGGTTTCGCCGTAGCGTACTGTCCGTTCTTGGTAGGGACCGATGCCCTCCGGCGATTCGGCACCGCCCGCTATCACGAAGCTTGGGAGTGGTTGGGCAGCGGGCAGCGCCAGGCTGAACGCGTAGATGCTCGGGCAAGCCGGCTTGTCTAGTTCGGGGCACACGTTGCTGTGGGCAACCGGGTTTACGTCTTGAGTGAAGATGCCCCAGCGTTCCAGCGTGCCGACGTAGTCGCGGTTGAAGGCAGTAAATCCCTCCTCCGTGAACGGCGCGGGCGATCGCAGTTCGCACGCGCAAAACGCACTGAGCGGCAAGCCCATCTCGGCGATAACTGCCTCGATCCGGGTGAAGCCGTCCAACAATGGCACCGGGTTGGCGCACCGAGTTCGGTGGATGGCGAAACCTGGTAGGGCAGCGACGCCGGCCGAATATTGAAAAGGGCCCGGGATGAAACGGTAGGCCTCGCGTTCGATCGTCTCGGGCATGCGGCTTGGTCCTTCTGCCTCCGGCGCCATTGTGACACGACCTTGTCGGCGACGCCACCATTCCAGGATCGCCCGCATGTTGACGCTGCTTGCTGTGATACCCGCACGGGACGGCCGCTCTCAGCACCTCGCCGAAGGGTTGCTGGCGCTGGTGCAGCGGAGCTGGAGCGAAAACGGTAATATTAACTATGACGTGCATCAGTCGAACGACGTCCCGAACATATGTATGACATACGAGAACTGGTCATCTCAGGAGGCGCCCGATGCCCACTTCGAGCAGCCCTACACGAAAGATTTCATCGCGCGCTTGCCGTAGTTGATGGCGGGCTGAACACCCATCAGTAAGCGCCTGCGGGCAGACTACGAAGCCATGCATGCGGCGCTGTCGCTGGACTGGAGAAACGGTCAGACCGAAGGACGGATCAACCGGCTCAAGACCATCAAACGCCAGATGTATGGCCGCGCGAGCTATGCCGGAGAATGGGTGATGGCTGAGTGAGCAAGGCGGCGTATCGAGGCGGGTGTGAGCCTGCCTGAACCTCCCGAAGGAGCCGATACGCCATGACAGCATTAGCACTGTTGTTCCCCTCCGTCAGCCCGATGGGATCGGCGACCCGCTGACGGCGGTTTTGAGGAGCGGCGCGCGCCGGCTGCTGGCGCAAGCCATTGAGGCCGAGGCTGACGCATTCCTGGCGGCGATGCAGGGCGAGCGGCTGCCGGACGGGCACGAGCGCGTCGTTCGGCACGGGCATGGCCCGGAGCGCCTGGTTCAGACCGGGATCGGCCCGGTCGCGGTGCGGCGGGTCAAGCTGCGCGACCGCGCGGCCGGCGAGGCTGGCGCCGAGCGCATCCGCTTCACCTCGGCCCTCCTGCCGCGCTGGGCAAGGCGGACCCGGAGCTTGGATGCCTTGCTGCCGGTGCTGTACTTGCGCGGCGTGTCGATGTCTGGCGAACCTCTCGGTTCGACTGGCGACTTCCAGGAGGCGCTCGGGGCGTTACTGGGCCGGGAGGCGCCGAACCTATCGCCGTCAGTGGTCGCGCGGCTGCGGGGCGAGTGGGAAGCGGACCACGCGCGCTGGCAAGGGCGCGAGCTGTCGGCCCGGCGTTACGTGTATGTCTGGGCGGACGGCATCTCCCTGCAGGCGCGCATGGAGCCGCAGGCAGAATGCCCGACGACGAAGGCGTCGTGGGGACATGCTCGTGCTGATCGGGGCCACGCCGGAAGGCAAGGTCGAACCAAGAGGTTCGCCCGAGAAGGATCTGGTTCCGCGCAATTCGCTTTGCGAATTCGCTGGCTTCCAGGCGGGCGTGCGGGAAAGCACCCAGAGCTGGCGCGAACTGCTGGTCGGCCTCAAGGCGCGCGGCCTGGTCATCGCGCCGGAGCTGGCGACCGGCGACGGGGCGCTTGGCTTCTGGAAGGCGCTGGACGCGGTGTCGCCCACGACCCGGCATCAGCGCTGCACGGTGCACAAAACCGTCAATGTCTTGGACAAGATGCCCAAAATCGTCCAGCCGGCGGCCAAGGCCGACCTGCGCGAGGTCTGGGCGGCGCCGGACCAGGCCACGGCTGAAGCAGCGATTGCGACGTTTGCCGAGAAGTATGCGGCCAAATACGAGAAGGCGGTCGCCTGCCTGGTCAAGGACCGCGACGCCTTGCTGACGTTCTACGACCTTCCGGCCGAGCACTGGGAGCTCGGGCGCAACGCTTGACGCGCCCACTTGCGGACGTCGAACCCGATCGAGATCGTGTTCGCAACCATCCGGCACCGCACTGTCCGCACCAAGGGCGCGCTGTCGCAAGACACCGCCCGGCTGATGGTGTTCAAGCTGGTCATGGCGGCCTCGGAGACCTGGCGGAGGCTGAAGGGCGAGAACCAGTTGCCCCAGGTCGTCCAGGGTGTCACATTCCGCAACGGCGTCGAGATCACCGACACGCCAGCACAGAACGCCGCCTGATCACGGCGTCACCCAAATTCCAGCATAGCTCCTCGCAGAGCGTTACCGCGCGCCATGAGGCGGTAAACCCGCTATGCAATCGGCTTCTTCCATTCTGCGAGATCAAGCGTGGCCCGACAGGAGATTACACGATGCCCTCAAGCTCGACTGATCCCGTGCTGGTTGCCGGCGCCACCGGCAAACAGGCGGTGCTGTCGCCCGAGCACTGCTCGCCCAAGGAACACCAGTTAGGGTTCTAGTACGCGACCCGCAGTCTAGAGCGGATTGCGGGTTAGTTTGGCGGGTATCCTGCGTGGCGAAACCACCCC
>CAXUJE010000526.1:0-3487 GCA_964251035.1 uncultured Acetobacteraceae bacterium
TCTGGGCGGGCTTCGGCGCGCGGGAGGCGGCCCCCGCCTTGCGCGCCCTGGCGGAGCGCGCCGGGGCGCCGGTGATGTGCTCGCCGCGCGCCAAGGGGATATTCCCCGAGAGCCACCCGCTGTTCGTCGGCGTGACCGGCATGGGCGGGCATACCGCGGCGGCCGTCGCCTACATGCAGGACCATGCGCCGCGCCGGGTGCTGGTGCTCGGCACGCGGCTGGGCGAGCCGACGTCGTTCTGGAACCCGGGCCTGGTGCCGGAGGGCGGCTTCATCCATGTCGATGTCGATCCCGCCGTGCCCGGCGTCGCTTATCCGCACGTCGAGACCTATGGCGTGCAGGCCGATGTCGGGGATTTCCTGGCCGACCTGCTCGACGCCTGGCCGGCTGCGTCCGCCAAGGCGGCGGCGCCGTCGCTGCCGCGCCCGCACCCCAGCCACCCGGCGCCGGGTGGAACAGGCCGGGTGCGTCCGAGCGCGTTGATGTCGGCGGTCCAGCGCCAGGTCGTGGACGGCTCGGACGCCGTGGTGCTGGCGGAGTCCGGCAACTCCTTCACATGGGCGACCCACTACCTGCGCTTCGCGCAGCCGGAGCGGTATCGCGTCAGCACCAACGTCGGCTCGATGGGCCATGCGGCGACGGGCGTGCTGGGCGCGGCGCTGGGGCGCGGCGGCAAGGCGGTGGCCATCGTCGGCGACGGCGCGATGCTGATGAACATGGAGGTCAACACCGCGGCCAAGCAGAACCTGCCGGCGGTCTGGATCATCCTCAACGACGGCCGCTACAACATGTGCTACCAGGGCATGGCCGCGCTTGACATGGCGGGCTGCGCCGACGCCAGCTTCCCGCCCACGGATTTTGCCATGCTGGCCCGTGCCATGGGCGCTGATGGCGTGCGCGTGGGCAGCGAAGATGAGCTGGAGGCCGGCCTGGCCCAGGCGCTCGCCGCGTCCGGACCCTTCATCCTCGACGTGCTGATCGATGCGGACCAGGTCGCGCCGACCAACGGGCGCAACGAGGGTCTGCGCGTGGCGAAGGCGCACCAGAGGCAGGAAGGCCTGAGCTTCCCGGTCATCGCGGCCAACTAGCAGGGAGTCAGATCGTCATGGAAAGCAATACCTTCGCCACCTCGACCTACATCGCGACCGGGATGAAGGAGGCGTCCGACTACGTCCGCGACCTGCGCAACCTGGACGAGTGGACCCTCTACAGCCGCATGATCGAGCAGATGGACGAGAACACCTGGCGCGGCACGGCGTCAGGCTACCAGCACGACCTGTTCTACCATGCGCGTCCGGTCGAGACGCCGAGCTTCGGCGGCGTCGAGTGGCACTGCGGCTACAAGTACGGCGAGTACTTCCAGTGCTACCCGGCCTTGCTGTTCCCGCCGAGCTATCTTGGTTCCGACGAGCCGGGCGTCTATTTCCATTGGCTCAGCTTCATCGGTCCGGAGCGCCGCACGCCGATGCTGATGCAGGGCATCCATTGGGTGCACACGGCCGAAATCCGTTCGCTGAAGGGCGCGCTGGAACGCAGGGCGGGCCACGACCGGGCTGTGCAGGGCCGGTTCGAGATCCAGACCAGCGCCATCTACGTCGATGCGCCGCCCGACATGGCGACCGAATACCTCGGCGATGTCCGCAACCTCGGCGAATGGGGCTATTTCCTGAAGCCCGACGGCGAGGCGGACGCGGCCAAGGGCCGGTTCAAGGACGAGTACGGCCAGAAGCTCGAAGTGACCGCCATCAAGCATGACCTTGGGAAATACGCGATCCTGGAGTTCGAGCACCGCTATCTCAACTCGGACTGGACGCAGCGGAGCCTGCTGGTCCTCATGCCGTGCGACTACGCCTTCAGCAACCCGAAGGCCCGCGGCTTCATCGCGCACCGCATCGTGTTCTTCGAGAAGAACGCGGTGCCGCTGCACGGCAAGCTGCAGATCGAGGATTACGGCGCGGAAAGCATGAGCCTCAAGCGCGTGCTGGAGAACAAGGCCGGCAACCTGGCTTCGTTCAACCGCGGAATGAGCTACCTGCCGGAGGCTGCGGCATGAGCGGCGCATCTGAGAGCCTGCTGGCGGACCGGCTGTCAGGCGGCATCGCCGGGTCACGCGCGCAGCCGGCGGCTGAACGGCATGTAAGCGCATCCGCCGCGACGCGACGGCTTTTTCTTCTGGATAACTACGACAGTTTTACGTTCAACTTGTACCATCGACTTGGTGAGCTTGGCGCCCAAGTCAAGGTCATCCGCAACGATACGCTCACGCCAATCGAGGCGTTGGCACTCGGCCTCGACGCCGTCGTGGTCTCGCCCGGGCCGTGCGATCCGGACCGGGCCGGCATCTCGCTCGCCCTGATCGAGGCGGCGGCGTCGGTCTGCCCGGTGTTCGGCGTCTGCCTGGGCCACCAGGCAATCGGCCAGGTGTTCGGCGGCACGGTGATCCGCGCCCCGGCGCCGATGCACGGCAAGGTCAGCCTGATCCACCATGACGGCACCGGCCTGTTCGCCGGGCTGCCCAACCCGTTCCCGGCCACGCGCTACCACAGCCTGATCGTGGACCGGAACAGCCTGCCCACGGCGCTGCGCGTCAATGCCTGGACCGAGGACGGCCTGATCATGGGGCTGCGCCACGAGAGCCTGCCCGTGCACGGCGTGCAGTTCCACCCCGAGAGCATCGAGACGGAGGCCGGGCACGCGCTGCTGCAGAACTTCCTCGGCCTCGTGCCGGAGCGGAGGGCGGCATGAGCGACGCGCTCCGGCCGATCCTGGCCCTGCTGGGCAGCGGCGAGCGGCTGACCGCGGAGCAGACCGAGGCGGCGTTCGACGTGATCATGGAGGGTGCCGCCACGCCGTCCCAGGTCGGCGGCCTGCTGATGGCGATGCGCGTGCGGGGCGAGACGGTGGAGGAGATCGTCGGCGCCACCCGGGCGATGCGGGGGCGCATGCTGCGGGTCCGCGCGCCGGAGGGCGCCATCGACACTTGCGGCACCGGCGGCGACGGGGCGCAGACGCTGAACGTCTCGACCGCGGTGGCGCTCGTCGTCGCCGGCTGCGGCGTACCGGTGGCCAAGCACGGCAACCGGGCGCTGTCGTCGAGGTCAGGCGCCGCCGACGTGCTGGAGGCGTTGGGCGTCAACGTCGATGCGGCGCCGGACGCGGTCGGCCGGGCGTTCGAGGAGGCGGGCGTCGGCTTCCTGTTCGCGCCGGCGCACCACGGCGCCACGCGCCACGCCGGGCCGGCGCGGCGCGAGCTGGGCACCCGCACGATCTTCAACCTGCTGGGGCCGCTGTCCAACCCGGCGGGCACCCGGCGGCAGTTGCTCGGCGTGTTCGCGCCGCAATGGCTGGTGCCGTTCGCCGAGGTGCTGCGCGTGCTCGGCAGCGAGCGGGCCTGGATCGTCCACGGCCACGACGGGCTGGACGAACTGACCACGACCACCCATTCCTCGGTCGCCGAGCTGTATCGCGGTGAAATCCGGCAGTTCGA
>CAXUJE010000527.1:0-3480 GCA_964251035.1 uncultured Acetobacteraceae bacterium
GGCCGCGGAGGGTCTGGCTCAGCGCCGACTGCGACACCCCGAGCTGGGCGGCGGCGCGGGTGAAGCTCCGCGCGCGGGCCACGGCCAGGAAAGCCACGATGTCATTGAGGTCCGTGCGGGGCATTCAGAAGGCCAGCTTCTAGGTCCATTCGGACTTTAACGCCTAATCGGGCGCAGCCGCACCCCCTACATCGTCGGTCAGGCGCAACCGAAGGAGTGTGGGCCATGGAGATTAAGCGGGCAGGCAGTCAGCCGTCCGGCAAGGGGCCGGCGGAGTGGTTCAGCGGGACGGTCCGCATCGACCCGCTGTTCAGTGTGCCCGACCCGGCGCGGGTGGGGGGCGCCCTGGTCACGTTCGAGCCGGGCGCCCGCACGGCATGGCACACGCATCCGCTCGGCCAGACCCTGATCGTGACCGCCGGGTGCGGCTGGGTGCAGCGGGAGGGCGGGCCGGTCGAGGACATCCGGCCCGGCGACGTGGTCTGGTTCGCTCCGGGCGAGAAGCACTGGCATGGCGCCACCGCGACCACGGCCATGAGCCACATCGCCATCCAGGAGAGGCTGAACGGCTCGCCCGTGGACTGGATGGAGCACGTCAGCGACGCGCAATACCGACGCTGACCACTGGGACTAGACGAACCGGATCGCAAGCGTCCTGAAAAGCAAGCCAACGCAAGGGGAGCAGCCATGAAGGATGTCATCGTCGTCATTGGCCCCGGTCAGATCGGCCAAGCCATCGCGCGCCGGGTCGGCGTCGGCAAGCATGTCCTGCTGGCGGACATGCGGCAGGAGAACGCCAACGTGGCAGCCGAGGTCCTGGGGAACGCCGGATACGAGGTGAGCACGGCCACGGTGGACGTGTCCTCGCGTGAGGCCGTGCAGGCGCTCGTCCGGGCGGCGACGGGCCTGGGCGAGATCACCGGACTGATCCATGCCGCCGGGGTGTCCCCCTCGCAGGCGCCGCCGGTAACGATCCTCAAGGTTGACCTGTACGGCACGGCCCTCGTGCTGGAGGAGTTCGGCAACGTCGTCGCCCGCGGCGGCGCGGGGGTCGTCATCGCGTCGCAGTCCGGGCACCGCCTGCCCCAGCTCACCATCGAACAGAACAAAGCGCTGGCCACGACGCCCGTTGAGGAGCTGCTCGGCCTTCCCTTCCTCCAGCCCGGCCAGGTGACGGACTCCCTGCACGCCTACCAGCTCTCCAAGCGTGGCAACTCGCTGCGCGTCATGGCCGAGGCGGTGCGCTGGGGCAAGCGCGGCGCCCGGGTCAACACGATCAGCCCCGGCATTATCATTACCCCGCTCGCCAAAGACGAGCTGACCGGGCCACGCGGCGCGGGATACCGGCGCATGATCGAGGCGTCCGCCGCAGGCCGCGCCGGCACCCCGGACGAAGTGAGAACGGTCGGCGCCCTGCTCATGGGTCCGGACAGCGGGTTCATCACCGGCAGCGACGTTCTCATGGATGGAGGGGTGACCGCCGCCCACTGGTACGGCGAACTCGCTCCGCAACAAGCGCTGGGAACGAACAGGAGAAGAAGCAATGCAGAAGCGCACACTTGGCAGCAGCGGCCTGGAGGTCTCGGCCATCGGCCTTGGCTGCATGGGACTGAACTACCATCGGGGTGCGGCGCCGGACCGGGGCGAGATGGTCACGCTTCTCCGCCAAGCGGTCGAGCGCGGCGTCACGTTCTTCGACACGGCCGAGGCCTACGGCCCCTTCACCAACGAGAGCCTGGTCGGCGAGGCGCTCGAACCCTTCAAGGGGCAGGTCGTCATCGCCACCAAGTTCGGCCACGACCACGGCGGCCGTGGGTCGTCCAACGGGCTGGACAGCCGCCCCGAACGCATCCGGGCGGTTGCGGAGGCGTCGCTGAAGCGGCTGCGGGTCGAGGCCATCGACCTGTTCTACCAGCACCGGGTCGATCCCGGCGTGCCGATCGAGGACGTGGCTGGCGCCGTGCGCGACCTGATCGCGGCGGGCAAGGTCCGGCACCTCGGCCTGTCCGAACCCGGCGTCCCCACCCTCCGGCGCGCGCACGCGGTGCAGCCCGTCGCGGCGGTCCAGAGCGAATACTCGCTGTGGTGGCGCCGGCCCGAAGAGGCGGTGCTGCCGGCCTGCGAGGAGCTGGGGACCGGGTTCGTGCCTTACAGCCCATTGGGCCGGGGCTTTCTCACCGGAAGCATCGACGAGACCACCCAGTTCGTCGGCCGCTACACCCGGGGCCGCGGGCGGGGGTTCGCGCCCTACGCGCGCGGCGCTAACGGGCCGCTGGTCACCGTGGTGTAGGACGCGGGAGGCGGGCACGGCGCGACGCCGGCCCAGGTCGCGCTGGCTTGGCTGTTGGCGCAGAGGCCGTGGGTGGTTCCGATCCCAGGCACCACGAAGCTGAGCCGCTTGGAGGAGAACATCGGCGCCGCCGCCATCGAACTCACGCCCGACGACCTCCGCCACATCGAGGATGCGGCCTCGCGGATCACGGTCCAAGGCGACCGCTATCCTGCGGCGGTGGAAGCGCTGTCGGGCCTATAGCAGGAGTGAGAGCGATGAACCCGACCTACGATTTCCGAGGCCAGGCCGCCCTTGTCACGGGCGCCAGTTCCGGCATGGGACAAGCGGCGGCGGAGGCCTTCGCCGAGGCGGGCGCCGCCGTCGTGCTGGCCGACATCAACGAGCAGGCGGTGCGGCAAGCGAGCGAGGCGCTGAACGCTGCGGGCCACCGGACGCTCTGGCCGTGACCTGCGAGGTGGCGGACGAGGCGCAGGCCGCGGCCATGGTGGCGCGTGCCATAGCCGAGTTCGGCCGGCTCGACATGGCCTACAACAACGCCGGCATCCTCGGCCCAATGGGCGACGTGACCGACGAAACGGCTGAGGCGTTCGACGAGGTGAATGCCGTCAACCTGCGCGGCGTTTGGACCTGCATGAAGCACGAGCTGCTGCACATGCGTCGGCAAGGCAGCGGTGCCATCGTCAACTGTTCCTCGCTCGGCGGCCTTGTCGGGCTGCCCGGCCGGGCCGCCTACCACGCGAGCAAGCATGGCGTGATCGGCCTGACCAAGAGCGCCGCCCTGGACTGTGCAACCAAGGGCATCCGGGTGGACGCCGTGTGCCCCGGCTGCATCGACACGCCCATGGGCGCCGGCATCGACCCCGCCGCCATGGCGGCGTTCCTGCGCGAGCAGCCGATCGGCCGGATGGGGATTGCCGCCGAGGTCGCGGCGGCGGTGCTCTGGCTTTGCAGCCCCGGGGCGAGCTTCGTGCTCGGCGTGGCCCTGCCGGTCGATGGCGGCTTCACGGCGCATTGATGCACGAAACCAACCTTTGAAACGGCGCATCGGGATGCCCCATCAATTTGGGCATAGGCCGCTTGGCGGACGCATCAACCTGTGCGTCTATTTCTGGCCAGCAACTCCGGTCCGTCGTTACCGGAGTCCCGGGTAGGGCGCTACGCCCTGGGAGCCTGTCCGAGGGTTCGCT
>CAXUJE010000528.1:0-3472 GCA_964251035.1 uncultured Acetobacteraceae bacterium
GGCGAGCGACTACGCGAGGCTGCCGCGGTCGCGCCGACGGCGCCGGCACCAGCGATCACCATCAGCCTGGACCCGGCATCCATCCGCAGCTGCCATGAAGGCGAGCGCCACCTTGAGGTGCGCGTCCCGGCGCGCGGGGCCGACCTGCCGCTGCAGGTCCGCTGCGCCCTTTGCAACGGCGCGCCCGGCTCCGGTTTCGGCCAACTGTTCGAGCCGGTGCCCAGCGCAGGCCGGCAATCGGCAGCGGCGTAGCCCCCCAATCTCCGGACAGTCCCGGGATCAGCAGCAAGGTCAGCGCGACCCTTCCTTCGCTTGCATCAGCCTTGAATGCAGTTGCGCGACCACCGCCGCGCCCTCGCCCACGGCGGCGGCCACACGCTTGGTGGAGCCGGACCGCACGTCTCCGATGGCGAACACGCCGGGCACGCTGGTTTCCAAGGCAAGGCGCGGCCCTGCGAAGTCCGCAGCCGCCTCGCCACCCCCCGCATCTCCCGTCACCACGAACCCTTTCGCATCCAAACGGACGCCGCAGCTTTCCAGCCAGGCCGTGTTCGGGTCGGCCCCGGTGAACAGGAACAGGTGGCGCAGCGGGGTGGTCAGGACCGTGCCGGTGTCACGGTTGCGGAACGTCGCGCTGGACAGCGCGGTCCCCGGCTCGCCGCCCAGCGACACGACCTCGGTCCTGCGGTGCACCGCGACATTGGGCAGCGCCGCGATGCGCTCGATCAGGTAGCGCGACATCGCCGCCTCCAGCCCGGCGCCGCGGACGACCAGGTGCAGCCGCTTGACCTTGGGCGCCAGGAACACGACAGCCTGGCCCGCAGAGTTGCCGGCGCCGACCAGCGCCACCTCTTCCCCCTCGCACAGCTTGGCCTCGACCGGAGACGCCCAGTACGCCACGCCGGCGCCTTCGAACGCGGCGAGGCCCGGGATGTCCGGACGGTTGTATCGGGCGCCGGACGCGACCACGACGATTCGCGCCTGCACCGCCCGCCCGTCCGACAGGATAAGGCGTAGCCCGTCCCCGCCGCAATCGAGACGGGAGACCTCCAGCGGGATGGCGATCTCGGCGCCGAACTTCTGCGCCTGGGTGAAGGCGCGCGCCGTCAGCGCCACGCCGGAGATGCCCGTGGGAAAGCCGAGGTAGTTCTCGATGCGCGCGGACGCCCCCGCCTGCCCGCCGAAAGCGCGCGAGTCCAGCACGATCGTCGAGAGGCCCTCGGAGGCGGCATACACCGCCGTGGCCAACCCGGCCGGCCCGGCGCCCACGACCGCCACGTCGAACAGCTGCTCTTCCCGGAGCGCCGGGGTGATGCCCAGGGAAGCGCCGAGCTGGGTGTCGGTGGGCCGCTTCAGCAACGTGCCATCCGGGCAGACCACGATCGGCAGGTCGTCGGCGTGCAACGCGAAGCGCTGCACGATGGTGGCGGCGTCGATGTCGACTGCCGGGTTGAGCACGGTGTAGGGATGGCCGTTGCGGCTGAGAAAGCCCTGCAGCCGCACCAGCCGCGGGTCGCTCGCCTCGCCCACCAGCACTGACCCGGCGACGCCCTCGGTGATGAAGGCGGTACGCCGCAGGATGAAGGCGCGCATGACGATCTCGCCGATCTCGGCGGAGCCGATCACCAAGGCCCGAAGATGGGCGGCGTCGAACGGCGCGGCCTCGCAGCCCTCGGGTCCTGCGCGACCCTCGACCATGGTGGGCCGGCCGGCGAGCTGGGCGACCTCGCCCGTGATCTGGCCGACATCGTGCCGCGTGACCAGCGACTCGCGCCCGACCCCGTCGCGACGGATGACCTCCATGCTGCCCGAAAGGATCAGGAAGGCGGGAGCGGCGATGGTGCGCGGGGTGAACAGCACCTCGCCCGGGCCGTAGTGCGCCGCGGCTCCGCTGGCAAAGCGAAGCGCCGCCTGACGTTGCAGGGCGGACAGGACGGGGAATATCTGCTGGCGGCGGGTGTCGGCGATGCTCATCGGTTGTTCCCCCTGCGAACGGTGCTGATCCCTCGAACTCGCCCGTCTCGCCGTCAACCGCCTGGCGAGGATGCAGGCATCTGCGTCAGATCGCTTGCGGCCAAGTCGATGGCTGCTGCTTTGCCCGGCCATACGATCGGTGAGACGGAGTGGCCAGACTTTCGCCAAGCGTCGATGCCGCCAAGCAACGGCCGGACATCGGCGAAACCCAGTTTGCGCATGCGTTTCGCCAGAACCGCCGCACTGATCTCATTCGGGCATGAGCAGTAGATGATCACCGGCTTGAGCAGCGATGTCCGCAAGGCGTCCGGCTCGGATTGCTCGTCACGGAGGAACAGGGCGCCTGGAATGACGAACGGGTCCGCGTCCTGCTCGAATGCAGAGCGTGCGTCGATGATGACGGGCGCGGACCCGGCCTCGGTCAGCGCGGCGAGCTCGTTTGGCGAGATGCGGGCGACCCGCAGTTGACGCAGGAGGCGCCGGCGCCTGAACCATGAAAAGCCGGCATAGGCCAGCACCATCGCGGCCGCGAAGCCGCCCAAGCCTACGCCGAACCGTTCAAGGGCCAAAAGCACCGCGCCGACCTGCTCGGCCAAGCACAATCCGAGCGCTAGGCCTGCTCCGATCCAGATCGCGGCCCCGGTCTCCGCATAGATGACGAACCGGGCCAAGCTCACGCCGGAGATGCCGGCCAGGGGCGCGCTGATCACGGACAGCCCGGGCAGGAAGCGGGCGAACAGCAGGACCTTGACGCCGCGGCGCTTGAAGGCGTCCGCCGTACGACGGACGCAGGAGTCGCGCGACAAAGACAGCCGGCAGATCAGGCCCAGGACGCTGGTGCCGTAGCGCCGCCCCGCGAAGAACCACGCGACGTCGCCCAGGACCGCGCCGGCCATCGCGGCGGCAAACACGGCGGCTCCGGTTTCGACGCTGCCGTGCCGTGTGGCCAACAGGCTTCCAACGAAGATGACCGCCGCGAGGGTGGGAACAGGAATGCCCAAGGAACCCGCCAACACGCTCGCAAAAGCGATCAGCGGTCCGGTTGTGGTGAGGTCCGCCACCGATGGTAGGAGCATCCTCTTCCTTCCGACGTGCTCGCGTTTTGGTTTGATGCCGGGAATGCCATATCGAGCCGATTGCGCTATCATACGCGGATCAAGCTGACGGCACGCTGCTTTTCCGACGATGGTCAGCGATAGCGATACACAGCAAGCGATATTGGATTGAGCTTTACAAGAAGGCGGGGGCTGCCATCGCGCGCCCTGCAGTTTCTTTGCGGTGAGGCAGCTCACGATCAGCTTCGAAATGACGGCGATCGTGCGGACTTCTTTGCCGTCATCCACGAACAATACGTGGAAGGCGGGCTCGGCAAGCTGCACCGGCGCCGTCACGAAGAAGTCGCCGCTGCAACTCGCCCTGTCCACTTGGAAAACGCCGCCGAGCGGCTTTGCTGCACAATTCAGATTGTGGACGCGGGGTTCCAGCCCAGGGCGCTTTC
>CAXUJE010000529.1:0-3466 GCA_964251035.1 uncultured Acetobacteraceae bacterium
GCGTAGCCCAGCGCGACCACGGCGGCGCCCGCGAGGCCGGCGGCCAGCACGGCGCGCGCCGCGCCGGACCGGTCCGCCAGCCGTCCCCCGAGCGGGCCGGTGACGAGGCGCACGGCAGACCCCAATCCTAGCACCAGGCCGATGGCGGAGGAGTCCAGCCCGCGCTGCTCCAGCAGGGCCGGAAGGAAGGGAGAGGCCACGCCGTACGCGGCGAACAGGGCGGAGTACAAGACGACGAAACGCGGCAGCGTGGCGGGCACTAGACATCCTCCGATCCGGAGCAACGTTGCCGACGGAGCGGCGTTGCTGCAACCGCCGCGCATCGTGCAAACCATCGGAGCCGAATTGCTGAAGGAACTGCTTGGCGACCGGTCGCAGGGCGTGTCGGTCGGGTTCGTCCTCGTGGCCTTGGGGCTGGACGCGCTCGGCGTCGGGATCATCGCCCCGATCGTGCCGGGGCTGGTGCAGGAGCTGGCCCACCTGCCGCCCGAGCAGGCGGCGCCCTGGGTCGGCGCGCTGATCGCCGCCTATGCCGGGGTGCAGTTCTTCGCTGCCCCCCTGCTCGGCGCGCTGAGCGACCGGTTCGGCCGCCGCCCGGTCATCCTGACCTCCGTGGTGGGCATCGGCATCGACTACCTGCTGCTGGCCTGGGCGCCGAGCCTGTGGTGGCTGTTCGTGGGGCGGCTGATCGCCGGCGCCACCTCCGCCAACGTCGCCGCCGCGACCGCCTTCATCGCCGACGTCAGCGGCGAGGGCGACCGTGCCCGGCGGTTCGGGCTGGTGGGCGCGACGTTCGGGGCCGGGTTCGTGATCGGCCCGGCCCTTGGCGGCTTCCTCGGCGAGCACGGGCTGCGGCTGCCGTTCTACGCCGCGGCGGCGCTCGCCTTCGCCAACGCGCTTTATGGACTCTTCGTGCTGCCGGAAAGCCTGCGCCCGGAGGACCGGCGGCCGATCACCTGGGCGCGCGCCAACCCGTTCGGCCTGTTGCGCAACGTTTGGCGCGACCCGGCGCTGCGCCGCATGGCCGTCGCGTGGTCGTGCAGTTGGATCGGGCTGGGCGCGGTGCAGAGCAGCCTGGTGCTGTTCACCCGCTACAGCTTCGGCTGGGGCGCCGGGGCGAACGGCTGGGTGCTGGCCGGCATCGGCGCGTCGCAGGCGGTGGTGGAAGGTTTCCTGCTGTCCTCCGTGACCGCGCGTCTCGGCGAGCGGGGCACGGCGCTGCTCGGCTACGCCGCGGGGGCGCTCGGCTACGTCGTGCTCGCCCTGGCGCTGGCGGGCTGGACGCTGGCGCCTGCGGTGGTGCTGCTGGCGCTGGGCGGGCTGGCGGTGCCCTCGGTGCGGGCCATGGTCTCCGCCCGCGGCGACGTGGACACCCAGGGGGAGATGCAGGGCGTGCTGACCGCGGTCGAGGGGTTGACCGCCGTGGTGGCGCCGCTGCTGACAGCCTGGCTGTTCTACGCCTTCACCTCGCCGGCCCTGCCGGTGCATTTCGCCGGCGCGCCTTTCGTGCTGGCGGCCGGCGCCGCGGTGCTGGCGGCGGCGCTGCTCCGGCGGCTTTGAGGTATGTGCGCCGGCGTCAGGCCAGTCGTTTTGTACTCGCGGCCCTGTTGGATGGCCGCTTGGGGTGGTTAGCTTCCGGTCTGTTTCTGTTTCCCGGAAGCTAATCTTGCAAAGCGGACCTGCGGTGTCGCTCGCGCAAGAAACTGCAGGGCCGAAAAGACACAACGCAATCGCTATCCGACGACGACTTCCTCTTCAGTGACAATCCGGCCCACGGAGGTTAGGTCAATAAAATTGACGTGGTCGGGGTCGACTTCGCGGAGGAAGTTTTCGGAAAAGTAGAGTGCGTGCACATCCTCCATGCTATCGAACCACGCCTCGACCACCGAGTCATAGGACGGATCGGGATAATCAGGCGCAGGGATCGGATACGATACGACGAACCGCCTCAGGTATCGACGCGTCTCGGGAATAGACTCGAGCAGTGGCCTGTGGATGTCGCGCTGATAGTGTACGAACTCCTCATGGCTCATGTCCTCGCGACGCTTGAGCGTGATGATCATCTTTATCATGAGCGTTGCTCTCCTTGCTCAGGCAGCAAGATGCAGCAACCTGTTGCGGCAACCTCGCTTGAGGCCTGTTGGATATCAGGTAGGCAATCGGTGTGAGACGATCTATGCGTCAGAGTCGCAATTACCTTCGTGACCGTCCCATATGCCAGTAGATGCCCTCTCTGACGTACTTTCGCTGCTGAAGCCGCACACTTATGTCGCGGGCGGCTTTGACCTTCGCGATCATTCGTCGATCCAGTTCGATCCTCATGCCGGGATCAAGTGCTACGCGCTTCTCTCCGGCACCTGTTGGCTGGCCCTGGAAGGTCTTGCAGAGCCGGTGTGGCTGGAGGCGGGCGACTGCGTTCTCCTGCCCAACGGAAGGCGGTTCTGCCTGACCAATGACCTCGCGCTTAAGCCCATTCCATTTGGGGAGCTGCAACCCGTCGAGTGGCGCGGTGGCATCGCGACACTGAACGGCGGGGGCGAAACGTTAATCCTCGGCGGTCACTTCGCCTTCGTGGGCGCGCATGCCGACATGCTGTTGGGGGCCATGCCGCCGGTCGCGCATTTACGCGAGGACAGGGACAAAATGAACCTGCGCTGGGCATTGGAGCAGATGCGGCGGGAGCTGATCGAAGCGCAGCCAGGCGGTGTGTTGGTCGCTCAGCATCTCGCTCACATGATGCTGGTGCAGGCCCTGCGGCTTTACCTCTCCGGCCTAGAGGGACGACGCGTGGGCTGGCTCTTCGCGCTCGCCGATCCGCAGCTCGCAGCAGCGATCGGTGCCATGCACGCGGAGCCGGGCACCCGCTGGACCTTGCCCGTGCTGGCGGACAAGGCGGGCATGTCGCGATCGAGCTTCGCTCGGGCGTTCAGGACGACGGTCGGGAGCTCGCCCATCGAGTATCTGACCAGGTGGCGCATGCTGCTAGCCGGCGCTCGCCTGACCGACGGCAACCAGCCGGTGTCGGCGATCGCCATGTCGCTCGGCTATGACTCGGAGAGTGCGTTCAGCACGGCCTTCAAGCGCGTGATGGGATGCTCGCCAAGGGAGTATGCGCGCTCCAAGCCGCCGGCAAGCTCGTGCCATCCTTGGGCGACAACCGCAATTGCTCGCGCGGCTGGCAGCAATCAACTACGGGAACAGTCACTTAAGGCGTCTCCAGCCGCCAGCTGACAGAAGCCACCCACCGCCTTCCGCTTCTAGGCTTCCACAGTGGCAGCGACATGCGCCACGTTTGGAATGGAGGATGTTCCAAGGGACGTGGCTTGGCAGTAATCCTTTTCCGCCCATGTCGCGCCTGCAATGAATGGCCGCTTCGGAGCGGCACATCGCGCAACTCGAACGACTGGCTCTGGTCGGATGCGGTCAATCAACAAAGACGTTGGCATCACAGCCTTGTTTGCGCCCA
>CAXUJE010000530.1:0-3465 GCA_964251035.1 uncultured Acetobacteraceae bacterium
GTGCGGGCCTGGTGGATGGAGGGCGGCTGCCGCGCCGGCGCCGCCGCCTGCCGGGCCGAACTGGCGAGGCGGGTGGCGGGCTGATACACCCCGCGGGATGGATGCCATGCCCGCCGTGCCGAATGCTGAGAGCACCCGCGTGCTGCTGGGCCGCCTGTGGCGCGAGCATATGCGCCACCACCGCGGGCGGCTGCTGCTGATCCTGCTGCTGACGGTGGCAATGGCGGGGCTGACGGCGCTGTATCCCGTGGTGATCGACCGGGCGTTCTCGATGTTCACCGGGCGGGACCAGCGCATCCTGTATCAGATCCCCGTGCTGGTGGTGATCGTGACCGCGGCCAAGGCGGCGGCGCAGTACGGGCAGAACGTCTTGGTGCAGCAGACGGTGCTGGTGGCGATCCGCGAGCTGCAGAACCGCATGTTCACCCACCTGGCCTATGCCGACCTGGCGCGGATCGAGCGGGAAGCGCCCGCGCAGCTCGCCGCCCGCTTCACCACGGACGCCGCGCTGATCCGGGAGGCGCTGACCCGCGCGGTGAACGGGGTGAAGGACCTCGTGACCGTGGTGGGCCTGGTGGTCAGCATGCTGTGGCTGGATTGGGTGCTGAGCGCCATCGCCGCCGCGCTTTACCCGCTGGCCGCCCTGCCGATCCAGCGGCTCGGCAAACGTATCCGCCGCGCGTCGGGCGGGATGCAGGAGCGGGTGGGGGAAACGGCGGCGCTGCTGCACGAGAGCTTCGCCCAGGCCCGCACGGTGCGCGCCTACCGGCTGGAAAGGGCGGAGGCGGCGCGGGCGTCGCACGCCTTCGACGACCTGTACCGCGCCCTGATGCGCATGACCCGCAGCCGCGCCCGGGTGGACCCGCTGCTGGAGGTCTTAGGCGGCACCGCGGTTGCGGCGGTGATCGGCTTTGCCGGGTGGCGTGCGGCGCTGGGCGATGGGGGCGTCGGCAACTTCACCGGCTTCGTGGCGGCGCTGCTGCTGGCGTCCCAGCCGCTGCGCGCGCTCGGCTCGATGAACGCGGCGCTGCAGGAGGGGCTGGCCGGATTGGCGCGCGTGTTCCACGTGATCGACGAGCCGCCGGGCATCGCCGAGCGGGTGGGCGCCCCCGCCCTGCCGCCGGGCCGGGGGCGGGTGCGGTTCGAGAGCGTGGCTTTCGCCTATCCCGACGGGCGCTTCGGGCTGCGCGGCCTGTCGTTCGAGGCGGCGCCGGGCCTGACCGTCGCGCTGGTCGGGCCTTCGGGGGCAGGCAAGAGCACGGCGCTGGCGTTGATCCCGCGGCTGCAGGACGTGGCGTCTGGCCGTATCACCATCGACGGGGCGGACGTGCGCGACGTGACGCTGGCCAGCCTGCGGGACTCGGTTGCCTATGTCGGGCAGGACACCCTGCTGTTCGACGACACGGTGGCCGCCAACATCCGCATGGGCCGCCCGTCCGCGACCGATGCCGAGGTGGAGGACGCCGCCTATGCCGCCGCCGCCGGGTTCGTGGCCGAGCTGCCGCAGAGGTTCGAGACGCGCGTCGGCTTCGGTGGCGGCCGGCTGTCCGGCGGGCAGCGGCAGCGCGTCGCCCTGGCCCGCGCCCTCTTGCGCAACCCCCGCATCCTGCTGCTGGACGAGGCGACCAGCGCGCTCGATGCCGAGAGCGAGGTCGCGGTGCAGGAGGCGCTGGCGCGGCTGCGCGCCGGGCGCACCACCATCGTGGTCGCGCACCGCCTGTCCACCGTGCGCGACGCCGACCTGGTGGTGGCGCTGGCCGACGGCGCCGCGGTGGAGCAGGGGTCGCACGCCGAGCTCCTGGCGCGCGACGGGCTGTACGCCCGGCTGGTGAGCGCCCAGGCGCTGGCGGCTTAGGGCCTGAGCCGAGATCTACGATCTATGGAGGCCAGTTGGGACGGCTCGCCGCCAGCCGCTGTTCCTGCTTTGCTACCGAAGCGCGAATCTGGCATCCGTTCCGCGCCGCAATCCCTTCCGCGACAGCGTCCACAAGCATGCGAACAGGCCCGGACGGGTCGTGGCGACGTGCTCCTCCGGCGAGGCCGCGGTGAGGCGGCGGTAGGCGCGCGGCAGCGCGTGATAGGGAAGGCCGGGGAAGCGATGATGGAGGGCATGGTAGCGCAGGCCGAGCGGCGCCCAGAGTTCCGTGAGCAGCCCGCCCGGGATGTCGATCGAGTCGGCGCGCTGGCCGGCGCGGTCCATGACCTGGCCATCGCTCTCGTAGGCGTGAGCAGCCAGGGTACGCAGCGCGTTGATCGCGGCGACCGCGGCAAAGACCAACAACCAGAGCAGCAGCAGACGGAAAGGCAGGACGCCCACGCCGATCAGCACCAGCACCGGTGTCCACAAGACGAGGACGAAGGCCTGGTCGCGCCGCAGCGCCGCCCGCAGGCCGGGCGTGACAGCGCGGCGGTAGTGCGGATTGATGGCGATTGCCGAGGCGCGGGCGATCAGCACCCGTTCCAGCGCCGGCACCGCCAGGGCGATCGGGCCCAGCACCAGGAAACGCAACGCGAGCCCGAACGGCATCACGAGGCTTTGCAGGCAGAACGCCATGCTGAGCCAGATGGAACGGGCGAAGGGAAGGTATTCAGGGTCGGCGCGCGTGCCGAAGGTGGCGGTGCGGTGGTGATCGAAATGCACTTCGGCATAGGTGGAGGCGGGTGACAGCAGAGGATACCCGATCAGCAGGTTCCAGGTGGCCTCGAACCTGGGCAGGCGGGTGCGGTGGTGGCTGATCTCGTGCATGAAGCAGAGCGCGCGGTAGAGCAGCAGGACGCTGACAGCCGTGAGCGCAACCGCGACGGCAGGCGGGGCGCCGAGGGCCAGGGCGAAAGCTGCCCAGCCCCCGCCGGCGCTCAGGGCAAAATCTGTCCAGTAGATCGCCGGCTTCGGGGCCAGAAGGTCGGTCAGAACTTCGCGTTCGTTATGATGCGGCATAGCGTATCCCAGAGGTCCCGGCCCGCACAGTCTGCGGGGGCGTGATGGCGGCAATCAGGCCCTGCGCAGCGAGTCTCACCGATAGAGAAGGTTCTGATACCAGTCGCCCTTTGGGGCAACCAGTATCAGAGTCGTTTTTCGCGCGCGGCCGCCCCACCAACCCCGCGCGCATACCGGTCGGCCCAAAGGGCTGCCGATGTTAGCCGATGTGCGGCTCAGTAGGTAATCGTGTCCTTCATGCCGTCGAACACGCCTTGGGTGACGATCTTCTTGGTCACCAGATCCTGCGGCGCGGCGTAGGGCCGCCCGGCGACGATGGCCTTTGCGCGCACGTCACCGATGCCCTTCAGGGTCTTCTCCATCTCGGCGGCGCTGGAGGTGTTGATGTTGGCCAGCGCGATCCGGTCTTTGACGCCGTTGAACACGCCTGGGGTCAGGACCTTTTTCGTCACGAGGTCATTCAGGTCGGCGTAGGGCCGGCCGGCGACGATGGCGGCGGCGCGGACCGGGCCGATGCCGGGCAGGCT
>CAXUJE010000531.1:0-3460 GCA_964251035.1 uncultured Acetobacteraceae bacterium
ACCACGTACAGCACCCGCTTGGCCCGGGTCGCGGCAACGTTGAGCAGGTTTGGCGTCGCACCCGCCCAGGTTCGCGAGCCCGCCTTGGCGCCCCGCCCGGCCCCGAGCATCAGGATCACCGCTTCGGCCTCCTTGCCCTGGAACGTGTGCACCGTGCCCACCCGATGCTCGATCCAGTCCCGCCGGTCGGTGCGGGACAGTCCCGGCAACACGCCCTGGGTGCCCAGGAGCATCGCCCTGAGCCGGGCCGCAGGCATTCTGAACGGAGAGATGACGTAGACGTCCGGTGGCTGCGGGAGTGCCCTGCACAGCTTGGTCAGGACAGAGGCGATCAGCCTGCCCTCGGCCTCGACCCACTTGTCCGTGGACGGCGCCTCCACGTCGATCCAGGCCGACGGTCCCAGCAGGTCCCGGATCGGCGAGGCGCCCTCGGGCGTCGCGAACACCATGCGTCCGTCATAGGCGATGCGATTGGCGAGGGCGAACATCGGCTGCTCGCAGCGCCGATGCACCAGCAACGGGATGCCCGTGACCCGCTCCGTCTGCCCGGTCCCGCCATCGGCGATGCGGAAGCATCCCTGGATGAGGCTGACACGGTCGGCCAGCGTCTGGACGGACTGCGCCGGGGCTGCCCAGCGCGCCGGGTCGGCGCCGCTGCCGGCGAAGATCAGGCGCGTGGTGCGCGGCGGCGTGGCGACGACCTGCTCGATCTGCAGCGGGTCGCCGATCACCACGGCGCGCCGGGCGCGCCAGAGGGCGCCCACGGCGGCTTGCGGGGTGGCCTGCCCGGCTTCATCGACCAGCAGCCACCCAATCCCGCCTGCGCCCACGCCCTGGAACATGCGTCCGATCGAGGCGAAGGTCGTTGAGACGACAGGCACCAGGAGGAAGAAGGCGCCCCAATCGGCGAGGGTCGGCTTGGGCGCATCAGGCTCGCCTTGCGCCGCCCTAGCAATGGTGTTCAGCGATGGCTTGATCGTGCGCGCCGCCGCCACGATGAACGCGCGGTGCAGCCGGACGGCGGCGATGAAAAGCTGATCCCGTGCGGCCCGGAACGCGCCGCCGTTCCAGGGCGCCGCGCGCTGCAGTTCGGCATCGGGAAGGGACCAGAAGCCGGGACCCGGCACGGCGCTGTCCGTCTCCGATTGCCCCTGCTCCAGCAGCAGGGCAAGCTGGGCCGCGTCGGTGCGAAGCGCATCACGCGCTGCCAGCGCGTCCCGCTGTTCGGCGGCATGGCGCTTCTCCTCCGCGCTTGCCTCGGCCAATCGGGTCGCAGCTGCCGCCGCGCCGTCCTGGGCCGCATCCAACTGTTCGACCTGTCCCCGCAGGCCGGCCTCGTGCGCCTGCCAGGCCCGGGTGCGGAACAGCTTGGCCAGCCGGAAGGGTGCCACCGAAGACAGCGCCGCCAGCTTGCTCACCTCGGTTGCCTGCTGCTGGCGGTGCGCCTCATGAATGGCTTGTGCCATGGCGGTTGCCCGTGCTGCCGAGGCCAGGTCCCGCTCAGCGACCTGCAGCCGCTCCTCGGCCGCGGGCAGTCGGGCTTCCATCGCCGCCAACCGGGAACCGGCCTTGTAAAGGGCGGTCAACCCGTCACGGAGCCGGCGGCAGGCGGCGAGGGCTTGGCGAAAGCCGTCGCGCGCCGTCCGCCACTGGGCCAGCGCCTCGGGCGAGCGGGGCGGGGGGTCGAGCTGGGCAAGCTTGCCCAGCGTCTTGCTGCGGTTCTGCGGCGCATCGGGCCAGGCCACCAGGTTCAGCCAGTCGTTCAGTCCCCAGTCGGCGTCCCACCAGAACTGCTTGAAGAACGCCCGGCGGTTGTCGGCCCTGCCCAGCCGGGCCGCCATCAACCCCCAGGCGTGCTCCTCGTCCGGTGCGGCCGGCGAGATGCCCAGCACGGCGTCGGCGGTGTGGGCGAAATACGCCAGGCCCTCGTCATGCCAGAGCGAGCGGTCCAGCGCCTTGCCGCGGACCGGAAGCTCCAAGGTGACGTTCTCCACCGCGGCGTTGTTGCTGCTGGCCACGACGACCGCGAAGTCCATCAGGTCGAGGCCGGACAGCCCTCCGCCCGGGTCTTCCAGTGCTGCGAGCCGTTCGGCCCGCGACACCACCACGTGCGCCACGATGTCGCGCAGCAGGGTGGTCTTGCCTGTGCCTGGCGGGCCATTCACCGTGGCGATGCCGGCATGGCCGAGATCGCGAACGATGACGTTGACCGCCGCTTGCTGCAGCAGGGTCAGCGGATGCAGCCCTGGGCCGGGCCAGCGGCCGAGGGGGAACAGCGCCGGCTGGAGCAGGGACGACAGCTGCACGCGGTCGGTCAGCGCATCCCAGGGCCGGGCTGGCGGACGCAAGCCGAGGTACGCCGCCGCGGCGTCGGGCAGGTGATCCGCGTCCTGCAGCACCCGCCCGAGGTCAGGCAGCAGGAAGCTGGACAGGATCTCGGCTCGAGGCGGGTTTTCCCTCACCATCCGGATCGCGCAGGGCGTCATCAGCCACAACTCGGGCGGCACGCCCAACTCCTTGGCCAGTTCGCACGACACGGCCCGCAGGTCGCGCCATGTCAGCGACCGGGGGGTGCCGCCGGCATCCATCGGCGCCAGGATGCTGCCGAAACGCTCCTTGAGGCCTTGCTCGTGGTCGTCCCACTCGGCCAACTCCGATGCCGTGCCGCCGGACACCATATGCCCCAGTCCCCAAGCGAAGCTGGCGATGGCCAGGGTGTCAGGAACCAGCACGCCCCACTCGTCCAGCACCGCACAGGCTGCAACCACGTGCCCCTGGGTGCGGCGGTCGGTCTCGTCCTCGTCCGCCCTGTCGGCGAAGGTCGCATCCAGCCGGGCGAAGGCCTCCTTGGCCGGCAGCGCTCCCAGGATCACCAGATACCAAGGCCTGGATCGCCTTGGCTGGCCCTCGGCACCGCCCTCCGACGGGCAAACCTGGTCGGCACCCGGTTCGGCCGGCTCCGCGCGAAGCGGCCAGGGCGGCGGGTCGTCGTCGCCAGGCTGCGCCCACAGCCCGGGATCGTCTTCGACGGCGCTCTCCCGATTGCGCTGCTGCCCCTGCTTCTCCGAGGCAAGACCGCTCCAGCCGTTGCGTGTGACCTGCGGCGTCAGCACCTCGGTTGCCAGCCAGGACCGGAGCACCTGGCGAACTGTCTCGGGGGTTGCTTCCATGGCCCATTCTCGACAGGCGGGCTTCGCGACACAACCCGGCAAGCCTGATCCGGTCGAGCTGACCTGATTTCCAGCAGCCTAGCCACTTCGCTGGACGCAGGTGCCCGCTTTCGCGGCTTGAGTAGGCGCCGCGGCACGGTCGGCATGGGCGCAAACCGGCCGAAACCACCGCGGCGACGCAAGCTCGGCTGCCCGTCAACCCCGTGTCCAGACGGTCCCCGCCGGCACAATCGTGTACCTGATTACGCATAAACCTCAGCCAGTTTCAGAAGGTGGCAGGGCATGGGCGC
>CAXUJE010000532.1:0-3417 GCA_964251035.1 uncultured Acetobacteraceae bacterium
GGTCGATGCCGAGCGCCGCCGCGTTCGCGGCCACCCAGGCGAGGGCCGCCGCCGCGTCGTCGACCGCCGCGGGGAAGCGGTGCTCGGGCGCCAGCCGGTAATCGACGGCGACCACCCGGCCCGCGGCGAGGTTCGCCAGCCGGCGGCACACGCCGTCATGGCTGTCGAGGCCGCCGATCACCCAGCCGCCGCCGTGCAGGTAGATCAGGGCAGGCAAGGCGGCTGCGTCCGAAGTCCCGGCCCCGCGGTACAGGCGCAGCGCCAGCGGCCCGCCCGGGCCGGGGATGGACAGGTCGCGCGCCTCCGCCACCTCGTCCGGCGGCGGCTGCAAGACGGCGCGGCTGGCGGCGTAGGCCTCGCGGGCCTCGGCCACGGACAGATCTTCGAGCGGCGGACGCCCGGTTGCCCGGACCAGCTCCAGCAGTTTCTCGGCATCCGGGTGCAACGCGGGGGTGTCCATGCGATCCTCCTTTGCGTGCGCTCGCCGCCACGCCGGACGCCGAGGTGGTGCGCGGCAGGGTGCGGCGGTGCGGCGGGTGATTGGCGGTGCGGCCGTGATCTTCCGGCACCATGCAGAGGGATCGGATGCCGGGCCATGTCAAGGTGGCCGGGCGGGCGGCCATGCGCGAGCATCGCCGCCGTGCTGCAACTTGACGCATTGCAACGACTCAGGAATTCCAAGGAAAACCTGGGATAACAAAATCGTCATCATTCGCCGGGCGGCGGATTATCCGTTTTCTCCATCACGCAATGCGTGCAGGCTGCGTCGCAAGAGTTACCGGCAGAGTAGCTTGCTGCGGAGGACGATGGATGGCGGATGCCGTCATGCAACCAAGGGATGTTCGGACCCGGCGGGAGGCGCTGGGGTTCGGCCTGGTCCTGAGCTGCTGCGGCGGGGCCGCCTGGGCGCAGGCGCCGGCGTCGGCGCGCAATCAGCGCCCGGCGGCAGGCGACCTGCTGATCGGCGTCAAGGGCGATCCGGACGCCGGGCCGCTCCGTCCCGAGGACATCGCCTTGGCGGCGCCGCAGCTCATGGCGTGGCCCAAGGACCCGGCGAGCGGCACGGTCCGCGACGGCTCGCGGTTGAACCAAGTGCTGCTGCTGCGCTTCGATCCCGAGAGCCTGGATGCCGAGACGCTGGCCCGCGCGGCGGGCGGCGTCCTGGCCTACTCCGCCACCTGCACCCACGCGCAATGCCCGGTGACCGAATGGCGCCAGGAGGCGGGCATCCTGCACTGTCCTTGCCACGGCTCGGAGTTCGACCCGCGCGCCGGCGGGCGGGTGGTCGGCGGCCCGGCGCAGCGCCGCCTGCCGCCGCTGCCGCTCCGGCTTTCCCCGGACGGGGCGCTTGAGGTCGCCCAATCCTTCGTGGGCAAGGTTGGAGGACAGGTGGCTTAGGCGGCGCGGACGGTTCCAAAACGGGAGAAAACGATGGAGAATTTCAGGGGCTTCTTGTTGGCTGGCGCTGCGCTTGCCGGGCTGGCCGGCATGGCGGGACCGGTCCGGGCGGAGGTGAAGACCTACAGCGACGTGACCGAGCAGCGGCTGCAGAAGCCGGAAGCGCGCAACTGGCTGATGTACCGCGGCACCTATGACGGCCAGGGCTACAGCCCGCTCAGCCAGATCAACACCTCCAACGTGGCCGACCTGGTGCCGGTCTGGACGCTCTCGACCGGGGTGCTGGAAGGGCACCAGTCGCCGCCTATCGTCAATGACGGCGTGATGTTCGTGACCACGCCGCAGGCCCAGGTGATCGCGCTCGACGCCAAGACCGGCGAGCAGCTTTGGCGCTACAAGCGCGAGTTGCCGGACGACCTGACGCAGCTCCATCCGACCAACCGCGGCGTGGCGCTCCTGGGCGACCGGGTGTACGTGGCGACGGTGGACGACTTCCTGGTGGCGCTCGACGCCAAGACCGGCAAGGAGATCTGGGCCAAGGAGGTCGAGGACTACCGCCGCGGGCACTACATGACTCTGGCGCCGCTGATCGCGCACGGCAAGGTCATGGTCGGCGGTTCCGGCGGCGAGTTCGGCGTGCGCGGCATGGTCGCGGCCTACGACGCGAAGACCGGCGACCAGGTCTGGCGCACCTACACCGTCCCGCAGCCCGGCGAACCCGGCAGCGACACCTGGACCGGCGACACCTGGAAGACCGGCGGCGGCTCCATCTGGATCACCGGCACCTACGACCCGGAGCAGGGCACGGCCTATTGGGGCACCGGCAACGCGGCGCCGTGGATGGGCAACGCGCGGCCCGGCGACAACCTCCACACCTCCTCCGTGCTGGCGCTCGATGTCGACACCGGGGCGATCAAGTCGGCGCACCAGTACCATTGGAACGATAGCTGGGACTGGGACGAGGTGGACCCGCCCATGCTGATCGACATCCAGCGGGACGGGCGGACCATCAAGGGCATGGTGCATCCCGGGCGCAACGGCTACCTGTGGACGCTGGAGCGCGGCGAGGAGGGCATCAGCTTCGTGTCCGGCGTGCCGTTCGTGCGGCAGAACGTGTTCACCGCGCTCGACAAGAAGACCGGGCGGCCGAGCTATGACGAGGCGCGCAAGCCCGGGCTGAACAAGCTGGTGGATTTCTGCCCGTCGCTGTGGGGCGGCAAGGACTGGCCGCCGGCGGCCTACTCGCCGCGGACCAAGATGGTCTACATCCCGGCCAACGAGAACCTGTGCGGCTCGCTGACGGGCAAGAAGATGGACTACGTGCCGGGCCAGCTTTACCTGGGCGCGGGCCTGGAGGACATCGGCCTCTCGCTGTATCCCAAGGCGGACCATGTCGGCGAGTTGCAGGCGTGGGACATGTCCACCGGCAAGCGCGCCTGGACGCACCCGTTCGAGAAAAGCCAGCTTTGGGGTCCCGTGCTCGCCACCGCCGGCGACCTGGTGTTCATGGGGGGCACCAACGACCGCGATTTCCGCGCCTTCGACGCGAAGACCGGCAAAGTGCTGTGGGAGCAGAAGACCAACAGCGGCGTGACCGGCGTGCCGGTGTCCTACGAGGTGGACGGGGTGCAGTACATCGCGGTGCAGAGCGGCTGGGGCGTCGATGCCCAGCGCATGCAGGACAGCCTGGCGAAGGTGAGCGCGGACTACCGTGGCGACGCGGTGCCGCAAGGCGGCGTCGTCTGGGTGTTTGCCGTGCGCAAGCACTGATGGGACTCCCGCCCGTTGCAGCCGCAGCGGGCGGGGCCGATGCCGGGCGCAGAAGCGCAGGAGGAAGCCGATGAACCGTCTGATCCGTTACCTCGCCGCGTGCGGCCTGTTGGCAACGGTGGCGTTGTCCCACTCTTTATGGGCGCAAAAGGCCGCCCCCACGGATGCGACTGGCCAGACCGCTCCGTCCGGCACGGCGGCCGCCCCCTCGCAAGCGACCACGAGTGACGGCGGCAGGCGGCCGCCGAC
>CAXUJE010000533.1:0-3416 GCA_964251035.1 uncultured Acetobacteraceae bacterium
GAACATCGCGATCAGCTCGGGGACGTTGACGAACTCGGCGAAGCGCGTCACCGGCTTGTAGCGGCCGGACGGCTGCAGTTCCAGTTCGGTGCGGGTGTCGCCGAACAGGCTGGCCCAGGCGTCGAACTGGTGGATGCCGCGCTCCTGCAGGGCGTCCGGCTGCATGAACCTTTGCAACGAGAACATCTCGCCCAGCGTGTTGGTGATCGGCGTGCCCGAGGCGAGGATCAACGGCCGGGCCGGGTTGCCCCGGGCGATGAAGCGCGACTTGACATACAGGTCCCAGGCGCGTTGCGAGCCGTCGGGATCGACGCCTTTCAGGCCGGCCATGTTGGTTGGAAATGAAAGTTTCCTGAATTCCTGCGCCTCGTCCACGATGATCTGGTCGATGCCGATCTCGCCGATGGTCAGCATGTCGTCCTTGTGGGTGGCCAGCGCCTCCAGCTTGGCCAGCATCACCTCCTTGGCGCGCTCGATGCGCTTCCTGGTCATGCGGTCGTCGCCGTCCACCTTGAGCAGCAGCGCCTCGTATGCCTGGACCTGCTCGGCGATCATGCCGCGCTCGAAGGCGGCCGGTGCGGCGATGAACTTGAACGCCGAGTGGGTGATGATGATGCAGTCCCAGCTCGCGGTCGCCGCGCGGGCCAGGAAGCGGGCGCGCTTGTCCTTGGCGAAGTTCTGCTCGTCCGCCACCAGGATGCGGGCGTTCGGGTAGAGCGCCAGGAACTCGCGCGACGCCTGGGCCAGGCAGTGGCCCGGAACGGCCATCAGCGCCTTGCCGATCAGGCCGAGGCGCTTCTGCTCCATCACCGCCGCGGCCATGCTCATCGTCTTGCCCGCGCCGACCGCGTGCGCGATGTAGGTGCCGCCAGCCGAGACGATGCGCCAGATCACCCGCTTCTGGTGCGGGCGCAGGCTGACGGCGCTGCTCGCCCCCGGCAGCTGCAGGTGCGAGCCGTCGAAGGCGCGCGGCTGGAGGTTGTTGAACCGGTCGTTGTAGATGCGGGCCAGGCGGTCGGTGCGGTCCGGGCTTGTCCACACCCAACGCTCGAACGCCTCCTTGATCCGGGCCAGCTTCTCCTTGGCCGCCTCGGTTTCCTCCTCGTTCAGCTCCTGCATCTTGGTGCCGTTCGAGAACCACGTGTCGTAGATCTGCGGGATGGAGCTGTTCAGCGCATCCGACAGCAGCAGGCCGGCGTGCCGCCGCTGCGTGCCCCACTCGGACGTGGCCGACGCCGCGCCCTCGTAGCGGCTCAGGTCCAGCGACCACGCGGCGACCTCGACCGTGTGCCGCACCCGCGTCCTGACGCCGATCACCTCGGCCGAGAACGCTTCCACCACGTCGGGCGGCAGCCACGGGCCGCCCAGGCGCGCGGTGATGTCGGACGGCCGGAGGTCCTCCGGCTGCACCCGCCGCAGTGCCTCCACGTTGCGCTGGAAACGGGGGTCGAGGGCGGCCAAGGCTTCCGCCGCTGCGAGCTTGGTCCTGACCGGCCCGGACAGGTAGGCGTCGGCGGTCAGCCACACCTCGGTGTCGCCGATGCTGAGCGCCGGGTCGAGGAACACCGCTTCCCCAAGCTCGGCCACGACCTCAGCGCGCGTGCGGCTGAGCAGCTCGGCGATGCGGTCGAGATCGACGTGGCCCACCTCGTGCAGCGTCACCGCCAGCGCATCGGCAGCGGTGACGACCAAGGGCGTGGCTGGAGGGTGGATCACCCGCTCGTTGAAGATCGGCCCCGGTTTGGCCGTGCCGGTGTCCTCGTCGTAGTTCTCGATGGAGGACACGAGCCAGCAGTCGGGGTCGTCGAGGAACGGCTGCAGGTTGGGCCGGCGCACCGTCTCGCGCTCCTCGCCGGTCCTGGGGTCGGTCGAGGTGGACACGCTGGCGAGGTTGATCGGGCCGAAGCAGCGCTTGAACGTGTTGTAGGCGACGCGCAGCCGCACCTGCGCGCTGGTCCACGGCTCGTTCGCTTCCTGGGCGCGCAGCACGGCCCGCGTCCAGTCGCGCACCGGGATCAGGGCGCGCAGGATGCGGGCGTGCTTGGCCGGGATGCCCTCGCCGCCGGTGCCGTTGCGCACCTGGACTGGCACCGGCACGCCGTCCACCACCTGCACGAGGTGCCCGTCGATCACGAGAAAGCTGCCCTCCTTGACCGTGGCGCCCTCGGCGGCGGTGCCGACCACGATGCGGGGCGCATCGGGGTGCCGGGCCACCCGGGCATTCGGCGGCGTGTGGATGCCCTCGGGGCAGCGGGCCAGCACGTTCTCCAGCGTGTGCCAGGGATGGCTGTCCGCGCTGCGGCGGCAGGTGTAGGTGGGGCCGAACGGCCCGCTGGTGCGGCCGTGCGTGCCCAGCACCATCACTGCATTCTTGGTGAAGTAGCGGTTCACGTGCAGCGCCGGCTCGCCCTCTTCCTCGGGCAGCACTTCCATCAGGCTGTCCCACTCGACGCCGCTGGCCGGGACGCCAGGCGCGCGCTTCTGGAAGAACAGCACGTCCACCACCACCTCGGTGCCGGACGCGGCCTGCATGCTGCCGGCAGGCAGGCGGACCGCGCCGATCAGGTCGGCCATGCCGGCGATGTGCGCGCGGGCCGTCCCGTCGCTCTTGTCCATGGTGAAGCGGCTGGTCACGAAGGCCGCAAGACCGCCCGGCTTCAGCCGCTCGACCGAGCGCGCGATGAAGTAGTCGTGCAAGGATAGGCCAAGCTTGCCGGCTGCGTCGTCGGCCCGCACCGTGCGGTCGGAGAACGGCGGGTTGCCGATCACGAGATCGAACGTCTCGGCGATGCGTGCCTTGGTGAAGTCCTCGTTGCGCACCCAGGCGTCAGGGTGCAGCAAGGCGGCGATCTGCGCCGTGCACGGGTCCATCTCGACCGCGGTGAATGCGGTCTTGCCGACCAGCGCCTCGGGCATCAGCGCCAGGAACAGGCCGGTGCCTGCCCCCGGCTCCAGCACGGAGCCGCCGGCGAAGCCCATGCGCGTCACCGCGCCCCAGATGGCCCGCACGATGTATTCCGGGGTGTAGTGGGCATACTGCGTGGCCCGCGCGAGGCCGGCCATCTGCTCGGGCGTGACCAGCTGCTCCAGTTCGCGGCCGAGGTCCTCCCAGCCAGGACGGAACGCCTCGCCCGGACGGCGGAACAGGCTGTTGGCCAGCTCGCTTGCCCCGAAACCGACAAAGCGGGACAGCACCTCCTGCTCCTCCGCCGTGGCATGGCGGTCCTCGGCCGCGATGGCGTGGGCGAGGCGGATCGCCTGCACGTTGTCGGCCGCCCTTGCCTTCCAGCCATGGGCCAGGCTGCGCTCGCCCGCGAGCCGCCAGTTGCGCGGGGGGATGCGCGCCGCTGCCGGAGCGGGCGGCGTGTCGTCGGGATCGTCGTCCTCGGGCTCGCGGAAGCGCAGCTCGCCGGACA
>CAXUJE010000534.1:0-3407 GCA_964251035.1 uncultured Acetobacteraceae bacterium
GCCCGCGCCGGTGGCGATGGCACCACCCGACGGCGTGTACTCCGGCACGGTCGTCTCGACCGACGACTTGCGTCCGCGTTGCCGGAAGCTGCCGGCGACGGCCCGCTCCCAAGTGCGCAACGGCATGTTCGCGCTCCAGGGCCTGCACGGCAAGGTCGGGCCGGACGGCAGCGTGACGGGCGCGGGACGCCGGGGCGTGATGATGAGCGGTACGTTCTCCAACGGCACGCTTGACGTGACGACCATGGGCCATGGCTGCGGCTACCATTACTCCTTGACCCAAACTTGACCCGGTCCGGCCCCGCCTTCCGCGTCGAAGGTGGGGCCGTTCTGTTCAGGGGCGGCATGGGCACGCGCAGTTTGGCGCGTGCGTGGTGTAGCTTTCGCCGCGCCGTGCCATATCTCAGCACCATGCCAGATCCCTTCGTCCATCCAGAAGACCCGTCCGCCGCCGCCGCCATCGCTGCCATCGGCGAGGAACTGGACGTGTTCGACGACTGGATGGACCGCTACCAGTATATCATCGAGCTTGGCCGCAAGCTGCCGCTGTTTCCTGCGGAGTGGCAGGACGACGCCCACCGCGTGCCGGGCTGCCAAAGCCAGGTCTGGATGGAGGCGGTGGTCCAGGAAGGCCGCATGATGCTGGCCGGCGCCTCCGACGCAGCCATCGTCTCGGGCCTCGTCGCCCTGCTGCTTCGCGTCTACAGCGGCCGCCCGCCCGCCGAGGTGCTGGCGACTGACCCTGTGTTCCTTAAGGATTTCGGTCTGCTTGAGGCGCTGTCCACCAATCGCGGCAACGGCATCGCGTCCATGGCCCGGCGCATCCGCGACGCGGCGAAGGCTTGCGCGGTCGCCGCCTGACCAGTGCCGCGGGACGGGCTGCGCGTCGGCCTGTTCCTGGCGGCGTTCTTCGCGGCGGGCGCCATTACCACCGCCTACCTGCCGGTCTGGTTCGCTGGCCATGGGCTGAGCAGCGCCGAGATCGGCCAGGTGCTCGGGCTGGGGTTCATGCTCCGCGTCGCCACCGTGCCCGGCTGGGGCTGGCTGGCCGACACGGTTGGCGGCCGAACGGTGCTGTTCGCCGGGGCAGCCGTCGCGGCCGGCAGTGCCGCCCTGTTGCCGGCGGCCCAGGGTTTTGCGGCCATCCTGCTCATCTCTGCGGTGCAGGGGGTGTCGGCTTCGGCACTGACCCCGCTCAGCGACGCCTTGACCCTCGCTTTGGCGGCAGCCCGGCGGCTTGATTACGGGCGCACCCGCGCGTTCGGCTCCGTGGCGTATATGGCCTCGACGGCCTCTGGCGGCGCGCTGCTCGGCCTGCTGGGCGCCGGCTTGGTCCCGTGGTCCGTCGCCGCCTTTTACGCGCTGGCCGCCGGGCTGGCGTTTGCCCTGCCTGGCGTGACGGCGGCGCCGTCGGCGGTGCGGATCCAACAGGGGACGTGGCGCTCCCGAAGTTTCCGCTTGGCGCTTGTGGCGACGGCGCTGATCCAGGGGGCGCATGCCGCCTACTACGCCTTCGCCACGCTGCATTGGCGCACGGCCGGCATCCCGGACGGCGCCATCGGGCTGCTGATCGCCGAAGGCATTGTGGCGGAGGTCGCGCTGTTCATCTGGGGACGCCCTTTGGTCGAACGGCTCGGCCCAGCCCGGCTCACTGCGGTGGCCGCGGGCGCGTCCCTGCTGCGCTGGACCGTGACCGCCTTCGCGACCGAGGTCCCCGTGCTCGCCGCAGTGCAACTCCTGCACGCCGCGACCTTTGCCTGCCAGCACCTTTCGACCATGCTGGTCTTGCGGACCCTGCCGCCGCATCGCGCCGGGACGGCCCAGGCACTGATGTCCGCGCTGGGCTTTTCCGCCCCGACCGGGCTGCTGATCTGGCTCTCCGGCCTGATCTACGGGACCGCCGGCGGCCTCACCTTCCTGCTCATGGCGGCAGTGGGAGGCTCGGCGCTGCTGATCGTGCCGGCGCTGGCGCGCGCCCTTCCTCCCGCCGCAGCGCCCCGTCCATAAGCTCGATCTGCCGTGCGATGCGCGCCATCGCGCTGCCGGGGTCGTGCTCTGGCCGGCCCGGCGGCAGCGGCATGCCGGCCGCCAGCGCCTGGAAGGCCGCCCGCAGCCAGTCGCGCCACGCAGCAAGTTCGGCCGCGCCGGGCACCGAGGCGGGGTCATGCTGGAACGACGACAGGCGGCCGGCCAGGCGGCGCAGCGCCGCATCCACCACCATCGCCGCTTCCAACCCGGCGCGTGCGGAGCGCCGCGGCTCCTGCAGCGCGCGGGACAGCGAGGCTTCGAAATTGTTGCTGGCCACCCCGGCCGCACGGCGTGCGGCGTCCAACGTGGCGGCCGGCTGCTCACCCAGCAGCACCGCAAGCTCGGTGTCCGCATAGGCGGCGTGGGCGTCCAGCGCCCCGCGCAGCTCTCGGCTGAGGCGGCCTGGCTCCCAGCTCGGCCACAGCACCGCACAGCCAAGGACTGCCAAAGCCCCACCCAGCACGGTGTAGAGCGCCCGCATGCCGGCGATCACCCACTCGCTTTCCCCGGGACGGCCAAGTTCCGACAGCAGCACCACCAGCGGCGTCATGCAGGCCATGAACAGGCCGAAGCTGACGTAGCGCACGGCGAAGGCCGTGACCGCCAACGGGAACAGCGCCGCCGCGGTCGCGAGCGGCGAGTTGACCAGCAGTCCCAGCCCCGCCGCCACCACGCCGCCCAGCACGGTGCCGATGATCCGCTCGACCGCGCGTTGCCAGGTCAGGGCGAAGAACGGCTGCAAGGTCAGCACAAGGGTGATGGTGAGCCAATGCGCGTAGGCGTTGCCGGACGACAAGGTGATGACCAGCGCCGGCCCGGCCGCCACCGCCGCACGGGCCGCGTGCCGGAAGGAGGCCGACGACCCCGTGAGGTTGGCCCGAAGCGGCCTGACGACACGGTCCCGCCACCCGCCCGCGCCGGGCTGGCCGGTGCCCGGCACCAAGCCGGCCGGCGTGGTCAGCAGCGCCGCGACGCGCAGCCGGTCCACCAAGGCATCGGTGACTCCGGCCAGCGCCGCCTCGGTCTGGCCAATGCCAGCCAAAATATCCAGCAGCCGCTCGACCATCGCGCGGCGCCCGGCATCGTCCGTGGGGAGGTCCGCGCCGGTATCGTCGGCGATGGCGGCCAGCAGCAGCCGCAGCGTGTGCAGCAGCCGGGCGGCGGCGGCGCGGGTGGCCGGGCCGGCGAACTCCAGCACGTCCGACAGCGCGATCAAGGCGCCGAACACCTGGTCCGCCGCCTCCACCTGGATCAGCGTCTGGTTGGAGCGTGCGCTCGACGGCCCGCGCGCGCGCACGGTGTCGAGCACCAGGGTGCGCGCGGCCTCGATGGCGTCGCGCACGTGGCGGCGGTGCCCGCGCGCGTGGTCGGCCCATGCC
>CAXUJE010000535.1:0-3406 GCA_964251035.1 uncultured Acetobacteraceae bacterium
GCCCAGCTCCGCCGCCGCGGCCTCCATCCGCTGCTCGGCTGCCACCATCTCCCGCGTGCTGAACCGCTCCCGTCCACAGCCGTCCACCCCCAAGCGCATCAGCTCCGGCGACGCCTCCACCCGCGCCATCACCGCCGCGAACTGCTCGCCGTCCGCCGTGTGCCGGTTCACGAACCGCGCCAGGTCCTGCTTGTTGAACGTGCTGTGCTGCCGCGTCAGCGCGTCCAGCGCCACTGCCGGGTCCACCGCGATCTGCTCCCCGTTGCGCCGCGCGATGCCGTCATGCTCCGCCCGGCGCTCCGCGTCCTCATTCCGCTCCGCCCTGCGTGCGCCGGCTGGCCCGATCTTGTGCTGCGGCTCAAGCGGGATGCCCTGCTCGGCGTAGCTCCGGTGGTCAATCCGCGCGTCGTGCCCCAGCTCGGCCAGCCGCTGGTTTGCCATCTCCGCCCAGCGCTCGCGCCAACCGCTCAACAAGGCACGGTCGTTCCAGGCCCTTTCCTTCGGCCCGAACCCGTCGCCCTCCACCCGCCGCATGGTCAGCATGACGTGCGCGTGCGGCTGCTCCCCACCGTCCGACCCCACGCCCCAATGCACGTTCAGGTCCGCCACCATGCCGCGGTCCACGAACTGCTCACGCACGAAGTCGCGCGCCAGCGCAACCGCCTCCGCACGCCCCAACTCCCGCGGTAGGCTGATCTCCACGTCCCGCGCCAACTGGCTGTTGTGCTGGCGCTCCTTAGCTTCCACCTCGTTCCACAGTGTCGTCCGGTCTAGCCACCGTTCCGGCGAACCCTCCGGCAGCATGATTTCCGAGTGTGCCGGGTCCGCCTTGGCGGTGAAGTCGTGGTCGCGGCCTAGCCGCTCGTCGTGCAGCCGCTCGGCCGCGCGATAGGCAGCCGCCGCTACTGCGCTGCGGCCCGTGCTGCGCCCGATCACCTTGGCGGAGAAGTGGTAGATCGCCATTTGTGGGGTGCCCGTCGCCGCCTTGCCCTGCGCCGACTGACAGCTTGGCACAGGGCAGCGCACGCCGCAACGCGGCGTATAAGCGCGCACTCAAATCTTTGCTTCGTTCCACTTCGCAAAGTGAGTGACGGGGTACTTGTGGCTCTCTTTGATCTTGCCAGGCGCAAGCCAGTGTCCGAAGCTCTCGACATGTCCCCCGCCTTGCCACCTACCGGAACCGTCCTCCTGCTCATTGACCTACAACAGGCCATTGACCATCCGAGCTGGGGAAAGCGGAACAACCCCGATGCTGAGGAAAACGCCAGCAGGCTACTCCGCCAATGGCGTGCTCAAGGATGGCCAGTCTGGCATGTCCGGCACGATTCTACGGAGCCAGCGTCCCACTACCGGCCAGGCCAGCCCGGGAATGACTTCAAACCAGAAACTGTCCCATTGCCTGGTGAACCGGTGTTCCCCAAGCGCACCAACAGCGCCTTCATCGGCACCGACCTGGAACAGCGCCTACGGGCTGGTGGGCATGACGCTCTGGTGGTGGCCGGTGTCATCACAAACAACTCGGTGGAAGCTACCGTCCGCATGGCCGGCAACCTTGGCTTTCCAACCTGGCTCGTCGCCGACGCTTGCTTCACCTTTGGCCGCCCGGATTGGAACGGTATCCCTCGGAGCGCAGAGGAGGTCCACGCCATGTCCCTCGCCAACCTTCACGGCGAATACTGCACCGTCGTCAACACGGCCCCGCTGCTGCAAGCGATGACCTGAACTCAAAGGACCGATCATGGCGCGCAAGCCCCGCGACTACGACACCGAACTCCAGGCCCTCATGGACAAGGCCAAGAAGCTCAAATCGCAAAAGACTGTGCAGCTCGGTGAACTCGTCCAGGTCACGGGTGCTGATGCCCTCCCTGTCGAGGCCCTGGCCGGCGCTCTGCTCGCCGCCGTCGAGCAATCCAGGAAGTCACCCGAAGCCGTCACGAGGTGGGCCGAACGCGGCCAGGCCCTCTTTCAGCAAGATGGTAAGGGCAAACGGGGCAGCAGCAAGGCCAGTACCTCCGAACCTGCGGGTGGACCTTCTGGCGACAACGGCAAGGCTGCGGCGGCTGGCGGTGCAGCGTAACCGCCTCGACACCGACCGCGCCCGCAACGACACCCGCGATTGGGCCAAGGCGCGAAGGGAGCGCACCCGGCACCTGATCGAGCTGGGCGGCCTCGTCCTCAAGGCCGACCTGGTGCGACTGCTGGACGACGACCGCGCCACCATCCTCGGCGCGCTGCTGGACGTGGCGGCACAGCTCCGGGGCGCGGGCGACGCCGACCCCGCGCACCTCCGCGCACGATGGCACCGGGCCGGGATGCGCGCCTTCGAGGCGGAACGCGACGCCGCCATGCCCACAGTGGGCAAGAGGGAAGAAGGGCAACCGGGTATGGAGGTTGCAGGGTGATGCGGGATGACGCCGAACGCCAGGCGATGTGCGTCAATGTCTGCGCGAGCTTTGGCAAGCGGGCTAACCGTGCTGCACAGCCTTCGGCTTGGACTTTGGCCGCCCGCCAAGCCGCCCGTTGCGCGCGGACGCGACCGCCTTGGCCGGCGATGTCGTGAGGCCAGCAAGGCGTGCCCCGGAGCGCCTGACGGCCACCGGCGACTCCTCGATGATCCGCGTCACCAAGCCGTCCACGCTGACGTGCAGGTCCAGCGCCTTGATGACCAGGTACGCCCCGTCGTCCGACGCCCGCAGCCCGGCAAGCTGTGTCGGCGACGCCCCGTGCAGCGACGGGATAAAGCCGGGTTCGGCCCCGAACACTCGCCCATCTGTCAACTTCAGCATGACCGTGCCGTGCTGGCCGTCGAACCAAGCCTCCCGCGCCTGGTGTTCCTGCGATGCGGCTTCCTCCTCGGCGCCGATCGCGCGGTCGAGCACGTCCTTGGTGATCGGCTTGCGCTGCGGCAGTATCCAGCCCTCGTCGTCCCCTACCATTCCTCCGCCTCCTCGATGTGCCGCCCAGCCGTCAGGGCAAGCGTCCGTCCGTCGTCCAGGCTCAGCCCGACCTTGCCGCTGCCCGGGTCGTAGGTGGCCGACACGATGCCAGCCGCCGCTTTGCCGGGTTGCAGCGCCACCTTGGCGAGCAACCCGTCTCCGCCCTCGGTGCGTCTCGTCTCGACGCGCCGGTTGACCAAGTTGATCTCGTGCCGGCTCCCATGCGTGGTCCACCAGCTCTCCCGGCAAGCTGGAAGATGCGCCATGATCGCCTCCGCCACCCGGTCGAGCGTGGCCTCTGTCGGCCTTCGCCCCCGGCGGCGGAACCGGTACAAGCCGGTCACGTCGGACAGGAACGAGAAGCGGAACCTCGCAACCCAGCCCTCCCCCGAGTGGACGGCATGGACGTGGGGTGGCGGATGGTCCTCGGCGGCGATGAACACTTGGATGGCACCGATCCAGAAAAGGGT
>CAXUJE010000536.1:0-3361 GCA_964251035.1 uncultured Acetobacteraceae bacterium
GAGCAGGAGGCGCTGGCGGCCGCCGAGAAGGTGGCGGAGTTGCTGGACCGCTACGGCCTGAGCCTGAGCGAGCTGGATCTGAAGCGGCAAGCCTGCGAGGGCGCGGCCGTCGAAACCGGGCGTCGGCGCGTCGGGCCGGTGGACGACTGCGTGCCAGCGGTGGCCGCGTTCTTCGATTGCCGCGCCTGGGGCGAGAAGAGTGCCTCGGGCACCTTGCGCTATGTGTTCTTCGGCCTGCCGGCCGACGTGGCGGCGGCGCGTTACCTGTATGACCTGGTGGAGCGGGCGTTCGAGACCGAGACGGCACGGTTCCGGGCAGGCGACACCTATGCGGCGATGCCGACGCGGGTGCGCCGCACTGCGACCAACTCGTTCGGGATCGGCCTGGCCCGCGGCATCACAGCCAAGCTGCGGACGTTGCGCGAATCACGCGAGGCGGCACTGCGCGGCTCGTCCGGGCGCGACCTGGTGGTCGCCAAGGCGGATGTGGTCGAGGCGGAGCTGGCCAAACTCGGCCTGCACTTCCGTGCCCGCAAGGGGACGGCCGGCCGCCGCGTGCTGACCCACGCCTTCGAGCAAGGGCATGAGGCCGGGCTCGGCTTCGAGTACACGCCCGGCGTCGGCCATGACGGCTGAACCGGCGCGGCGGACGGGCGGCGCGAACACATGCGAGACGCTGTTCCGCCCTGCTATGGATCCGACACCAGGGCCCGAGGTGCTACACAGCACGCCATGAGCGCATCCGGCCCCATTGCGGGCACCGCCGTCTTCAGGCCCGGCGAACGGGAGTACATGCGCCGCGAGCTCGACCAGTTCTTCTCGACCCTGCCGAGCGTCGCCGATGGTTTCCAGCTCAGGACATGGCGCGGCGGCCCGCAGGCGGGTCAGCCCAAGGTGCCGCTGGCGGCCAGGGGCCTGCTCGACCGCGGGCTGATGCGCCTCCAAGCAACCCCCTGGCCGCCGCGCCTGTTCTTCACCCAACCGGGCTTGGCGGCGCTGCGGGCGATGATGGCCGATCGTCGCCTTGCTAACCCCAAGACCTTCACGCACGTGCGCCAGGAACTTGGCATCGACCCGGGCCCGGAGGAGCCGTAGCCCGGGTCCGCCAGCCACGTCGTCTCTGCCCCGCTGCTGCTTCCTGCCCTGCCCGGCTCTGAAACCGACGCCTTGCATTCAGCCCAGGAACGACCTCACCGATGGGCTCGGCTGCGGACGTGGGTTGTTGCCGAAATTGCAGAAACAACGTATCGGGCCGTCCTCATCGAGGAAAGCCACACATGGCCCGCAAGCCAAAGATCCAGCCCAACACTGAAGCCGCCGCTCCAGCCCGGCGAGGCCGCAAGCCGAAAGCTGCCGCGCCGTCATTCGAGTTGCCGTTGGCGGCCAGCCTCGGCGGTCCGGTCGCGGACGATGCCGGATCTGACGTTCCCAAAGCCGGTCCGACCAAAGCGCCTGGCCGCAGGGGGCCAGGCCGCAAGCCAAAGCAGGCGGCGGGCGCGGAGAGCGCCCCTGCGGTTCCGGACTTGATCGAGGATGAAACACCGACAGCTGCGGCGGTGTCCCAGGTAGAAGCGGCTACGGACAGCGATCCCGTCCAGCCTAACCTTGAGCTCGGCAGGTCAGCCGATGAAGCGGCACCATCCTCTCCCGAGACGAGTGCGTCTGGCCCAGCAAAGCCGGCGGCGCATTGGGACCACACGACGGACCGGGTGCAGTTCGACTGGTCCACAATTGAGCAAGCAGCCGCTCAGGACGGCCCGAACCAGGGCATGGCCAAGCTGCTGATTGCGGCCCGGGCAGAAGGCGCCCGGTCGCGCTGGCCCTTCTGAAAGCGGGTTGGCTCCAAGCGGGTTCACAAACTACGACAGGCGCTCGCGGCCTCGTACGGATGGCACCATGCGAAAATCTTCCTACGCCAGGGATCGTGCGGCCGGGCTGGTTGCGCGTCCCCCCCGTGCACCGGCCCGGTTAGGCCACTGGCCGCCCACCGGGTCCGATTGGCTCGGCGGGGTTGGTGGGTGATCCGCTGCCGCTTGCCCGGCGCTGCACCTGGACCGGCTGCCAGGCCGTGTCCTGTTGCAGGGTGAGTGCGCCGCCGCGGGCCAGCTCCAGTCCCGCCACAAAGGTCGCCGCGACCGCCGCGCGGCATTGCAGCGCCCGTCCGGACCCGGTCTCGGCGATCTTCGGCAGGAATACCTGCAGCTCCCGGCTTTCGCAACGCTTCTGCAGCAGCCGGCGGATTCGGGCGGCGGCGTCGCCCACGCTCCAGAACGGCAAGCGCTGGGGCTGGTAGGCTTTGGCGTGCGGCGGCAGGCGGAGCGCCACCAGGCAGGCCCGCAGCAGGTCGGTGAAGTCGCCGCCCGCGACGGGGGGCACGTCCTCGGCACCGCTCGCCACCACCGCCGGGCTGTCTGTTTCGTAATCGTCGCGCAAGTCAGCGTTGGCGGAGGAGCGCCCCACTTTCCCAGCCTCCGGCTGCCCGCGCGCGAAGACGTCGCGCCCAAGCTGGTGCCGCCGCTCCAGCCAGTCGGCGGCCGCAGCCATCTCGGCGCGCCGCAGCCACTGCCGGCGCAGGGCCTCGGCCTCGGCCTGCGCCGTCTGCAACTCGGGCGCATCGGCCGGCCGCAGCAACCGCGAGCGCAGCTCGGCGAGGTGGGCGGCCATCACCCTCCAAGTGGCCCAGCGCGCGAGGTCTGGGGCCGGGGCGTCTGACGTGCGGTGCAGCCCCGCTTCCAGCGCGCCCGCGAACGCCTCGACCAAGGCCAGGATCGACAACCGGGCCAAGTCGACCTTGTGGGTGCGCGCCAACTCGAGCAGCCAGTCGAGCGGCCCCTCGAACCCGTCCACAACCAGAGTGGGCGACGTCGACGCCGTACGGCGGCGAGGCGGCGTGTCCCACGCGGGCGGCGGCGGGCCGGACTGCCCCATCGGCGGCGCGACCCTGGTCACGGCATCGGACCCGGCCTGGGTCAAAGCGAGCCGTAGGCGGGGCGGACGTCGAAGCGCAGCGCGGGCCAGCGCGCGGACACGGCAGCCAAGGCCCGCCACGGCGTCCAGTCGGCTGACCAGAAGGTGAGGTCGAGCGTCACGGGATCACCGGGCGCGGCGCGCCGCGGCAGGACGGGTCTGGCGGCGACGTGACGCAGCGCCGCCGTGGTGCCCCAATGCGTCCACAGCCAGGCGAGCGCCTCCGGGTGGTCGGGACCCAGTTGCAGCACGCCGGGGGGCACCGGCACGAGGGCGTGCAAGTCGAGGGCGCAGGCCCGGCTGCGTCCCACGCGGGCCGCCGCGGCACCATGCCGCTGTTCCGCCGCGTCGCGGAGCTGGCCGGCAAGGGTGCGCGCGCCGTCGAGGCTCACGC
>CAXUJE010000537.1:0-3316 GCA_964251035.1 uncultured Acetobacteraceae bacterium
GGTGGGGGACGAGCCGTTGCTGCTGGCGGCGGTCGCGCCGACCTGGGTTGCGGCCGACCGCGCGGCCGGCGCCCGGGCGGCGGCGGTGGCAGGGGCGCAGGCGCTGCTGATGGATGACGGGCTGCAGAACCCGACGCTGGTCCGGGATGCGGCGCTGCTTGTCGTGGACGGCGCCGTGGGGTTCGGCAACGGCCGGGTGGTGCCGGCCGGGCCGCTGCGGGAGCCGGTGGCCGCCGCCGCGTCGCGGTGCCGGGCGGCGGTGCTGATCGGGCTGGATGCGGCGAGCGCGCGGGCCGCCCTGCCGGCGAGCTTGCCGGTGCTGTCCGCGACGCTGGAGCCGGACGCGGCGCTGCCGGGCGCGCGGGTGCTGGCGTTCTCCGGCATTGCCCGGCCGTCCAAGTTCCACGCCACGCTGCGCCAGGCCGGCGCCATTATCACGGAGTGCGTGGACTTCCCGGACCACCACCGCTTCACCCCGGCCGAGTTGGACCGCGTGCTCGCCCGTGCTACCGCACTCGGCGTCATGCCAGTCACGACTCCGAAGGACGCGGTGCGCTTGCCCGGCGCGGTTCGCCGCCAAGTCCAGGTTGTCGGCGTGTCGCTGCGCTGGGACGATCCAGACGGGCTGGAGCGCCTGCTGCGCGATGTCGTGCCATAAGTGAACGAGTGACAAGCCGGGCGCACCAGGCGGAAGCCTTCGCCGTGCGCGCCGCCATGCGCTTGATGCGAGGCCTGGGGCCGGTGGCGTCCAGCAATTTATGTGGCGCCGTGGCCCGCGGCATCGGGCCGCTCCTGCCGGTGTCGCGCGTCGCCCACGCCAACCTGCGCGCCGCGATGCCCGAGCTTGACGCCGCGGCACGGCGACGGGTGGTGCGCGGCGTTTGGGACAACCTGGGCCGCACCATGGGGGAGCTGGCGCACATCGCGGACCTGCGGGAAACCGCGTCCGGCCCGGGGTGGGAGCTGGTCGGCAAGGAAACGGTGGACTGGCTTGCTGCGAAGGGTGGGCCGGCGATCCTGTTCAGCGGCCATATCGGCAACTGGGAGATGCTGCCCATCGCCGCGGCGGGGGCCGGCGTGGTGCTCTCCTCGTTCTATCGCCCGGCGGAGAATAAGCAGATCGACGCGATGCTGCTGGACCTGCGGCGCAAGGCCGTCCGGGCCGACGTCCAGATGTTCGCCAAGGGGGCCGCCGGCGCGCGCCAGTCCCTCGCCCACCTGTCCCGCGGCGGGCGGCTCGGCATGCTGATGGACCAGAAGATGAATGATGGGATCGAGGCCCGGTTCTTCGGACGTCCGGCAATGACGGCGCCGGCGCTGGCGGCGCTGGCGCTGCGCCTGCGCTGCCCGGTCATCCCGGGCTTCGTCGAGCGCCTCGGCCCCGCCCGGTTCCGGGTGACGTGCGAGCCGCCCTTGGCCTTGCCCAATACCGGGAATCGGACGGCGGACATCACCAGCCTGACGCAAACGGTGAATGACACGCTGGAGCGCTGGATCAGGGCCAAGCCGGAAAGCTGGCTATGGCTGCACCGGCGCTGGCCGAAAGCTCAGTAGCGGGCCTTCGCAGGCACCTTGACGATTTCGGGCAAGGGCGAGCGGGCCAGCGATCTGATCGCCGGACGTGGCTTGCCGGACGCGGCGCCGATGGTGGCGTCCTGCTGCTCGATGATGCCCTGGGCCGGCATGTCGCCGTCGAGGCCCATCAGGGCCATGCTGGGCACCCGGCGGTTGCTGCTGCGGGTGCCGTCAACGTAGGTCACATCGAAAGCGACGAAGCTGCTCTCGATCTTCTTCTTAGGCGGCATTGGTATCCCCTGGACTGGCGCCCTCGGCCGGCGCGGCGTCCGTTCCGGTCTCGCCCTCGGCCTTGCGGCGCGCTACGGCTTCTTCCTTCTCGCGCAGCTTCTCTTCCTTCTTGGCCTGCTTGGCGCGGTTCCGCTCGGCCCTCTGCATGTTGTAGTTGGGCTTGAAGACCATCGGGACTCCTTGCGGCGAAGGGTGGAGGGCCGCGCTTCAGCTTCGGCCGAGTTGGCTTTCCCGCACGACGCGTTCGTGGCCGTCGCGGGCATTCTTGATGCGGTACTGCAGATCCCGGGTCTCGCTCGGCATCTGCCGCACCACGGTGTAGCTCCCCCGCGGCGCGTTGCCATCGAACGCGCTGGGGGAGAACTCCACCTTCTGGCCGGAAGCGAACTTATGGGCTGCCATGTCGGTCGCCTCCGGCCGCTGCCACAAGGGCAGCACTAAGGTTGAAGAGTTACGCGGCCTGCAGGTTCACCGCGGAGGTCTTGCCCTGCTGGCCGCGCTCAAGCTCGAAGCTCAGCTTCTGGCCCTCGTTCAACGAACCCATGCCGGCGCGCTCGACCGCAGAGATATGCACGAACACGTCCTTGCTGCCGTCGTCCGGCTGGATGAAGCCGAAGCCTTTTTGGGCGTTGAACCACTTAACCGTTCCGACTGCCATAGTATGCTCTCCATAGACACGGCGGCCCGCACGGTGCAGGCCGAATTACTTTTACATTAGGGAGCACCGGAATAGCTGCGGACCCAGAGGGTTCAACAAGCATCAATCCAAAGACTGGCTGGCCCAACACGAAAAGCGCCGTCACTGACATGGGCCTTTCCTGCTCAAATGTAAAGCAGCCCGGTGGATTATGTTCAGACCGGCAGCGCTCCCTGTCCAGGCCGGTCCGCGCTGGCCGCCACCTCTCCGTCCCCGAAGCGCAGCCGCAGCTTTTGTCCCGGCGCGACCCCCGCTGCCGACGTGACCGCCTGGCCGGACCCGTCCAGCACCAAGGCGTAGCCGCGCGCCAGCACCGCCTCGACCGACACGGAGTCGAGCCGCGCCCCCGCCCCCGCCCCCCGCGCCCGCGCCGCCCCCCCGCGGCCGTGGCGCGGCGCCGGCGCCCGCCGCCCGCGGATGGCCCCGGCGCGCCCTTGCTGCCTGGACACCGCCTGGCGCAGCGCCCCGCCCAGCCGCGACGCCGCCAGCGTCACCGTGGCCCGCCGCATGGCCGCGACTCCGTCCGGGTTGGGCATGCGCAGCTCGACCTGCACCAGCGCCGCCCGGCGCGCCCGCACCAGGTTCGGCAACGCCAGCGCCAGGCGCAGCCCACGCGCTTCAATAGCCTGGCGCGCGGCGCGCATCAGGCCGGGCAGGTCCGGGATGCCGCGCTCCGCCCGCGCCAGCGTGGCCCGGCGCGACGCCAGCAGGTTCGGCAGCGCCATCGCCAGGCGCTGCGCCCGGTCGTCCAGGCGCTGCCGCGCGCCGCCCAGGAGGTTCGGCAGGTCCGGCAGGCCGCGCTCGGCCCGGCCC
>CAXUJE010000538.1:0-3312 GCA_964251035.1 uncultured Acetobacteraceae bacterium
CGCTGGGCGCGGGGGGACTGGTGGGGGCGCGGGCCTGGGGGGGCCGCGGGGCAATCGGGCGGGGGCTGCGGGGGTTGGGCGGACGGCTGCTGGGCGAGTGGTTCCGCGGGCAGGACGGCGCGGGCGGCGTGCAGGCGGAGCTGTCCCGGCTGTACCGCGACCCGCGCCGGCTGCTGCTGGCCGTCACGCTGCACCTGCTTGGCTGGTTCGGCACCGGGTTCGGCACCTGGATCAGCCTGCGGCTGCTGGGTTGGGACGCCGGGCTGCTGCCGGTCCTGGCGCTGGAGGCGCTGCTGGACGCGCTGGTTGCCGCCGCCTTCGTCGTGCCCGGCTCGGCGGGCGTGCAGGAGGCCGGCTATGTCGGCCTGGGCGCCGCCTTCGGCGTGCCGCCCGACGTGGCGCTCGGCGTGTCCCTGCTGCGCCGCGCCCGCGACGTGGCGGTGGGCGTGCCGATCCTGCTGGCGTTCCAATGGGCCGAGCTGCGGCGGCTCCGCTGACATATCTCGAAACAACTTCTTAAGACAGCTTGCGTATGATGTCGGCATGCCGCTCGCACGCCGAAGCCTTGTTTTTGGGATGTCAGACTGCCACAGGCAACGGCTGGGCCGCTGGGGTTCCGCGCTGGCCCTGGCCGCCGCCCTCGGCATCCTCCTGTGGCTGGGATGGACCGGGACGGGAACCCGCGCCGAGATGCGGCTGGCAAGCGAACGGGCGGTACGCGTGGCCGAGCTGCGCGGCACCTTCGCCTATTATGACGAGTGGCGCACGATGTCGGCCCGCATGGCGGTGCTGTCCGGCGACCCTCGATGGGTGGCCCGGTTCGAGGAGGCCGGCCCGAAGCTCGCGGCGGCGATCAAGGAGGCGGTCGCGCTCGCGACGCCGGAGGTTGGCTCGGCGCTCGGGAAAACCGTGGAGGAAGCGAACAGCGACCTGACGGCGATGGAGCAGGCGGCCTTCGCGCTTCTCGCCGCCAACGACCGCGACGGCGCTCAGGCGCTGCTCGACGGCCCGGAATTCGACTATCTCCAATCTGTTTATGCCTCGGGGATCGAGGCCTTCGGCCAGGATCTCGAAACCCTCGCCACGACCCGTGCCAAGGCCCTCAACGACCGTGCCTGGATGGAAACGTCGGGGCTTGGGCTGAGCGCCCTGTTCCTCGTCGCGGCCGTCTTCGCCCTCAAGGGGCGTGCGCGGCTGCGGGCCGCCTTTGCCGCCACGGAGGCCGTGGCGCGCACCGATGACCTGACCGGCCTGCCCAACCGGCGCGGCCTCTACGAGCAGTTGCGGACGGCCTTGGCGCGGGCGGACCGGAGCGGCGGCGCGGTCGCGCTGCTGCTGTGCGACCTCGACCGGTTCAAGGGGGTGAACGACGCGCACGGCCACCCCGCCGGCGACCACCTCCTGCAGCTTGTGGCGGCCCGGCTCCGCAACGCCGCAGGCGCCGGCGGCACGATCGCCCGCCTGGGCGGAGACGAGTTCGCGCTGATGGTCCCGCTCGATGCCGCAGACCCCTCCGGTCCAGCCGGCGAAGCGGCGGCGCTGCTCGCGCGGCGGGTCATCGCCGTGCTGGGACAGCCGTTCGCGCTGCCTGGCGGGCCTGTGGCGCAGGTCGGCGTCAGCATCGGCATCGCGCTCGCGCGGGCGAAGGACGGGGACGCCGATGCGCTGGTGCGCCGCGCCGACGTGGCGCTGTACCGGGCCAAGGCCGACGGGCGCAGCCGCTTCCACGTCTTCGATCCCGGCCTTGACGCCCACATCCAGCAGCGCGCGCTGCTGGAAGGCGAGCTGCGCCAGGCCGTGGCCCACGACCTCCTGCTTCCTTACTTCCAGCCGCTGGTCGACATCGCGACCGGGCGGTTGATCGGCTTCGAGATGCTGGCGCGCTGGCCGCATCCCACCCGCGGCATGGTCCCGCCGGACGAGTTCATCCCCATCGCCGAGGATGCCGGCCTGATCGGGCCGATGACCGAGCGCCTGCTGCGCCGGGCCTGCCGCGCCACCGCCGGGTGGCCGTCCGACACCTTCGTGGCCTGCAACCTGTCGCCGCTCCAGCTGCGCAACCGCGGCCTGCCCGCGGCCGTGCAGTCCATCCTCGACGAGACCGGGCTGCCGCCGCACCGCCTCGAACTGGAGATCACCGAAAGCGCGCTGGTGGGCGACATCGACCTGGCCCGGGACCTGCTCGGCAAGCTGAAGGCGCTGGGCGTGCGGCTGGCGCTCGACGACTTCGGCACGGGCTATTCGAGCCTGCGGCACCTGCAGCTGCTGCCGATCGACAAGCTGAAGATCGACGCAGGCTTCGTGCGGGCGATGGGCGGCGACACGGAAAGCCGCAAGATCGTCGCCGCCGTGATCGGGTTGAGCCACAGCCTCGGCCTGCTGACCGTCGCCGAGGGTGTTGAGGATGCTGGGACGGAGGCGCTGCTCCGCGACCTCGGCTGCGATGTCGGCCAGGGCTGGCTGTATGGGCGCCCGGCGCCGGAGGAGGCGGTCAGCGCGCTGCTGTTCGAGGCCGCGCGGACTTGACGCCGGCGGCTGCTGGCATGGGCGGGGCGTGTCTCACCGCGTGACACAGGGTCTTGCGAGCGCAACGACATGATCATACCCTGCTGGCCATGCGGGCGCCTCACAGGCCAAGGGAGAGGGTATGATCGTCAGCGTGACGCACTCGGGCCATGCCATTCCTGGTCGAATGGTGCGACGAGGCCTCGGTCGCCCGCTGGGAGCAGCGCGACGGCGCGCCGTTCCCGACTTGGCAGGACTGCGGCCGGCGGATGTCGGGCGAGGGACGCGCCTCGCGGGTGCGCCAGCCCTCCGGTGCGCAGAGTGCGGGCGCCGGCTGGTCTTGCCGCTTCGGGGGATCAGGCCGGGCTGAGCGCGGGCCGCCGGCTCAATGCAGCCCGCCCGCCCGCTCGATGAACGCCGCGACCTCCGCCACCCCTTGCCCGGCCCGGACGTTGGCGAACACGAAGGGCCGGTCGCCCCGCATCCGGCGGCTGTCCCGGTCCATCACCTCCAGGCTCGCGCCCACATGCGGGGCGAGGTCGATCTTGTTGATCACAAGGAGGTCGCTGCGGGTGATGCCGGGGCCGCCCTTGCGCGGGATCTTGTCGCCGGCGGACACGTCGATGACATAGATCGTGAGATCGGCCAGCTCGGGGCTGAAGGTCGCCGCCAGGTTGTCGCCGCCGCTCTCGATCAGGATCAGGTCGAGGCCTGGGAAGCGGCGGCGCATGGTGGCGATGCCGGCCAGGTTGATGCTGGCGTCCTCGCGGATCGCGGTGTGCGGGCAGCCGCCGGTCTCGATGCCCA
>CAXUJE010000539.1:0-3304 GCA_964251035.1 uncultured Acetobacteraceae bacterium
GTCCCATCCAGCGCCCGCCGGTACACCCCCGCTGCAATCGCCGCCCAGCGGAACAGCGAGAACGCCACGAAGAACTCCAAGTCAGGCACCCCGGCGCGCCCGGTCCGGCGGCAATAGGCCTGCACGTACTCGGCCTCCGTCGGCAGCCCCGGCACGTCCAGCCCCTGAATGCCCTGCAGGTCCGGCGGCAGGCGCCAGGCCAGGCAGCTATACGCCAAATCCGCCAGCGGATGCCCGAGCGTCGCCAGTTCCCAATCCAGCACCGCCGCGACGCGCGGCTCGTCCGGGTGGATGATGAGGTTGCCGAGGCGGTAGTCGCCATGCGCAATGGTCGTCTCGTCCGGCACCGGCGCGTGCGCCTTGAGCCAGGCCATCAGCCGGTCCATCGCCGGCTCCTCCCCCACCCGCGCGCCCGCGTACTGCTTCGACCAACGGTCGATCTGGCGCCCGATGTAGTTCTCCGGCCGGCCGAATCCCTCCAGCCCGGCCCGCCGCCAATCGACGCCGTGCAGCCGGGCCAAGACACGGCCCATGTCGTCGTAGATCGCCGCCCGGTCGGCAGGGCTGACGCCGGGCAAGGTGCGGTCGGGGAAGACCCGGCCCGGCTGGTAGTCCATGACGAAGAACATCGTGCCGATGACGCCCTCGTCGTCGCACAGCAGGCGCACGGCCGGCACCGGCACGCCGCTGCCCCGCAGCGCGCCCAGGATGCGGTACTCACGGTCCACCGCATGCGCCGAGGGCAGCAGCGTGCCAGGCGGCTTCTTCCGCAGCACGTACTGCCCGGACGCGGCGTCCAGATGGAACGTCGGGTTGGACTGCCCGCCCTGGAACTGCCGGACCGCGCATGGCCCGGCGAAGCCCGGCAGGTGCGCGGCCAGATACCGCTCCAGCGCCGCCTCGTCGAAGCGGTGGTTCGGCAGCACCGGCACCAGCACCGGCGAGCCGTCGGCCACCCCAGCCGGCGCCGTCATGCGTTGGGCCGCTCGGGCTTGTACTTGGCCAACTCCAGCCGCCCGAGCTGGTGGCGGTGCACCTCGTCCGGCCCGTCCACGATGCGGAGCGTGCGGGCGATCTTATACATGGACGCCAGCGCGAAGTCGTCCGTCACCCCGCCCCCGCCATGCGCCTGGATCGCCCAGTCGATCACCGCGCAGGCCATGGCGGGCACGGCGACCTTGATGGCGGCGATCTCCCGCCGGGCCTCCTTGTTGCCCACCTCGTCCATGCGCCAGGCGGCGTTCAGCACCAGAAGGCGCGCCTGGTCGATCTTGATGCGGCTCTCGGCGATGCGCTCGATCATCACGCCCTGGTCGGCCAGCGGCTTGCCGAACGGGCGGCGGCTCAGCGCGCGCTTGCAGGTCATCTCCAGCGCGCGCTCCGCCATGCCGATGGCGCGCATGCAGTGGTGGATGCGGCCCGGCCCCAGGCGCCCCTGCGCGATCTCGAAGCCGCGGCCCTCGCCCAGCAAGACGTTCTCCACCGGCACGCGCACGTCCTCGAACAGGATCTCGGCGTGGCCGTGCGGCGCGTCGTCGTAGCCGAACACCGGCAGGTGACGCAGCACCTGGACGCCGGGCGTGTCGCGGGGCACCAGCACCATGCTCTGCTGGCGGTGGCGGTCGGGGCCGTCGGGATCGGTCTTGCCCATGACGATCAAGAGGCGGCAGCGCGGGTCGTTGGCGCCCGACGACCACCACTTGCGCCCGTTGATGACGTAATCGCCGCCCCGGCGCTCGATCCGGCACTGGATGTTGGTGGCGTCGGACGACGCGACCTCCGGCTCCGTCATGCAGAACGCCGAGCGGATTTCGCCCCGGAGCAGCGGCTCCAGCCATTCCTGCTTCTGCGCCTCCGTCCCGTAGCGGTCGAGCGTCTCCATGTTGCCGGTGTCGGGTGCCGAGCAGTTGAACACCTCCGACGCCCAGGACACGGCGCCCATGATCTCGGCAAGCGGCGCGTACTCCAGGTTGGTCAGCCCGGCGCCGCGGTCCGAGTGCGGCAGGAACAGGTTCCACAGATCCGCCCGACGGGCGACGGCCTTCAAGTCCTCCAGCACCGGCACCGGCTGCCAGCGGTCGTCGCGGCCCGCATGCTGGGCAACGTAGGTCGCCTCGTTCGGATGGATATGCGCCTCCATGAAGGCCTGCAGCCGCCGCCGCAGCTCCTGCACCTTTGCCGAGTGCTCGAATTCCAAGGCGTCCTCCCTTTCAACGTCTTGGATGCGACCTTACCGATTGCCGGCGCTTTCGCCAGAGTGTTCCGCGCCGCAGGCGCCACGCTTCGATCATCCGGCAACGCTTCCATTGCGGACCCATTTGACCTACGCATGTCGTCCAATCACCCAAATTTCATCGGAGGCGACCCTTGAGCATTTTCGGCAACATCATGGACAAGATCTTCCACCATGCCAGCGCCGCCCCGGCAGACGCCCCGGCTGACAACGCCGCCCCTGCCCCCGCGGCCGAGGCGGCCGGCGCCGCGCCTTCCGTGGATGTCGGCGCGGTGTTGAGCCAAATGGCGTCGCAGAAGGGCGGCGGCGGCAACTACCAGACCTCCATCGTCGATCTGCTGAAGCTGCTCGACCTCGACTCCAGCCTCGACGCCCGCAAGCAACTGGGCCAGGAGCTCGGCGTGCACGCCGGGGCGGACGGCAGCGCCGAGCAGAACATCGCCCTGCACAAGGCCGTCGTGCAGAAGCTGGCCGAGAACGGCGGCAAGGTGCCGGACAGCATGAAGGGCTGAACCGGGCGCCGGGGCGGCCCCGGCCTCCCGGGCCGCACGCTGCTGGTCGTTTTCGGTTTCCGCCTCGCGCCGGTCCGGGTCGATCAAGGACAGGACGGGGGGCTTGAGGACAAGCTGCGGACGCAGTGCCGCGTCGCTGGATGGGCGGAGCGTGCGGACGCCGGTCGGCCCATCCAGATCGACCCCGTCCGACCGCACCGCCGCCACGGTGAACGGCCCCAGCCGCCCGCCCTCCTCCAGCGCGACCGGCTTCCCGTCCGGGCCGGCAAAGATGGCCCGGCGCTGCTCCGCGACGATGAGGCCGGCCAGGCGCGGGGGCGCCGCCGGTTCCGGCGCAGGCGTCAGGCCCCGGCTGGGCGGGGCGCGGCCCGGCGTGGATAAGGGCCGGGCCAGCATCGCCTCGGTTCCCGCCAGCGCCCGCTCGGGCGCTGCAGCGCGCGGGATCACCGGTTGCGGGAGCGGCAGCGGCTCCTCCTCGACGGCGGCCAGCCACGCCAAACCGTGCAGGATGCAGCCGAGTTCCAACAGGAGGCCGGCCAGCGCCGCGCGCGGCTTCACC
>CAXUJE010000540.1:0-3287 GCA_964251035.1 uncultured Acetobacteraceae bacterium
GAGAACTCGCACCAGCCGGGCCGAAGGCGGGAACGGCAGACGAAGCGGTTCAAGCTGCCGGGCCAGGCACAACGCTTCTTGTCCGCCCATGACAGGAGCAACAACCTCTTCCTGCACCGCCGCGGCGTGACCACAAGCACGCCGCCCTCGTCGCGCCCTGGCGCAACATCGGCGCAACAAGTTGACAGTACCCTCGCCTTCCTGCGCCGCGGCTGGATCAACTTCGAGTGGACCGGCGCGCTGGCAGCCACCGGCCTGGCGCTGACCGCGATAGCTTGACCGAGATCGCGGCGCGATCCCGGCAGGCTGATGAAGCAAAGCGGTTCAACACGCCGGGCACGGTCAAGCCGGCCGTGCTCCGGGACGCGCGGACCACGGCGGCTGCGGGGGCTGGCCGATCATGAAGGCGGGCATCAGGCCTTGCTGCTGGGCCACGGCGTAAACCATCCGCCGGATCACCGCGTCGAAGTTCTCTCCGACGGGCGGGCTGCTGCCCGGCTGCGCCGCCTGGGGCGCCACTTGCTGCTGCAAGGCATTGGTGGTCAACGGCAAGCCCGCGCCCCCGTATTGCGGATCGAGGCCAAGCGGGGCCGCAGCCTGCATCACAAGCTGGAACATCTGATCGACCCGGGCCGCGTTCCTCGGCGCCGCCGGGTTGCTGAAGGCGGGATGGTGCGCGGCCACGAGGGCGCACAGGCCGGTGATGTGCGGGGCGGCCATGCTGGTGCCATCCCATGCCGCATAGCCGCCCCCCGGCACGGAGCTGATGATCGCGACGCCGGGTGCGCACACCCGGATTTGCGAGCCGTGGCATGTGAAGCTGGCCGCGAAGATGCCGTTGACGCCAACAAGGCTGGTCTGCGTCTGGGCGTGGTAGGTGTAGTCAGGGTAGTCGTTCTGCTGGCCGATGGCCGACACCGCGCAGCAGCTCGGCAGGTTCGTCGGGAACAGCACCTGGCCGCCGTCGTTCCCGGCGGCCACGATCACGGCGACGCCGGCCTGCCTGGCCTGATCCATTCGCTGCATGACGGTCTCAGAAACCTGGCTGGTGCCGAGGGAGCAGTTCACGACGTCAATGCGGTTGTCCACGCAGTAGGCCAGCGCCGTGATGAGGTCGTCGAACTTGCCGCCAGGAAACAGCTTGAGGACGTGCACCTCCGCTTGCGGCGCGAAGCCCCTGATGCCGTTCCCGTTGCCGGCAATGATTCCTGCGCAATGGGTCCCATGGCTCATGGTGTCCTGGGTCCAGGTCTGCGGGTTGGGGTTGCCCTGGGCATCGGGGTTGGTGAGGTCCCGGCCGATCCGCACGTGGGTCAGGCTTGGGTGCGTGTTGTCGCAGCCGGAATCGATGATCGCCACCTTGCAGCCCTGCCCGGTCATCTGGGCGGCCTGTTGATCCAGGCCCATCAGACGCTCGCCCCAGCCGCTGAAGCGCTGCCCGCCGAAGCCGGCGGGCTGGAACGCGTTCAGCGGCTCGAGCGTGACGGTGTTCGGCCCGTCCTGGGTGAGCTGCGGGTTCGGCACCCACCGTTCCCAGAGATCCGCGAAGGGCTTGACGTAGAGGGCGGTGATGCCGTTGAGCGTGCTGCCAAAGAACGTGAGGGTGCATTGCCCCTGCGCATCCGTGGATGCTTGGACGAGCCCACGGCCGTAGGCCGTCACCAGGCACTTGTCCACCGGCCGGCCCTGGGTGTCCTGAACCGCGACCGGCACGCGAATGGCGGACGTCGCCGTGGCCGCCATCGGCGCGCCGGCCGCCCCGCCGGTGGGCGCTGGCATCCGGGCGCCGCCGCGCGGCGGCAGATCCAGGTTGCGCTCGACGATGAGGGCCGGGCCGGCCGTCATCCGCAGCTCCAGCTCCCGCGGTTCCGAGGTCTCGGCCACCAGCACGTCCGAGGCGCCGGGCGCGCCCGCCGCCATCACCGCCAGGCCGCTCGGCCGCAGGGTCTTCTTGATCCTGAAGTCGGGCATGGCATTGAGCGCCTGCGCGATCTGATCCGTGCTTTGCGGATGCAGCATGCCGTCCCGCTGCGTGATCAGCACCTCGATCTTGCGGGACTGGATGCCGCCGGGCTGGATGGCCTGCTGCGGGGGCGGGGAAGGGGCCGCCGCCTCGGGCTGCGTTTCCTCGCTGGCGCTGGCCTTCTTGCTGGTGCTGTCCCGGCTCGTGCCGGCCTTGGTTTCGCTCATGGCTTTCTTCCTTATGACGGCGCGTCTTATCGTTTCGGGTCCGCTGCGGCTCAACGGCTCAAGGGTCGCGTTCGGCTCCAGCACGAAGCCAGGATCCAAGGCGGTCCGCGCAGCGTCTTCCGCCCCTTCGGGCAGGTCGATGACGGCCACGTGCGTCTCAGGGTGCACAGGCTTCGCGACGCTGGACCCGGGCACGGCCTCAAGGATCGACGAAACTGCTGCCTGCACCTGCTCCGAGGTCGCGCCCAGACTGCGCGAAGCCACCATCAATTGCCGGGGCACACCGGACTCCTGCGCGTGGTCGCCCGGCCGGGTCGCCCCGGCCGGACGGGCTTGTCAGTGATAGGCGCTGCTGCCTTGGACGAACTGCGGCGAGTAAAGCCCCGGGTTGAAGCTTTGCGCACCGACCTGCTGGCCCTGCTGAGGCTGGCTTTCCAGGCTGGACAGGAGGCCGCCGATGACGTTCGGCAACTGCTGCGCGACTTGCTGCGCCGCCGCGTTGCCGATGGTCTGGGCCGCGCCGCCAAGCCAGGTGCCGATGTCGCCGAAGAAGCTCTGCGGAGAGATTTGGCCACCCGGGCCAGCCGACATCCCACGGAGCTGCGGGCTGGCCGCAAGGCTGGAAAGCAGGCCGGTGATGATGTTCGGAAGCTGCTGCGCCACGTGCTGCGTGACCGTGCTCACGATCTGCTGTCCGGCACCCCCAAGGAAACGGCCGACATCCCCGAAGATGCTTTGCTGCTGCAATGGGCCTTGCTGCTGCGGGCCTGCGCTGAACGGGTTCAACTGCGCGCTGGCCTGCTGCCCCGGGCCGGCCGATTGGGCTTGCATGCCGCCGCCCTGCGCAAGCTGCGGGTTGCTTTGCAACACCGACAGGATCACCGGCACGGCGACCTGGGCCACCTTGCCGACGATGTCCATCCAGTTCTGCGGACTGAGCTGCCCCTGTCCCTGCCCTTGCATGCCGAGACCTTGGGTACTCGAGGCCGCCATGGTATTTCCAAGCACACTGCCAGACATTGATTCCTCCAAGTTTGATTTTTTGGGAATTTTCTGTTTTACGATCTTGTTTTATGGTTTTGGGAGACGACATCTTA
>CAXUJE010000541.1:0-3287 GCA_964251035.1 uncultured Acetobacteraceae bacterium
TCCCGCGCGACCGCAACCGCCGCCGCCATCCCGTCCTCCCCCGCCCTGCACCAGGAGAACAGAACCACAGCCGCAGCAGCGTGGGAATCCCACACGAGCCAGAAGCCAGGGCCGCTGGTATTAGGGATTGCAGATCAGGTCCGCCCCACTATCCCCCGCTTGGTTGTTGGGGCCGCGGGAGCATAGGTCGAAGTCGTGGCCGGGGCGGCTGGCCGGGCTGCGGTACAAGTAGGGCCGGTTCCAAGGGTCGAGCGGCTCGGCATCGCCTTTCAGGTAAGGGCCGCCCCAGCCCGCTGAGCCGGACGGCCGGACGTTGAGCGCGGCCAGGCCCTGCTCCGTCGTGGGATAGGTGCCGACATCGAGTTTGTAGAGGTCGAGGATGGAGGAGATCCGCTCGATCGATTGCTTAGCGACCGAGGTGCGGGCGCCGCCCAACTGGCGCAGCGCCGCCGGGGCGACCAGCCCGATCAGCAGGCCCAAGATTGCGATCACTACCAGGATTTCCAACAACGTGAAACCGGCGTCGGTGCGGCTTGAAGAGGGGCGGCCGGGGAAGGGGCGGCGCGGGAAGGAAGGCTGCTGCATCACGTCCTGCTTTCTGCTACGCGGACGTTCCATAGCAGCGAAGTGGAGAGTCGGGCCATGGCCCCGCGCATAGGAGGCAAGACCTGATGGCGGTCCCATACCTGGCGTGCATGGCCTTGGTCGCGCAGATTTACGGCTTGCCGCCGCGCGTGCTGCCGTCGATTCAGGCGGTCGAGGGCGGCGGCCCCGGGGTCATGCACCGCAACACCGACGGCTCGTCCGACCTCGGGGTGATGCAGGTCAACACGCTCTGGCTGGCGCCCTTGTCGCGCTACACCCGGCTTGACCCGGCGGAGGTTCGGGACCGGCTGCTGCACCGCCCCTGCTTCAACATCGCGGCGGCCGGGCTGATCCTCCGCACCTATCTGGACGAAACCCGGGGCGACCTGATGCGGGCTGTGGGCAACTACCATTCGCACACGCCGCTGCTGAACCAGACCTATCAGGCGAAGGTGCGCGACGCGGCAGTTGCTATGTTCACCAAACGTTAACGTGGGCCGCCGGCCACGTCCACGAACAGCCCGTTGCGCCCGGCACGAACGGTGTAGTCCAGGACCGACAGCCGCACCTGTGGCACGGCGCCGAAGCGGTTGGTGTCGAACACCGTCGCCTGGAACCGGACCGCGCAGCGGACGGTGTCGGGCAGGGCGGTCGGGACCTGGCCGACGCTGCCCGGCAGGATCACGGCGTTGATGCCGCGCTGGGCGATGTCGTCGGCCACCACGTCCAACACCTCGCTGCGTCCGCACAAGGGCCGGGGCGGCTCGGCGGCCTGGGCGCACGGCCCGAGGCTGGCGAGGCTCCCGGCGAGGATCAGGGCGGCGGGCCGGAACCGTGGCGCTGCGGGCAAGGAAACCTCCGGGAAAAGGGACGCGCTCCGGACCGTTCTCAGCGGATCGTGCCGTTCGCCCGGTTCGGGAAGAAGCCGCCGCCGTTGGGGATGCCGTTGTAGACGATGCCGAGCACCTCCCCTGCCGTGCGGCGATAGACCAGCCCGTCGCCGTCCACCGGGGCGATGTTGTCGGGGAAGTTGGGGATCGACAGGCCCGCTTCCTTGCCGTTGCCGAGCTTGGCGCGGACGGCGGAGATGGCGTTGAATACGTTTTGCTGCCCAAACGAGCACAAGAGGGTGCGGAGCGAGCCGGCGTGGTAAGCTTCGGCGGCAAGGATGCTGGCGGCGGCGTCCAGGTTGTCCTTGCTTTGCAGCAGCCGCGCGGCGCCGGCATAGGCGGTGACGCCCACGTCGGTCAGGGACAGCGCGCCGAGCAGGAAGTTCGTCTCGTTCAAGAACGGATTGAATTGCGTGCCGGCCGGGATCAGCCCGGCCGCGACCGCCACCGCGTTGAAGCTGTTCAGCAGGTCGATGTTCGGCTGCGCGACCGCCAGGTTGCCGAGCACGCGGCGGATGAACCGGATGTGGTCGACCTCATCGACCGTGATCCGCTCAATGACGCCGGCAACCACTGGGGTCTGGAACGGCACGAGCGATCCGCCGAGCACGAAGCCCGCGTTGCCGACGCCGTTGGGGTCGTTCACGTCCGTGGCGTCCAGGCCGCGGCCCAGAAAGCCGTGGATGTAGTACTGGCCTTCGAGGTACTCGAGGTTGAGCGCGAAGTTGAGGATGTCGGCGTCGGTATAGGTCTGCGCCGCGGCCGGCGCGCTGTTGACCACGGCGGCGCCCGTGGCCGCGGCGCCGGCTGCCAGGACGGTGACGGCGGCGGCGCCAAACTGGCCGATCAGCGACCGCCGCTCGACGCGGTTCTGGTCAGCGGCGGTGTCGTCGTGCATTCGGGAACCCTCCAGGAGATACCATGGCCTGCGGTCAGCCATTCGCATTATACCTCGGTCCGTACAATTTAGTGCCAGCCCTGTGTGACGATCAACTTGAAGTGACCCAGAAACAAGACGACCCGCCGGCGCGCCGCTAGGCCGGCGACAGCACGTGGATGACCCGGCTGGCGAGCATGTCCTTCACCCGTGCCCCGTAGGTCAGCATATGCGGCGCCTTCGCGTGTGCCGCCAGCGCCGCCGCGTCCTGCCATTTCTCGATCACGGCGAAGCTGTCCGGTCCGAGCGCCGCCACCCAGGACGGGCCGCCCTCCATGTCGACCGCCGGCGCGTACTCGATGCAGCCCGGCTCGGCCAGCACGGCCGGGACGTTGGCGCGGAACTGCTTCAGCACGGCGTCGCGCTGGCCGGGGTGGGCGGTGATGATGGCGAGGACGTGGATCATGGGCGGCTCCGTGGTTCGCGCGGCAGTGTCCACCCGCGGCGGCCCCAGTGCAATCGGGGGTGCAATCGGGGGTGCCGGCCCTTGCCCGCGCCGCCAAGCGCGTGTTTGGTGCCGGGCATGCAGCAGATCACGGGACGAACAAGGCTGGCGGGGGTGATCGGGTGGCCGGTGTCGCATTCCCGGTCGCCGCGCCTGCACAACCATTGGCTGGCGCGGCACGGGATCGACGGGGCCTACGTGCCGCTCCCCGTGGCGCCCGAGGACTTGGCGGCGGCGGTGCGCGGGCTGCGCGCCGCGGGCTTCCTCGGTGCGAACGTGACCGTGCCGCACAAGGAGGCGGTGCTGGCGCTCTGCGACCGGGTGCTGCCGGCCGGGCGGCGGGCAGGGGCGGTGAACACGCTGGTTTTTTTTGATTAGGGGACCACCGTGATCTACACCCCGGAACCCGACAAGAGCCTTTGCAGTTTGC
>CAXUJE010000542.1:0-3283 GCA_964251035.1 uncultured Acetobacteraceae bacterium
CGAACAGCTTCTCGCACCCCGCGGCGGAAAGGCGCTGGCACTGGTTTTCTAGGCTTTGCTCGTCCGTCGAAACCCGTGCATAGCCCAGCCTCATGATGGTGCCCCACGGGCTTCGCAAAACATATTGCTGAACCACCATGTTCCGCATAGGTCTTCTGCGAAGAAAAAAGCGTGGGTTTTCAGTTGCCCTCCCATCTGCCGCAAATGTCCTAAGTTCCGCACGCCATGCCCACCCGCCACCTGTCCGACGAGCAGCGCCAGCGCCATGGCCGCTTCCCTGCCGCGCCGTCCCCGGACCAGCTGTCGCGGTACTTCCACCTCGACGGTGGCGACCGGGAACTCATTGATGGGCTGCGCGGCGACCACAACCGCCTCGGCTTTGCCCTCATGCTCGGCTCGGCCCGGTTCCTGGGCGCATTCCCCGGCACGGATCAAGACATCCCGCTCCCGGTCACGGCGTTCCTGATCGACCAGCTCGGGATGCAGCCGGACACCCAGTTCAAGGGCTATTTCGATCACGGCGGCCAGCGCATCCGCCACCTCGCCCTGATCCGCGAGCGCTACGGCTTCACCGAGTTCGCCGACAACGGACCGGCCCGGTTCCGCCTTACCCGGTGGCTGTATGCGCTGTGCTGGAGTGGTGACGACCATCCTGGCTTGCTGACCGCGCGGGCCCCGTCCTGGCTGGTCGTCAACAAGGGGCTGTTGCCGGGTGTCAGCGTGCGCGAACGGGTTGTCGGCCGCACCCGGGACCGGGCGCAGAAGCGCCTCTGGAAACGTCTGGTGGCAGCGCTCGACGAGAAGCAGCGTGCCCGGATCACCGCGTTGTTCGACGAAACCAGCACGGCCAGCTTTGCCGCGCTGGATGCGTTGCGGACGGTGCCGACACAGCGCACCTCCAGCGAGTTGCTCCTGCACCTCGACAGGCTCGAGGCGATCCGCGCTTTTGACCTTCGCCCGTCGCCGCCCAAGGGCGTGCCGGCAGCGAGCCTTGAGCGGCTGGCGCGCGTCGCCCGCGCGGGAAAACCGTCCGCGATCGCCGCCTTGCAGGAGCCGCGCCGCACGGCGACCGTGGCTGCGCTGTTCCACACCCTGGAGACCGCGGCCCAGGACGACGCGGCCGAGTTGGCAGAGGCGCTGCTCACCGACCTGGTCAAGGACGCCGAAGCCGCCGACAAGAAAGCCCGGCTGCGAAGCCTGCGCGACCTCGACGATGCCGCGATCCTGCTGCGCGACATGGCCGCGTTGGTCTTCGAGGAGGACGGGCTGCCGCTGGACCAATGGCGCGTGGCACTGTTCGAACGGCTGCCGCGTGCCGACCTTGCCGCCGCCATGGCCGAGGTCGATGCGATCGCCCGGCCGCACGACTCCAGGCCCTATGCCGAGCTTCGCACCCGGTGGCGGCGGGCACGTCGCTTGTTCTTCAACATCGCCACCCGGCTGCAGATGGAGGCCGGGCCTGGCGGCAAGGCCGTGGGGGAGGCGATGGCCTATCTCGCCGGCGTCGCCGACTGGTCCAATGCGAAGATGCGCAACGCGCCCACGGCGGCGGTCCCAAAAGCCTGGCGCATGCACGCGCTGGATGCCGATGGCCGCGTGGCCGATCCCAAGGCCTACGTGTTTGCGGTCATCGACGCCTGGCGCACCGCCATGAAGCGCCGGGACATCTTTGCCAGCCCGGGCACGCGGTATGGCGATCCACGGCGCGGGATGCTGGACGGGACGACCTGGCAGGAGTCCAAGCTCGTGGTATGCCGGGCACTCAACCGCTCGCTGGACGCCGACACCGAACTCGCAGGCCTGGCAAAGCTGCTCGACGGCGCTTACCGCACCGTGGCGGAACGGGCGGCGAGCAATCCCGACCTGCGGTTCGAGATCGTGCAGGGCAAGACGCGCATGGTCGTCGCCCCGCTCGACCGACTGGAGGAGAGCGAAAGTCTGCGCGCCCTGCGCCCGGCCATCGGCGGCAGGATGCCGAGGGCGGCCATGCCCGACCTCTTCCTGGAAGTCATGCAGCGCACCGGTTTCGCCCAGGCCTTTACGCACGTGAGCGAGCGGCGAGCCAAGGTGGAGCACTTCGAAACCAGCCTGTGTGCCGCCCTGGTTGCCGAAGCGTGCAACATCGGCATCGAGGCGGTCAGCCGGCAGGACGTGCCCGCGCTGCGGCGCGAGCGCTTGGCCTGGGTCAGCCAGAACTTCATCCGCCCCGACACCATCGCGGCCGCCAGCGCCTGCATCGTGGCGGCGCACGCGACGCTGCCACTGGCCAAGCTCTGGGGGGCCGGGGACGTCGCCTCGGCCGACGGCATGCGTTTTGTGGCGCCGGCCGGCGCCATCCATGCCGGCCCCAACCCGAAATACTTCGGCCAGTCCCGCGGCGTGACCTGGTACAACCTGATGTCCAACCAGTTCAGCGGGCTGAACGCCATCGTGGTGCCCGGCACCCTGCGCGACAGCCTCGTGCTGCTCGCCCTGCTGCTGGAACAGGAAACCGAGCTGGAACCGGTGGAACTCATGACCGACACCGCCGCCTATTCCGACGCGGTGTTCGGCCTGTTCTGGCTGCTCGGCTACCAGTTCAGCCCGCGCTTGGCCGACCTGGGCGATTCCAGGCTGTGGCGCATCGACCGCAAGGCCGATTACGGCCCCTTCAACAGCCTCGGCAAGGGGACCATCAACCTGGGCCTGATCCGCGAGAACTGGTCCGATGCGATCCGCCTGGCCGGCTCGCTCAAGCTCGGCCATCTCAAGGCGGCCGGCATCATGCGCACCCTGCAAGTCCGCGACAAGCCCACCACGCTGGCTCGCGCGCTGACCGAAATCGGCAGGATCGCCAAGACCGTCCACATCCTGCGCTACGTCGACGACACAGGGTTCCGCCGGCGCATCCTGACCCAGCTCAACCACACCGAACTGCGCCACCGCCTCGGCCGCCGCATCCACCACGGCGAGCGCGGCGAGATCAGAAGCCCGCTGCGGCAAGGACAGGAAGAGCAGCTCGGCTCTCTTGGCCTCGCGCTGAACGCCGTCGTCCATTGGAACGCCATCTACATGCAGGAAGCCGTCGGGCAACTCAGGGCAGACGGCATGGACGTCCGCCCCGACGACCTCGCGCACCTGTCCCCGTTGATCTGGCGCCATCTCAACTTCCTTGGGCGATACGACTTCTCCCTGCCCGACACCGTCCGCAACGGCGGACTCAGGCCGCTCAGGAACCCTAATTCCGCATGGGAGTTTTGAACAGCCTTACGCTGCTTTCCTGGTCCGCTCAGCCGCACAGGCC
>CAXUJE010000543.1:0-3261 GCA_964251035.1 uncultured Acetobacteraceae bacterium
GATGAGCTGCAGCCCGGCGATGGTGGCGTCGTTGCCGGTGACGGGCGGGACCGGGTTGACGCCCGCCGCCTTGAAGGCCGCGATCGCGCCGCCCGCGGTGCCGTCGTTTGCCGCGACCACGCCCACGATCTTCTTGGCAAAGCGCGAGATCTGGCCGGCCGCCCATTGCTGGGCCTTGGGCGGCGCCCATTCCGGGGTGTCGTACTCGGCCAGCGTCGCGTAGCCGCCTTCGGCGAGGCCCTCGTGGACGCCCTTCTTGATCAGGCCCGCGGCCGCGTCGGTCGGCGAGCCGTTGATCTCGAGCACACCCACGTCGGCCGCCGCCACCTTGCCCGCCTTGAGATGGTCCACGAGCGACTTGGCGATCGACTTGCCGATCTCCTCGTTGTTGAAGGACACGTAGTAGTCGGCCGGCGTCGAGGGGATCGGCCGGTCGTAGGCGATCACCTTGATGCCCCGGCCCTGGGCCTGCTTGACCAGGGAGGCCGCCGCGGCCGAGTCGACGGGGTCGAGCACGATCGCCTTGGCACCCTGCGACACGACCGAGTTGAACTGCTGCTGCTGGCGCGAGGCGTCGCCGTCCGCGTTCTGGTAAAGCACCTTGCAGCTCGGGCAGAGCTTCTGCATCTCCGCCACGAAGCCGGGATGGTCGTGCTCCTCGTAGCGGGTCGAGCTTTGGTCGGGCATGAGGAACGCCACGGTCGCGTTGGAGACCGTCGCGGCGGAGGCCGCGGTCCCGCCGAGGAGGCCGAGGGCGAGCGCCGCCGCAGCCGGGGTCTTCAACGTCGGTGCCTTGGTGTGCCGGGTCATGGATGTTCTCTCCTCATTGGCCGCAGCCGGTTTGTTTGCGTTTGTAGCGTGTTGATCGGCGGCACGCGAACGCTTGCTCGCGCCGCCGAAAACTCTGGGCCCCTCGCCCGCGGAAGCGAAGCGCCGCCCGTCGCGCCCAAGGGCGCGGAACTTCGACGGCGGCTTGGCCGATCAGGTCGAGGATGCCGACAAAAAGCGCGATGCGGCGCGCCCGACGCCTCAAGCAGGTCGCGCATCAAGGGGAGGACGCGCTCGGACGCCGCCGCCTCGAAGCGGACGCCCCGGAACGCTTCTTGGAGGAGCGGCTGCACGAAGCGAAGCTCCGGGAACGTCGCCATGCAGGCGTCCATGAACTCGCCGGTGAACTGAAGGACGAGGCAGCGCTCCTCGATGCTGTCGCCCTCGGGGGTGTTGCTGATCCAGTTGTGCGGCAGGTTGGGGCTGACGAGCACGAGGTCGCCGACGCGGAAGGGGCCGATGTGGTCGCCGACGCAACGATCGCCCCCGGTCGACGTGACGAGGTGCAGCCCGTAGTCCGGGTGGAAGCGCCACCGGGCCGTTCGATAGGGATAGCCGTGCGACCACATCTTGAACGACTGGCCGTCGCGCACCTGCGCCAATCCAAGATCGGGTTCCATCGCCCAGGCCCCTCCCAAACGCTGCACCTTCCCTGCGCAGCCGCTCTCCGGCGGCACCGCACCGGCGATGCTGGTCGTTGTTGTCAGACGGAGTCTCTGTTCGATGACGGATCTCTGCCGCCGTATGATCTCTCGCCGAGTCCGCCCAGTTGGAAGCAGAGGTATTCTGTATGAGGCCACGCGGCAACACGCTTTTCAGCGCAGCATTGATACTATTTTGCTGTATCGGTCCCCTCATGGCGGAGCGTGGTGAAGGGATCAGGTATCGGTGCCGAGAAGTTGGGGGCGCCGGCCAGCGTGGACGTCCCACCTGTGGCCAAGTGTTCGGCGACGGGTCGAGAAGCCTTGAAATGCCGTGAGGTGGAGCATGCTGTCCCAACCCGTCGAGCGTAGCGCCGTGCCCGCACCGTCCAGGACGCTGCGCGCCGCCTCCGGCGGTGCCGCGGCGCGGCCTCCTGGACGGCGCTTGCGCGCGGCGCCCTGCCGAGAGCAGGTCGGGATGGCGGCGGTCGAACCAAGGGATGCCCCCGGCTCACGGTCCGGCCGCCGTGCCGTGGGCGGGGTCGGACAGGGTGCGACGCTTCGGCAGGACGCAGGCGGCCCCGAGCCGCCGGCCGGCGGCGCCGCGCATGACGACGCTGCCTGCCTTGCCGCGGCGCTTCGTCACCGCTGCCACGCCTGTCGGCGTCCTGGGGGCCGTGTGGTCCCTGCGCGCGAGTGGGCCGCCGGCCCCGGTGAGCAAGGTGGCAAGGGTGCTCCGGCCGACGCCGGGCAGCGGCGCGAGGAGGGCGGCATCGCTGGGTCCGCCATCCTGTGCCGGCTCTGCTTGGGTCAGGACGGCGCAGAGTTCGCCAAGCTTGCGCTCGGCTTGGTGGAACTCGCAGTTCGCCAGGCGTAGCCGGGCGACGAGGGACCGCAGATGCAGGACGGCGGCTTCGGCGACGCCTGCGGCCACCGTGATCGCGGGCTGGCGGAGGATGCCGAGCGCTGCTGGGGCACCGATCTGGCGGATACGGTGCTGCTTGAGCCGCCGCGCCAGCGTTGCCTCGCGCAGGCGTGCCGCCTTGGCCGGGGTCGGCGCCATAGCCCACAGCTCCAAGATCCACTCGGCCGGAACATCGTCGGCCCGCTCGAGAGGCTGCGGGGAGTAGCGCCAAAGCTGCTGGCGGATGCAGCGAAATCGCAAGCGATTTGCGCGGGTTGCCCAGGCGCACGCGCCCTTGCCGCAGTTCCTCGGCCAGGCGTTCCTCGGCCAGGCGTGACCGCTCCCCGGCTCGATGACGGCGGGGTCGCCGGCCTGCACGGGGCGGAACAGGTGCGGGTCGGTGCGCAGCCCAGAGGCCGCGACCCGGGCGTCATGGCGGCCGTCCTTGGCGCCGGCGCTGCTGAGGCAGCCGCGCAAATGGTCAAGCCGCTTGGGGTTGATCGCGTGGACGGCAAAGCCGCGGTCCAACCACGCATCCGCCACCGGCCCATGCGGCACCTTGATCGCCACCGCCACAGAACCCGGGTGGCCCGCGAGGGACACCAGCCAGTCGCAGAGCGCAGCCAAACCAGCCCCGCCGTGCGGAAACGCCCGCTCGCCTTTGGTCTTGCCTGCCGCGTCCAGGACGCAGGCCTGATGCTGCTCCGAGCCCCAATCGAAGGCGGCAAACCAACTTACGCTGTCATCGCTCATGGTCCTTGCCCTCCCGTGATGGGGTGGACGCCCTCGACGGCATCTACGTGCCAAGGTGGAGGGGTTGAGCGACCACCTAATCTTACTGTGTCATCTTATTGTTTCGCTGATAGTTCTGAGCCTGCAGGCAGCACG
>CAXUJE010000544.1:0-3256 GCA_964251035.1 uncultured Acetobacteraceae bacterium
CCTCGGAATACCGATGCGGGTGGCGCATGTCGCGTGGCTGTCATATTCCTGGAAAACTGCAGGTTGAAAGCACCAAACGGCTTGCGTCCGCTTGCCGCACCTCAGCCCTCCATTGCGGACCGTCCGTTTCCGGCCATGTTCTACATCGACGAGGACCCCGCGAACGTGAGCCGCTGGTCGGCTCGGCACCGCGATAGACTTGTGAACCAGCTGGGGATCAAGCGCCCGTTAGGGGCTGACCCCCGGCTCGCCCCCTTGGCCGGGCGCGAAGGCCTCGCCCGCCCAGTCGAGGAACGCGCGCAGCTTCGCGGCCTGCGCATAGCGTGCCGCGAACATCAGGCGCATGGGGCGCGACGGGCCCGTGTAGCCCAGCAACACGCGCACCAGGCGTCCCGCGGCGAGATGCTTGGCCAGCAGCAGGTCGGCCAACAGGATGACCCCGCACCCGCGCAATGCCGCCTCAATCAGCGCGCGGCTGTCGTTCACGAGTAGCCGTCCGGTGGGCTCGATGGTGACGGCGGTCCCACTACCACGGAAACGCCAGACGGCTGGTGCAGGATACGCTGGGAACACGTAGTCCAGGCACTCGTGCACAAGCAGTTCGGCGGGGTGCGACGGCATGCCGCGACGCGCGATGTAGTCGGGAGACGCGCAGGGAACGAGCCGGTACGGCGCGAGCGCGCGCGACACCAGGGTCGAGTCCGGCTGGTCCCCGATCCGGATCGCGGCGTCGAACCCCTCCTCAATCAGGTTCACGCGGCGGTCGGTCAGCTCGAACTGCAGGCGCACCTCGGGGTATTGCGCCAGGAACCGCGTCGCCTCCGGCACCAAGCGCATGGTGCCGAATGCCACCGGCGCCGTGATCCGCAGCGTGCCCCGCGGGGTGTCCGCCTGCGCGGCGACGCGCGCCTCGGCCGCCTCCACCTCGTCCAGCGCGCGCCGGCACCCGTCCAGGTAGAGGCGCCCCGCCTCCGTCAGGCTCTGCCACCGCGTCGAGCGGTTCAGCAGGCGCGTGCCGAGCCGCTGCTCGATGGCGGCGACGTGCTTGCCGACCATCTGCGCCGACATGCCGAGCCGCGACGCCGCGGCCGCAAAAGATCCGGCATCCGCAGCCTGCAGGAACGCCTCCATCTCCGTCAGCTTGTCGGCCATTCGCAACTCCGGGTTTCGAAACACGCGCCGGACCGACAGCTAATCCACCCCGGTCGCCCGTCCCACCTCCAAGTGCAATGGGTGGAGAACCAGCATGAGGATCAGCATACTCGGCGCGGGATTGATCGGCGCCGCACTCGCGAAGCTCGCGGCGGACCGGGGCCACGAAGTGATGATCAGTTCCAGGCACCCGAACGCCCTGGCCGGTCTTGCTGCCGGCATCGGCTGCAGGACTGGAACGCTGGAACAGGCCGCCGGCTTCGGCGAGCTCTGCGTGCTGGCCGTCCCGCTCATGGCGCTGGCCAGTCTTCCGGCCGCGGAACTGGCCGGCAAGGTCGTCATCGATGCCATGAACTACTATCCGGAGCGCGATGGTGCCATTGCGGCGCTGGACCTGCGAACTACCACGACGAGCGAGCTGGTCGCTGCGCGCCTGCCGGGTGCCCGGCTGGTGAAGGCTTTCAACGCCATCTTGGCCCGGGACCTGCCGGACAACGCGCGGGTGCCCGTGCCCTTGGGACGCCGAGCGCTGCCAATCGCTGGGAACGATCCCGGAGCCATCCGCACGGCGGCGGAGCTGCACGACACGTTCGGCTTCGAGGCCCTGGACACCGGGTCCCTGGCGGAGAGCTGGCGCTTCGAGCGGGCGAAGCCGGCCTACTGCATGCCGCTCGACGGGGATGGGCTACAGCGGGCGCTCGATGCCGCGACCCGTGACGGGGAACTGCCGCATGGCTTCTGGCGGCGTTAAACCGCCACGGCAGGGAGAACCGATCCATGTTCTACGAACTGACCGCCCTGGCCTGTCCGCTGCTGGCGACGGGCGACGCGGCCGACGGTGCCCAGGCCTGGATCTCCGACCCGGCGGCGGGCGGATCGCAGCTGGGTTGCTGGCGCACGGAGATCGGCATGCTCGGGCGGCTGCTCGTGCTGCGTGGCTTCGACACGCGGGAAGCCCTGGCAGCGGAGCGGGAGCGCGCCCTGCTCAGCGACAACCCGTTCAACGCGGGCAGCACCGTGACCTCGCTCAGCATGGAAAGCTACGCGCCGTTCCCGTTCCTGCCGCCGGTGCGCACCGGCGCACGCGGCCCGGTATACGAGTTCCGGACCTACCGTCTGAAGTCGGGCGGCCTGCCGCCAACGCTCGCCGGCTGGCAGGACGCGATCGGACCCACGCGGGACTACACTGACCGGCTGGTGATCAACATGTACGCGCTCGACGGACCACCGCGGATCACGCACATCTGGGGCTTCGCGGACCTCGGCCAGCGCTCCGCATTGAGAACGGAAGCGTATTCCAGAGGCTTCTGGCCCCCTCGTGGCGGGCCTGACCAGATCCTGGAAGCGAAATCGACGATCGCATTGCCGGAGGCCGGCTCTTCGCTCAACTGACCTCGCAACCGGCGCGGTACGCGGAAAATGGCACCACTGGCTGCTCTGTACTTAGTTGGGGCAGAAGCTGGAGTGATTGTCCGCTTCTCCTTGCCGCTTACTCCGAAGCGGACGGACGGCTCTCGGCCAGACCATGCCATCAGGCGCCAGCCCAGAACGCTCGCTTTCACGCCCGCTCGCGAGACTGCAACAGGCATTCTGCGTGCCACTTCCCCTACAGCCGCTTTCCACCACCTCCCTCCTGTTTCAAGCGGGATTTGGCCCGCCTCCTGGCGCCTCCTCTTTCATCGGCTGCAGCAACTCTGCCCCGTTGTGCCGCACGCTGTTCACGTCTGTGCTCACCGGCCACGTCCGGAGTACGGCATCGGCCGCAGGACGGAGCAAGGTCTTCGGATCGCCTTCCTCCTCCCCGAGCCATGCCGGCCAGTCGTGGGGTTCCAGCACGAGGGGCATGCGGTCGTGGATCGGCGCCATCGTCGCGTTCGAGTCCGTGGTGACGATGGCGAAGCTCCGCGTGACGTCGCCGCTCGCCGGATCGGTCCAGCTTTCCCAGATGCCGCCAAAGGCGAGCGGCGCGCCATCCGCCCGGGCGATGGCGAAGGGCTGCTTCAGCTTGCCGTCGCGCTTCCACTCGTAGAACGCCTCGGCCGGCACGATGCAGCGCCGGGCCGCAAAGGCGCCGCGAAAGCTCGGCAGCTTCGCGACCGTCTCG
>CAXUJE010000545.1:0-412 GCA_964251035.1 uncultured Acetobacteraceae bacterium
CCTCCAAGTACCCCTCCGGATGCCCGGACGGCACCCGGCTCGCATGCGCCGCCGCCGGTCCCGCCCCGGCCCCAGCCCGGCGGATCAGCCGCGGCGGCTCGCCGAATGGCGTGAACATCAGCGCGTTCGGCTGCTCCTGCGCCCACTCCAAGCTGCCCGTGCTGCCGTAAACCCGCAACCGCAGCGCGTTTTCCTGCCCGACCGCCACCTGCGACGACCACAGCGCCCCGCGCGCCCCGCCGGCAAAACGCAGCAGCATATGCGCGTTGTCGTCCAGCTGCCGGCCCGGCACGAACGTGGACAACTCCGCCGCCAGGCTCTCCACCGAAAGCCCGGTCACGAACTCCGCCAGGTTGAAAGCATGCGTGCCGATATCCCCCACCGACCCGGCGGCCCCGCTGCGCTCCGGGTG
>CAXUJE010000545.1:422-3255 GCA_964251035.1 uncultured Acetobacteraceae bacterium
CTGGGGCATCGGCGCCTCGTTCGCCATGGAGAACGCCCCCCGCCGGCGCCGCGGCGCGCCGGGCCGGTGCGCCATTCCGCCTGCTTCTGCCCGCCCTGCCCCGGCGCCGTTTCCAGCGCGGTCGTGAGCCAATCCTGCGGGTACTCGACCTGCACCACCCGGATCTCACCGAGCGCGCCCTCTGCCACCATGGCGCGCGCCTGCCGCACGAGGGGGTAGCCGGTGTAGGTGTGGGCGACGGCGAACAGCGCGCCGCTGTCCCGCACCGCGGCCTGCAAGTCCAGCGCGTCCTCCAGCCGGTGCGTCATCGGCTTTTCGCAGATCACGTGGATGCCGCGGGCCAGGAACGCCCGGGTGGGGCCGTGGTGCAGGTGGTTCGGCGTGACGATGGCGACGGCTTCGATCCCGTCCGGGCGCGCCGCCTCAGCCTCCGCCATCGCGGCGTAGTCGGCGTAGCTCCGCGCCGGGTCCAGGTGCAGGGCGCCCCCGCTGCTTCGCGCCCGCGCCGGGTCCGATGACAGCGCGCCGGCCACGAATTCATATCGGTCGTCAAGACGCGCCGCGATGCGGTGCACGGCGCCGATGAACGCACCCTCGCCCCCGCCCACCATGCCGAGGCGGATGCGGCGCGGCGCCCCGGCCACCTTACGCCAGCCCCAGCATCTTGCGGTTGGTCGCCATGTCCACCCCGCTCGCGGCGAAGTCGTCAAAGGCGCGGGCGGCGACCTGGATGATGTGGCGCCGGATGAACGCCGCCCCCTCCGCCGCCCCCTGCTCGCTGTCCTTGAGGCAGCACTCCCACTCCAGCACCGCCCAGCCGTCGAAGCCGTATTGCGACAGCTTGCTGAACACCGCGCCGAAGTCGACCTGCCCGTCGCCCAGCGAGCGGAACCGCCCGGCGCGCTCCGCCCAGGGCTGGTAGCCAGAATACACGCCCTGCCGCCCGCTCGGCCGGAACTCGGCGTCCTTGGCGTGGAACAGGCGGATGTGCGGGTGATACAGGTCGATGAAGGAAAGGTAGTCGAGCTGCTGCAGCAGGAAGTGGCTGGGGTCGTAGAGGATGTTGCAGCGCGGGTGGTTGCGCACGCGGTCGAGGAACATCTCGAAGGTGGCGCCGTCGTGCAAGTCCTCGCCGGGGTGGATCTCGAAGGCGACATCGACGCCCGCCGCGTCGAAGGCGTCGAGGATGGGCGTCCAGCGCCGGGCCAGCTCGTCGAACGCCGTCTCGATCAGCCCGGCCGGGCGTTGCGGCCATGGATACAAATAGGGCCAGGCGAGCGCGCCGGAGAAGGTGGCGTGCGCAGAAAGCCCCAGCTTGGCCGACGCGCGGGCGGCAAGGTGCATCTGCTCGACCGCCCAGGCCTGGCGCGCCGCCGGGCTGCCCCGCACCTCGGGGGCGGCAAAGCCGTCGAAGGCGAGGTCGTAGGCCGGGTGCACGGCCACGAGCTGGCCCTGCAGGTGGGTGGACAGCTCCGTGAGCGCGAGGCCGGCCTCCTGCAGCACGCCCTGCACCTCGTCGCAGTAAGCCTGGCTTTCGGCCGCAAGCCGCAGGTCGAACAGCCGCTTGTCCCAGCTCGGGATCTGCACGCCCTTGTAGCCGTGCCCCGCCGCCCAGCGCGCGATGCCGGGCAGGCTGTCATACGGCGCGCTGTCCGCGGCGAACTGCGCCAGGAAGATGGCCGGGCCTTTGACCGTTCTCATGGCCGGGCTACTTCAGGAACTGCGCCGCGTTGTCCTTCGTCACAACGTCCAGGCCCACGTAAGTGACTGGCGGCACCGCCTGGCCCTTCTTCAGCGCCAGCAGCAGGTCCATCGCCTTTTCCCCCATCTCGGCCGGCCGCTGCCCGACCAGCGCCTGCGCGTAGCCCTGCTGCAGCAGCTCGACCTCCACCCGCAGCGTGTCCGGCATGATGAGCGAGAGCGCGCCGCTGTCGTAGCGCTTGCGGTTGGCGTTGACGAAGCCCTTGTAGGCCTCGGGCGCGAACAGCGCCCAGCCGCCGACCGGGACCACCGCATCCACGTCCGGGTTGGCGGTCACCTGGTCCGTCAACTGCTGGTTCGCCAGCGCCGAGTCGTCATTGCAATAGGAGGGGGAGCCAGCCGCCAGCTTCCAGCCCGCCTTGCCCAGCGCCTCGTTGAGGCCCGCCAGCCGCTGGTTCAGGTTCTCCGCCGCCGGGCCGCCGGACTGGGTGATGTAGGTGCCGGGCTTCGGGTGGCGCTGGATGAGCTGGCGGCCAAGCTCGCGGCCCATCTCCACGTTGTCGGTGCCGATGAAGGCCTGGCGTGCCGACTTGGGGGCGTCGGCGTCGAAGGTGATGACGGCGATGCCGGCGTCGCGCGCCTGCTTGATGACGTTCACCGCCACGTCCGCGTCGGGGACGGAGATCGCCAGGCCGTCCACGCCCTGGGTGATCAGGTCCTGGATGACCTGGACCTGGGAGGCCGGCTCGTGCTCGACCGGGCCGCGGTAGACGCACTCGACGCCGATCTCCTTCGCCCGCTTCATGCAGCCGTCGCGCGACAGGTCGAAGTACGGGTTGTTCATCGCCTTCGGCACCAGGGCGAAGCGGAGCGTCTCGGCCGCCGGCGCCGCCCGGGCCAGCAGCACGCCGGCGATCCCAGCCAGCAAAAGGGTCTTCAGAATGCGCATTCGATGTCCGCTCCCCCGTTATCTCTCACGACTCGTTCCTTATGACCGTTGCCTGGTGCGCAGCCGGTCCACCAGCACGGCCAGGATGATGATCAGCCCGATCAGCGCGTCCTGCCAATAGGCGTCCACCCGGCCCAGCACGAGGCCGTTGCGGATCACCTCGATCAGCGCCGAGCCGATCAC
>CAXUJE010000546.1:0-2597 GCA_964251035.1 uncultured Acetobacteraceae bacterium
ACCCGCGGCAGGCCCGGCATGGTCATGATGTCCCCGCATACCGCAACCACAAAGCCCGCGCCCGCGGACAGCCGCACCTCGCGCACGGGCAGCACGTGGTTGTCCGGCGCCCCCATGGCGGTCGGGTCGGCGCTGAAGCTGTATTGGGTCTTGGCGATGCAGACGGGCAAGTCGCGGTAGCCTGCCGCCTCGAACGCTTGCAGCCGCTTTGCCACCGCCGGCGGCAGGGCGATGTCGCTCGCCCGGTAAATCTTCTGCGCCACCGTCCGAAGCTTGTCCGCAAGTCCCAGGGATGGCGGGTAAAGCGGCCTGTACTGCCCTTCGCCGCCCTCGATCCGGGCTAGGACGGCACGGGCCAGCGCCTCGGCCCCCGCCGCGCCGTCCGCCCAATGCGTGCACAGCACCGTCTCGACGCCGCGGGCCTTCATCGCGGCCTCCACCACCGTGAACTCGCGCGGCGTGTCCGACACGAACTGGTTGAGCGCGACCACGACGGGCAGGCCGAAGTTCTGCAGGTTCTCGACGTGCCGGGCCAGGTTGACCAGGCCGCGCTCCACTGCCGCCGTGTCCTCCCGCCCCAGGTCGGACTTCGCCACGCCGCCGTGCATCTTGAGCGCCCGCAGGGTCGCCACGATCACGGCGCAGCGCGGCGCCAGCCCGGCGCTCGGGCACTTGATGTCAAGGAACTTCTCGCCGCCCAGGTCGGCGCCGAACCCGGCCTCCGTCACCACGACATCCGCCAGCTTCAGGCCGAGCCGGGTCGCCATCACCGAGTTGCAGCCATGGGCGATGTTGGCGAACGGGCCGCCATGGATCAGCGCCGGCGACCCCTCCAGCGTCTGCACCAGGTTGGGCGCCAGCGCGTCCCGCAGCAGGGCCGCCATGGCGCCGTCCGCCTGCAGCTCCCGCGCCGTCACCGCCGACCCGTCCCGGCGCGACGCCACCTGGATGCGCCCGAGCCGGTCCTGCAGGTCGGCAAGGTCCCGCGCCAGGCAGAACACCGCCATCACCTCGCTCGCGACGGTGATGTCGAAACTGTCCTCCCGCGGCGACCCGTTCGCGGCGCCGCCAAGCCCGTTCACGATGCTGCGCAGCGCCCGGTCGTTCATGTCGAGCGCGCGCCGCCAGGTGATCCGACGCGGATCGATCCCCAGCGTGTTGCCCCAATACAGGTGGTTGTCGAGCAGCGCCGCCAGCAGGTTGTTCGCCGACGTGATCGCGTGAAAATCGCCGGTGAAATGCAGGTTGATCTCGTCCATCGGCGCCACCTGCGCCCGCCCGCCGCCGGTGGCGCCGCCCTTCACGCCGAAGCAGGGACCCAGCGACGGCTCCCGCAGGCAGATCATCGCCCGGCGCCCCACCCGGTTCAGCGCGTCGCCCAACCCGATCGTGGTGGTGGTCTTGCCCTCCCCGGCCGCGGTCGGGCTGATGCCCGTCACCAGCACCAGCGCGCCGTCCGGACTGCCCTCCTGGGCCTGGATGAAGTCGAGGCCGACCTTCGCCTTGAACCGTCCGTACGGCTCCAGGGCCTCGGCCGGGATGCCGGCGGCCTCCGCCACCTCGCTGATCGGGCGCAGCCGCGCGGCCCGGGCGATCTCCAGGTCGCTGGGCATCAGGCGGCCTTCCGGGTCCGCAGGCCCAGGGCGGCCATGGCCTCCCCGATGGCCCGAATTGCGCCCTGCATGTCCTCGGGCGTGACCGCGCCGATGCAGCCGACCCGGAAGCTTGGCGCCGAGGTGTTGTGGAAATTGCTGATCAGCACCCCGCGCGCCTTCAGTTGGTCCACGAAGGCCTGCAGGTTCCAGGCCGGGTCGGCCGGCGCTGCGACGTTGACGACCACCGGCCCCTGGATGCCCGGCGGCAGGCACGGCTGCAAGCCGAGGCCGAGCACGCCGTCGTAGAGCACGCGCATGTTCGCGCTGTAGCGCGCCAGCCGCGCCGGCTGCCCGCCCTCGGCGTCGAACCGGTCGAGGGCCACGGCGAACGCCGCGACCGCCTGCGCCGCCGGGGTGAACCGGGAGGTGCCCAGGCCCGCCCGCTCGCCAAGTTCATGGATGTCGGCGAGGTCCAGCGACCAGCTCGCCGCCCGCCCGGCGCCGGCCCGGAGGCTGTCCACCCGCGCCACCGTCAGCGCCATGCCGGGCAGCCCTTCGATGCACTTGTTGGAGGTGAAGCTGAGGCTGTCCACCATCGGCAGGCGGCCGATGTCCAGCGGCATGGCCCCGAATGCGGAGATGGCGTCGATCAGCACCCGCCGGCCTTCACGCCCGGCGGCCTCGGCCAAGGACGGCGCGTCGTGCACGATCCCCGTCGCGGTTTCGCTGTACACGACGGCCAGGTGGCTGATGGCTGGATCGGCCGCCAGCGCCGCCTGCACCGCAGCGGGATCGACCCGCTCTGTCGGCGGCACGGGGAGCGTGACGACCCGACGCCCCGCCTCGGTCGCCAGCCGCACCACGCGGTCGGCATATTGCCCGGTCAGCGGCACCAGGATCGTCCCGCCCGGCGCCACGAAGGCGCGGACGGCGGCCTCCATCGCGAAGTGGCCGCAGCCCGGCAGCGGCAGCGCCGCGTGCTCGCCCGGCCGCCCGCCGGCG
>CAXUJE010000546.1:2607-3248 GCA_964251035.1 uncultured Acetobacteraceae bacterium
GACGCTGGGCGCGCTGGACGAGTTCAACGCCCTGTCCTCCTTGCCGGAGGACGCCGCCGTGCCGGCGTGGGTGGTGTCGCCCGCCCGGGGGCCCGGGGCCCCCGGGGGGGGAGGGGGGGGGCGGCTGGGCCGGCGGGGCGCCCGCCCGGCCCCCCCCGGGCGTGGGCCCCCCCGCGCTGCCGCACCCGGGCCAGCATGTCGCGGAACTCCAGGTCCCAAGGCGCATAGTCCAAGGCTGCCGCGGCGCGCACGGACGGGTGGGTGGTGACCGGTCCTGGGATCAGAAGGAGCATGTGGCGTGGGGCCTGCACTAGGGTTGGGTTGCGGGAGGCGGGGCCGAGTCGTCGCGCGGATGTCTTACGGCATCCAGCATCGCAGAGGGCCTCCGTTCTTGCTAGAACCGCCGCATGACATCGCTCCTGCCGCTGCCGGAATGGGTTCCCCCATGGGCCCAACTGGCCATCCTGATCGCCATCCTGCTGTTTGGCCTCATGTTCCTGTTGATGCCGTTTGCCGTGTTCGGCGTCAAAGGGCGGCTGGACCTGCTGGAAGCGCGCCTTGACGAGATCCAAGGCGAGATCCGCAGCCTCGCCTTGCGCCTGCCGGAGCCGGGCCTGGACGACGCCCCGGCCATGCCCGAC
>CAXUJE010000547.1:0-3235 GCA_964251035.1 uncultured Acetobacteraceae bacterium
CCCTGGCACCCATCTTGCTTCGCCCACCGCACGCCCTCACCAAGGACCCCCGCCATGCCCCTGACCCGCCGCGCCGCCCTGGCGACCGGCCTGTCCGTCCCGTTCGTGTCCCGCATCGCCCGCGCCGAGACGGTGGTGCGCATGGGCACCCTCAAGCTGATCCACGCCATCACCCCCTACTTCTACGAACGCTTCGTGCCAGACGGGATGCGTGTCGAGGTGATCGCGTTCGAAAGCCCGACCGACGGCAAGGCGGCGGTCGTGACGAAATCCATCGACTTCGGCACCTTCGGCATCGCCGCCGCGATCCAGGGCGCCGCGGCGCGGGAGCCGCTGACCGTGGTCGGCTCCGTGTGCAACAAGGGCATGGGCGTGGTGGCACGGAAGGACGGCGGTATCGACAGCTTGAAGGACCTGCGCGGGCGCCGGGTGGCGATCTGGCCCGGCTCCACCCAGGAAGTGTTCATCCTGGACCGGCTGCGGATGGAGGGGATGTCGGTCCATGACATCACCCCCGTGCGCGTCAGCTTCAGCGAGATGCACACGGCACTCGCCCGCGGCGACGTGGACGCCTACGTGGGCGCAGAGCCGGCGCCCGGCGTGTCCGTCAGCAGCGGCATCGGCAAGATCGTCGAGTATCCCTACTCCACCCCCATGGGCAGCCTGAACCAGATCCTCGCCACCCACCGGGACACCGTGGCGGCGCGTCCGGAGCTGGTGCGGACGATGGTGGGCCTGCAGCGCAAAGCCGCCGAGTTCGCCACCAGCCACCCGGACGAGATGATCGCCATGGTGGTCGCGAAGCTCGGCCAGAAGCGGGAGGCCATCGCCGTCTCCCTGCCGAACGTCGAGCTGAACTGGCGCATGACGCCGGAGATGATCGGGCAGTGCAAGACCTACGCCGAGCACATGCTGGAAGCGAAGCAGATCCGCGCCCTGCCCGACTTCGCCTTCCTCGACCCGCGCTTCTCGGACGAGGTCGCGGCCGCGTCGTGACGCCACCGCGCCTCCAGCGGCTGCAACTCCCGCTCGCCATGGCGCTGCCGTTGCTGGCGCTCGCGGGCTGGTGGGCGTCCACCCGGGGCAGCGGCTACCGGCTGATCCCGGCGCCGGGCGAGGTCGGGCTGGCGCTGTGGGATTTGGCGTTCGGCGGCATCAACGACGATGCGTTCAGCGGGATGCTGCTGACGCACATCATCGCTTCCGCGTCCCGCGTCTATGGCGCGTTCCTGCTGGCCGCGGCGGTGGCGCTGCCGCTGGGCCTCGCCATCGGCCGGGTCTGGCTGGCGCGCGCCCTGCTCGACCCGGTGCTGCAGGTGCTGCGCCCGGTGCCGGTCACGGCGTGGCTGCCGCTGTCCATGATCGTGTTCGGCCTCGGCCCGCGCTCGGCGTTCTTCCTGGTGGCGCTCGGCGCCTTCTACCCGATCCTCATCAACACGGTGTTCGGCGTGCGCAGCGTGGAGCCGCGGCTGTTCGAGGCGGCGGCGATGCTGGGCACGACGCCGGCCGCCATGTTCGCCCGCGTGGTGCTGCCGGCGTCGCTGCCCGGCATCTTCACCGGGCTGCGGCTCGGCCTCGGGCTGTCCTGGGTGGTGATCGTCGTCGGCGAGATGACGGGGGTGGAGACGGGCCTGGGCGCCATGATCATGGACGCGCGGCAGTTGTCGCGGACCGAGATCGTCATCGCCGGCATGGTCACGATCGGCGCCGTGGGATACCTGTCGGACCAGGCGGTGCTGCGGCTCGGACGGCGGGTGCTGCGCTGGAGTCCGCAGCACGGATGACGCCCTTGCCCGATGCGATCCGGGTGCAGGCGGTCACCAAGCGGTACGCCGGGCCGGGCGGCGAGGTGGTGGCGCTGCAGGACGCGCAATTGAGCGTCGCCGGGGGCGAGTTCGTGTGCCTGATCGGCGCGTCCGGCTGCGGCAAATCGACGCTGCTGCGCATCATCGCAGGCTTCGAGACGGCGAGCGAGGGCCGGGTCGAGGTGCGCGGGCGGCGGGTGGAGGGGCCGGGGCCGGAGCGCGGCATGGTGTTCCAGGACTACGGCCTGTTCCCCTGGCTGTCGGTGCGGCGCAACATCGGCTTCGGCCCGGAAAGCCGCGGCAAGGGACGGGCGGAGGTCGCGGCCACCACCCAGCGGTTCCTCGACATGATCGGCCTGTCCGCCTTCGCCGACGCCTACCCGCACCAGTTGTCCGGCGGCATGAAGCAGCGGGTCGCCATCGCCCGGGTGCTGGCCAACGACGCCCGCGTGGTGCTGATGGATGAGCCGTTCGGCGCCTTGGACGCCATGACGCGGGAACGGCTGCAGGACGAGCTGCTGGCGCTGTGGGCCAGTACCGGCCTGACCGTCGTGTTCGTGACCCACGCCATCGAGGAGGCGATCTTCCTCGCCGACCGCGTGGTGGTCATGTCGCCCGGCCCCGGCCGCATCGTGCAGGACGTGCCGATCCCCCTGCCCCGGCCGCGCGACGTGTCCTCCCCCGAGTTCAACGCGCTGCGGCGGGAGCTTTCGGTGCTGCTGCATTCCAACCACGCCAGGGTGGCCCGATGATGGACATGTCCCCCGAAACACAGGCCGGCATCGACGCGCACCGCGCCCGGTACGAGGCCCTGCGCGCCGCCGGCACGGAGGTCGCCGCCGCCCTGCCGCTCACCGCGCCCGACGGGGTGCCGGTCGATCCCGCCCGCGTGCTGCACCGTGAAACCGTGCCGGGAGGGTGGTACGCGGCGGCGACGTTGCACCGCGGGGACCGGCTGCGGCTGGTCAACACCGAGGGCACGAGCGCCGTGGCCCTGATCGCCTGGGCTTTGCATGACCCGTCCGAGCGGCTGAACGGTGCCGACACGGTGAAGATCCAATGGTCGGCGGCGTTGCGGCGCGGGCGGGTGCTGTTCTCCGACATGGGGCGGGCCATGCTGTCGATCACCGAGGACACCAGCGGGGCGCACGACGCGCTGATGGGCGGATCGACCGCCGGCAGCACCCTGGCGCAATACGGGCCGGGGCCGTGGCGCAACACGCGGGACAACTTTCTCCTCGCGGCGCTGAAGCTGGGCCTGTCGCGCCGGGATGTCGCGTCCTGCGTCACCTTCTTCGCCCCGGTGTCGGTCGGCGACGATGGCCGCTTCGCCTGGCGCGACGGGGTCCGGCGGCCCGGCGACTTCGTCGAACTCCGGGCGGAGATGCCGCTGCGCCTGGCGCTGTCCACCGCCCCGCACCCGCTGGACC
>CAXUJE010000548.1:0-3217 GCA_964251035.1 uncultured Acetobacteraceae bacterium
TCCTCGAACCCCACCGCCCGGCAGGTCTGCCCGATTAGCCCGGCGCCGGGCGCGTTCACCATGTCAACCCGTGGTCCCCGGCCCCGCACTCGCCAAACGCCCGCGACCAGCACGCCGGTCAGCGCCAGGAACAGCGCCACCTGCCACGCGCGCGCCAACCCAAGCCACTCCGCAACCAAACCCGTCCCGCACGCCGCCAAGCCGATCGGCAGTAGGAACACCCCCGGCATCGCCATCTCCGCCGCGCACCCCAGCAGGCCCGCAATGATCCAGGCCGCGCCCGCCGTCATGCGCCGGGATCGCGCCCCAGGCGCATCGCCTCGATCGCCTGCGCGACGCCGCCGGCCAGCGCCCCGGCCTCGATCGGGATCACCAAGGTCCGCCCGCTCGGGTTGGCCGCGAGCCTGCCCACCGCCTCCACGTATTTCTGCGCCACGAAATACCGCAGCGCCTCGGCCCCGCCGCCTTGCGCCGCCGCGGCGACCACCGCCGTCGCGCGCGCCTCCGCCTCCGCCAGGCGTTCCCGTGCGGCGGCGTCCTTCATCGCCGCTTCCAGCCGCGCCTCCGCTTCCAGCACCGTCGCCTGCTTCTGCCCCTCCGCTCGGGCAACAGCGGCTTCCCGTTCGCCCATCGCGCGGGCCACCGTCGCGCGCCGCTCCCGCTCCGCCGTCATCTGCAGGTTCATCGCCGCCACCAGGTTCGCCGGCGGCTCGATCTTGCGCAGCTCCACCCGGCTCACCTTCACCCCCCACGGCGCCGTCGCGTGGTCCAGCGTCACCAGCAGCTTGGCGTTGATCTCCTCCCGCCCCGACAGCGCGCCGTCCAGGTCCATGGCACCGATCACCGAGCGGATGTTGGTCATCGCCATGCTGGTCAGCGCCTGCACCAGGTTCTGCGCCCCGTAGGCCGCCTTGGCTGGGTCGAGCACCCGGTAGTACATGATCCCGTCCACCATCACCGCCGCGTTGTCCCGGGTGATCACCGCCTGCTCGGGAATGTCGAGCACGATCTCCTGCACGTTCATCTTGTGCCCGACCCGCTCCACGAGCGGCAGCATCAAGTTCAGGCCGGGCTGCAGCAGCCGGGTGAAGGCGCCGAACCGCTCCACGGTCCAGACCTGTCCCTGCGGCACGGTGCGCACCCCTAGCCCCACGCCGAGCACGACGACAAAGGCCAGGACGGTCAACGCGATCAGCATAGGACGGCTCCCAAACGGCAAGCCTGGCGGCGCGCGGTCTCCGACACCGTGCCCAGGCCCGGTCGAAATGGTTACGAACCGGTCGATGCGCCACTCGCTCGGTGGCGTATCGCGCCCGGCCGCGCATCGCCCGCCTTGCCCGCGCCCGCCCCGCCCCGTATGACAATTTCAAACCACCGGAGGACGCACATGGCCGAAGATCCGACGCCCGAGGGCCTGTTCGAGCGCGGCCTGCCGATCCGGCGGGCGGTGCTGGGGGCCGACTACGTGGACGCCTCCCTCGCCAACGCCAACGAGTTCATGTCGGCGTTCCAGCACGTCACGACCGAGATGGTCTGGGGCTACGTGTGGCCGCGCCCCGGCCTCGACCGGCGCACCCGGTCGCTGCTGAACCTCGCGATGCTGACCGCGCTCAAGGCGCCGGCCGAGCTCAAGCTGCACGTCCGCGGCGCGCTCGCCAACGGCGTCACGGTGGACGAGATCAAGGAGGTGCTGCTGCACGCCACGGTGTACTGCGGCGTTCCCGCCGGGCTGGAAGCGTTCAAGGCGGCGAACGAGGTGCTGGTCGCCGAAGGTGTGGTCGCCGACAAGCCCGCCGCGTCCTAGGCCCGATCCAGACGCGCGGCCGGATGCAAGCCAATCAGTGGACGATCACCCTCGAACCCGATCCCGACGTTTCGCTTCGAGCGAAAATCCTGGAGCCGCTCGACAGATACAATGACGCCGCCGCGGGGCCGGGCCGCTGGGGCATCCTGGCCGTCACGGTGCGCGGCGCGGACGGCGAGGTCGTGGGCGGGCTGTGGGGCCGGACGGGCTACGGCTTCCTGTTCGTCGAGCTGCTGGTGCTCGGCCCCGCCCGGGGCCTCGGTTTGGGCCGGAAGGTGATGGGGCTGGCGGAGGACGAGGCCAGGCGGCAAGGGCTGCTCGGCATCTGGCTGGACACCTGGACGTTCCAGGCGCCGGGCTTCTACCCGAAGCTGGGCTTCGTGGAGTGCGGGCGGATCACCGAGTACCCGCCTGGCCACGACCGCATCTTCTACGTCAAGCGGTTTGCCGAAGCCTGACCGCTTCAACGCCGAGCCGGCCCTGCGCCGCCGCGTACTCCCGCGCCAGCCGTGCGACCAGATCGGCCGTCGGCACCACGGCGTCCACCGCGCCGATGCCCTGGCCGGACCCCCAGATGTCCTTCCACGCCTTCGGCTTGTCGGACCCGAAGTCCATCGCCGACGGGTCGGACCCCGGCAGGTTGTCCGGGTCAAGCCCGGCCGCCTTGAAGCTCGCACGCAGGTAGTTGCCGTGCACGCCGGTGATCAGGTTGGTGTAGACGATGCTGTCGGCGCGGCCCTCCACCACGGCCTGCTTGTAGCCCGCCGCGGCGTTGGCCTCCTCCGTCGCGATGAAGGCCGAGCCGACATAAGCGAAATCCGCCCCCATCGCCTGCGCCGCCAGCACCGCCGACCCGGTGGCGATGGCGCCCGACAGCGCCACCGGCCCGTCGAACCACGCCCGGATCTCCTGCATCAGCGCGAACGGCGACAGCGTGCCCGCGTGCCCGCCTGCGCCTGCGGCCACCGCGATCAGCCCGTCCGCGCCCTTCTCGATGGCCTTCCGCGCGAACCGGTCGTTGATGACGTCGTGCAGCACGGTGCCGCCGTATGAGTGCACGGCCTCGTTCAGCTCCGGCCGTGCGCCGAGCGAGGTGATGACCAGCGGCACCTGGTGGCGGACGCAGGCCTCCAGGTCCTCCTCCAGCCGCGTGTTGCTGCGGTGCACGATCTGGTTCACCGCGAAGGGCGCGGAGGGTCGGTCCGGATGGTGCGCGTCGTGGGTCGCAAGCTGGTCCTGGATGCGTTGTATCCAGTCGCCCAGCACCGGCGCGGGCCGGGCGTTGAGCGCGGGGAACGATCCGACGACCCCCGCCTTGCACTGCGCGATCACCAGGTCGGGGTTGGAGATGATGAACAGCGGCGACCCGATCACCGGGATCGACAGGCGCCCGGCCAGCACGCGGGCCAGGTT
>CAXUJE010000549.1:0-3206 GCA_964251035.1 uncultured Acetobacteraceae bacterium
CGCCATGCAGCGTCTGGGAACCCCCACGAGCCAGCTCTGGGCGCCGTTGGTATAAACTGGTAGCCAAGGAGATGGAAGATCCCGAAGATCGTGTCGGTATAGGCGCCGGTGTCCGACATGATCTCGGTCGGCTGCAGCTCGGTCTGCTGCTCCAGCACGACCGAGAGCAGGGTCAGGCTGTCCCGCAGGGTGCCGGGCACCGTGATGCCGTTCAAGCCGGTGAACTGGTCGGAGACAAGGTTGTAGAACGTGACCCCGCGCTCCTGACCGTAGTAGCGCGGGTTCGGCCCGGAGTGGATGGTCCGCACGGGCACGACGAAGCGCAGGCCATCGGCGGATGCCACGTCGCCGCCGCCCCAAGCATGGGCAAGCGGGATGCGGTTCTGGGCGGCGACCAGGGCGGCATTGGCCCGGGTCAGGGTTTCGGCACGGACGTAGTTCTGCCGGACCCAGCTCAGCCGCGAGCGGCGCAGCGCCGGCGTGTCACGCCGGCTGCGGAGCAGCGCTCCCAGCGAGATCAGCGGCTCGAACCCGGTGTTGCAGGCCTCGGCCAGCAGCACGGCGCAGATGCTGGTAGCGACGTCGCCGGCGCGTGCGCCGCCCTCGCTGGCGTGGGTGAACTTGCCAGCGAAGCCGGTGCGGGCGTGCATCTCCAGCAGCAGTTCTGGCAGGTCCACCTGCGGCAGGCGTATGGCGACGGCTGCCTTGAGCGCAACCAGGCTGGCCGGCTCTTCCAGCTTGTCGAGGGCGGACAGCACCAACTCGCCGCCGTCCACCTGCACGCTGGCGTTCCCCGGCAGGTTTGCCGCCGTGTCCCGGTAGGTGGCGTCCAGCCGCCCGGCCAGGCGCGCGACCTCAGCCGGCGCGTCGGTTGACAGGCCCAGGGTACGGCAGATGGCGGGCCGCGCCGACTCCCATGCCTGCCCTGCCAGCAAGCCAAGGCGCGGGTCGGCATAGCGGAGGCTGGGTGATGCGAACAGGTCGCGCCGCCGGATGCCGGCCCGCATGGAATCCAGCAGGCACAGGCGGTAGCCCAGGCTGTCCACGCCGCCATCTGAAGCTTTAACTTGCCGCTTCCAGCCGCTCGGCACAAAGCCGAGCGGCGCGGAGGGCGCTGGGCCGCGGCCGTCCGTGCCCCGCAGGTGGCGCGCGGCGTCCAGGATGCGCTGTCCGGCCGGGGTGGCGCCGAAAGTGACGGACCGGAGCAGCCCCGGCAGGAAGCGGAGCTTGCCCGCTTGGGCGCGCAGCTCGGTGAAGTACAGGTCGCCCGGCGGCCGGACAATGGCGTCGATCTGTTCCAGCGCCGCGGCGAATGCCGCGCGCGGCACGACGGCGAAGGCCGCTTCCCGCACGGCCCCGTCTTCCACGGTGTCGTCCATCAGCACGCCGCCGGCGCGGCGGAGCTGGAGCGCCGCGGCGTCGAGGTCGCGGATGGTCCGCAGCCGAGCCTGCTTGCCGACCTTGGTGGCGTCGGCGAACAGGGTGGTGACCACAATGTCGAATAGGTCCAGCACGTCGTCCTGCGCGCTCGCCTCCAGTGTTCGCACGAAGGCGAGCAGGGTGGCGGCCCGCCGCTCCTTGGGCAGCCGCGCCACGGCCTGGGCCTTGGCGACCATGGCGAAACGCGCCAGCGCCGCCACCCGTCCAGGTGGAACATGCGCCGTGCCGGGCAGGCCCAGGACAAGCGCCCGCACTTCGTCGAGCCGGGCGACGGCACGGGACAGTTCGGCACCGCTGCGCAGGTATGGCCCATCGCGCAACCGATCGAGCGGGCTGGGCCGTCCTCGCTCCCCGGCAAGCAACAGGGCGTCAAGCTGCGCGCGTTGCTCCCGGGTCATGTCGCGGGCCAAGGTGCGCCAGAGCCGCCGGGCGGCGCGGGCGCGGATGCGCGAGACCAGGCGTTCAAGGGCCGATGCTCCCGGCAGCAGGACCTTCTCCGTCACCAGCCAGGCCGTCGCCTGGTCGAACAGCACGCTGGGGCGGTCCGTGCCGGTCCAGCACAGCGCATACAGCCAGCGGGCCAGGCGGAACCGGACAAAGGGGTCGGTGAACTCGCGGTAGCCGTGGCGTTCCCTGATCTCGGCAGCATGCAGCCAGCGCACCCGACCGGAGTCATACTGGGCCAGGCAAGCCGGGTCAGTGATGCTGAGCTGCCGCGCCAGGTTGGCGGCCACCCCGGCCGGCACGGCGGCAGGGTCGTCGAGGAAGGTACCCAGGAAGCGCACGGTGCCGAGCTGGACCGCGAAGCCCAGGCGCATGTGGTCCCACCGCTTCGAGCTGGCCAGCTCGCGGTCAGCGTCGTCGAGGTGGAAGTGCCGGGCGAGTTGGTCCGGCGTCGGCTCGCCGGCATAGCGGCCATACCGCCGCTCCTGCTCGGCCGTCAGGAAGGAGACTGGCATGAAAAGGCGGGATCAGCGGCCGGCGGCGCCGAGCAGCTTGCGGGCGCGGGGTTTCGCCTGGCCCTCGCCATCCACATAGGCATAGAGCGTGCTGACGGAGATGCCGAGCTGTTCTGCGATGTCGGTGGCGGCGTTGCCCCGGTCGGCCATCATCGTCATGGCCGTCCTCAGCTTGGCGCGCGTCATCAGCCGCGGCCGGCCGCCGGCGCGGCCCCGGGCGCGAGCCGCAGCGAGGCCGGCCATGGTGCGCTCCCCGATCAGGTCGCGTTCGAACTCCGACAGCGTTGCGAAAATGCCGAACACCAGCCGCCCGGTGGAACTCGTGGTGTCGATGCCGCCGGTCAGCACCTTGAGGCCGACGCCCCGCTTCTGCAGGCCGTCCACCAGTTCGACGACGTGCTTGAGCGAGCGGCCGATCCGGTCGAGTTTCCAGATCACGAGGGCATCGCCCTCCCGAGCCACGTCCAGCGCGCGGGCAAGGCCGGGGCGGTTGGTGACGGTGCCGGAGCAGGTGTCGTCGTAGATGCGCTCCAGTGTGACGCCAGCAGATAGTGGCGCGTCACGCTGGAGGGCGAGGTTCTGCTCGGCCGTGGACACCCGCATGTAGCCGACCAGCACCACCCACCCCGCACCCGCTGCATAAACCCTAGCAGGATGAGGTTTGCTGGCCAGAGGTATGTGCATGGGTTGTTGCAGGCCGGAGACGGCCGGAAGCCAGATCGGCGGCAACGCCCCCAAGCTGTGCATCATAGAGGGGATACCGTTGGCGAAGTCGGCGGCTACGCCGCGAGGGCGGCGAAGCGGGAA